>DATBBH010000011.1:0-8474 GCA_036271075.1 Gaiellaceae bacterium | reverse complement strand
GGTCCATCCAGGCTACGGCTTCCTCGCCGAGAACCCCGCGTTCGTCGAAGCGTGCGCCGACAACGACCTCGTCTTCGTCGGGCCGCCTGCGGACGTGATGGCGATGATGGGCGACAAGATCTCGGCGAAGCAGGCGATGCGTAACGCCGAGGTGCCGACGGTGCCCGGGACCGAAGGCGCCACGAACGTCTCCGCCGCGCGCCAGGCGGCGGAGGAGATCGGCTTCCCGATCCTGCTCAAAGCGACGGCGGGTGGTGGCGGCAAGGGCATGCGGCTCGTCCGACGGCCCGACGAGCTTGAGGATGCGTTCGGCATGGCGGCCGCGGAGGCCGAGGCGGCATTCGGGGACGCGACGATGTACGTCGAGAAGGCGCTCGTGCCCGCCCGCCACGTGGAGATCCAGGTGCTGTGCGACCACCACGGGAACGTGCTGACCCTCGGCGAGCGTGAGTGCTCGATCCAGCGTCGCCACCAGAAGCTGATCGAGGAGTCACCGTCGGCAGCGCTCTCCGCCGATGCGCGCGAAGCGATGGAGTCCGCAGCCGAGCGTGCGTGCCGCGCCGTCGGCTACCGCAACGCCGGCACCTTCGAGTTTCTGCTTGGCCCAGACGGCAGCTTCTACTTCATCGAGCTGAACGCGCGACTGCAGGTCGAGCATCCGGTCACCGAGTTGTGCACGGGCATCGACCTCGTGCGCGAGCAGCTCTTCGTTGCGGCGGGCGAGGAACTGACCGTGACCGGTCGCGCGCCGCGCCGCGGGCATGCGATCGAGATCCGGCTCAACGCAGAGGATCCCGAGCACGATTTCCGTCCGTCGCCGGGGCGCATCAGCCTGTTCGAGCCGGCGCTCGGCCCGGGTGTGCGCGTCGACACGTTCGTGGAGTCGGGCTCGATGATCTCACCGTTCTACGACTCGATGATCGCCAAGCTGGCCGTCTGGGACGAAGACCGTCCCGCGGCGATCAGAAGAGCTGTGCGCGCGCTGCGCGAGACGGTCGTCGAGGGCGTGCCGACGACGCGCGACCTGGCGATCGAGGTGCTCGAAAGCGAGCCGTTCCGCAGCGGCGACTACTCGACCTCGACGCTCGAGGCGCTGCGTGCCGTGGTGACTTCATGACCATCTCGCGCCGGCAGGCACGGAGGCAGGCGCTCTTCCTGCTCTATCAAT
This sequence comes from Gaiellaceae bacterium, assembly GCA_036271075.1. GTDB lineage: Bacteria > Actinomycetota > Thermoleophilia > Gaiellales > Gaiellaceae > PALSA-600. The sequence goes on along the minus strand of DATBBH010000011.1, from coordinate 7,306 downwards.
GGGACCTCTCGGGGCAAGAGATCGGCTCGCAGTACGCGGGCGAGATCGATCCGTGGGCGCGCGGTGTCGCGGAAGCCGTCGCCGAGCACGCACCCGAGCTCGACGTGCGCATCACCGCAGCGTCCGACGGCTGGACCGCCGACCGGCTGGGCGCCGTCGAGCGGAGCGCGCTGCGGGTTGCCGTGCACGAGCTCACCGCCCACGAGGTTCCCGCCGAAGTGGCAATCAACGAGGCTGTCGCATTCGCGAAGCGCTACGCATCCGACGACGGTGCGAGGCTCGTGAACGGCATTCTGGGGCGCATCCAACGAGAGGAAGCTGCATGACTGCAGAAGAGTCGCTGAACAACGCCGAGAACCTGCTGGCGAGGCTGGAAGCGGCCCGGGTGAGGCTGGACGAGACACAGGATCCTGATCAGGCGATCGAGATCCTGCAGGAGCTGGCCGAGCTGGCCAAGGAGGTCGAAGCGGAACTGCAGCGCGCGAAGCGCGCGGCCGAGACCGAGGCTGCCGCTCCCCCGAATCCGGATGCAGCAGCGGACTAGCGAGCTTCGTGCGCTCGTCGAGTCGTACCTCGCCGAGCTCGCACTGACCCCGGAGCTCGGGACGCTCGAGCCGGCGGTGCGCCATGCGCTCGGAGGCAAGCGCATCCGGCCGGTCCTTTGCCTGGCGACCGGCGACGCGATTGGCGCCCGGGTCGAGAACCTGCTGCCTGCCGCCGCAGCGGTCGAGCTGGTCCACTCCTTCTCGCTCGTCCACGACGACCTGCCGGCCCTCGACGACGACCGCGAGCGTCGCGGCAAGACGTCGGTGTGGGCCCAGTACGGCGAGGCGACCGCGATCCTCGCTGGGGATGCACTGCTCGCCGAGGCGATCCGCCTTGCGCTCATCTACCCCACCGCTGCGGTCGCGCGGGAGCTGATCCACGCCACGCTCGCGATGATCGGCGGCCAGCAGCTCGACCTCGAGGGCGGCGCGCCGCTCGATCAGTTGCACGCATTGAAGACCGGCGCTCTGCTCTCGGCGTCTGTGATGTGCGGTCTCTGGGCGGCCGATGTGCCGATCTCGGAGCACGCTCCGTGGCGCTCATTCGCCGGCGAGCTCGGACTGCTCTTTCAGATCGTCGACGACCTGCTCGACGGCGACGGCTACGCGCTCGAAGTCGGTGAGGACGGCGCTCGCCGCCTCGCCGAGGAAGCGGCGGAGCGCGCACACGCGCGGCTCGCCGACATCGACGCCGACACGAGCGTGCTCGAGGAGATCGTCGGCGAGCTGGCCATTCGAACGGCGTGATCCGGAACCGCTCGCTCTCCGCACTCGTCTCGGCGGAGCTGATCTCGCGGCTCGGGTCGCAGATGACGAACCTTGCTCTGCCGTGGTTCGTCCTCGTCAGCACGGGGTCGCCGACTCGCATGGGGATCGTGTTCGCGGTCGAGCTTGCTCCGTTCGTCGCGTTCGGCGTGCCGGCCGGGATGGTCGTAGACCGGCTCGGCCCCCGCGCGACGATGCTCATCTCCGACCTCGTCCGGGCGCCGGTGATTGCGCTCGTGCCCTTTCTCTACGCGGTGGGCGGGCTCTCGTACGGAATCATCCTGGTCGTCGCAGCGGTGCACGGCCTCTTCTCGACGGCGTACTTCACCTGCCAGCGCGTCGCGATCCCGGCGATCGTCGGAACCGATGAGCAGCAGGTGGCCCGCGCCAACAGCCTGGTCGAGGGCGCGAGCAACTTCACGAACTTCGCCGGTCCCGGCATCGCAGGCGTGCTGATCAGCATCCTCGGTGCGGCGAACGTGATGTGGCTCGATGCGGCGTCGTACCTCGTCTCGTTCCTGATCGTCGCCCTGTTCGTCGGCGTGGCGCGCGAGGTGCACGAGCCGGGCGAGAGCGGGGGGCTGTGGGCGGGCCTCGGCTACCTCCGCCGCGACTCGATGGTCGCGCGAGCAGCGAGCTCGAGCCTCGTGTACGGGTTCATCTTCCCGGTGCTCGTCGCCTCGTTTCCGGTGATCGCCTACACCCAGTACGACCAGAACCCGCGCGTTGCCGGCTGGCTGCTCATGGCCTTCGGGGGCGGCCAGGTGGCGGGCTCCATCGCGACGTACGCCGTCTTGGCCCACGTCCGACCGATTCCGCTCGCCGTCGTGGCGGTGATCGGGCTGTCGGCGCCTCTCTGGCTCCTCGTGCCACACACGTCGCTCGGCGTCGTGATGTTCGCACTCGCGCTCTCGGGTTTCTGCAACCCGCTGATCAACGCGCCGTACCTCGCCATGCTGTCCACGCGAGTTCCCCGAGCGCTCCAGGCGAAAGTGCTGCAGGCGATCATCACTGCGAATCAGGTCGCAGGTCCCGTCGGGTATGCAGTCGCGGGTGTTCTCTTTGTCTCCATCGGCCTCCATACGACGTACGCGATCGTTGCGCTGCTCGCCTCGATCGCGGCGGTGAACTTCGTCCAGGCGATCCTCGCCTCACCTCCCGCCCTTGCCCAAGAAGCGGCTTGATCTCCTGCTCGTCGAGCGCGGCCTTGCGGAGTCGCGCGCGCAGGCTCAGGCACTCGTGATGGCCGGACGTGTGCCGGGGCACACCAAGGCCGGTGAACAGGTCGACGAGAGCGCAGCGCTCGAGATCAGCGAACGACCGCCGTACGTCTCGCGGGCGGGCCACAAGCTCGCGAATGCGCTCGATGCGTTCGGCATCGACGTCTCCGGCCTCGACGTGCTCGACGTGGGCGCGTCCACCGGTGGGTTCACCGATGTGCTGTTGCAGCGTGGGGCCGCTCGCGTGATCGCGCTCGATGTCGGCTACGGGCAACTGCACGACAAGATCCGCCACGACCCGCGCGTAACGGTGCTCGAGCGCGTCAACGCACGCTCGCTGACCGACCTGCCGTTCGCTCCGCAGATCGTTACGTGCGACGTGTCGTTCATCTCGGTGAAGCTGGCGCTGCCGCCCGCGCTCCGGCTCGCCGCGCCCGGCTGGCAGGCGCTCGTCCTCGTGAAGCCGCAGTTCGAAGCAGGTCGCGCCGAGACGCCGAAAGGCGTCGTGCGCGACCGTGACGTCCAGCGGCGCGTCGTGCGCGAAGTGGCGGAAGCTCTGGTCGTGGCCGGAGGAGAGCCGCGCGGCGTCATAGACTCGGGTCTGCCCGGCCCGAAGGGAAACCATGAGTTCGTCCTCCACCTCGTCCAGCGCGCAGACGCAGAGCTCCCAGCCGACCTCGACCGGTGGATCGACGATGCCGTCGGTTAAGCGCGCGGCCGTCGTGACAATCGAACGTGACGGCGTCGGTGACGCGCTCGCGCGGCTGCGCGCTGTGGCGGACCGCTGCGAAGTCACGCTCGTCGACGATGACGACGCCGACCTCGCCGTCGTGCTCGGAGGCGACGGCACGATGCTTCGGGCGCTCGCGCGCTTCCTCGGCACGGGCGTGCCGGTGCTCGGTGTCAACTACGGCCGCGTCGGCTTCCTGACGGCGATCGGCGGCGACGAGCTCGATGCCGCGATGACCCGTGTCTTCGCGGGCGACTATCGCACCGTCGAGCTCTCGACGCTCGAGGTGACGGTCGAGGGCAAGACGAGCGTCGCGATCAACGACGTCGTCGTCGCAGGCGGCACGCTCGGCCGCATGATCGAGGTCGGGTACTCGATCGGCGGGGAGGAGCTCGGCTCGCAGCCGTGTGACGGTCTGATCTGCGCGACGCCGGCGGGCTCGACCGCCTACAACCTCTCGAACGGCGGGCCGGTGCTCGTCTGGGGCCTCGACGCGATGGTGCTCACATTCGTCGCCCCGCACGCGCTCGTGATCCGGCCGCTCGTCGTTCCGCGCGGGCCGGAGGTCACGATCACGAATCTGACCCCGGATCTCGAGACGACCGTGCTGGTCGACGGTCAGCAGGTCGGACTGCTCGCTACGGGCGGACAGGCCGTGGTCAGAGTCGGTTCCCAGCCGAGCCTCCTCGCGACCTTGCCCGAGGTGACGTTCTTCCGACGGTACGCCGCCACCTTCGGGCGATAGGAGGGCGACAGACGCCCTCCGTACGATGACGGGATGCTGCTTCGCCTGCGAATCTCGAACCTCGTGCTCATCCGGGAAGCGGAGCTCGAGCTCGACGGCGGCCTGAACGCGATCACGGGCGAGACCGGCGCCGGCAAGACGATCCTCACGAACGCGATCGGCCTGCTGCTCGGGTCGCGCGGTGACGTGGCGTTGATCGGCGCCGCCGGCGAGGAGGCGTACGTGGAGGCAGAGTTCGACGGCGTCGACGACGAGACGCTTGGTTCGCTGGCCGAGTTGCGCCCCGACGGAGAGGACGGGCTCGTGCTCGCCCGGCGGATCTTCGCGGACGGACGCACGCGCGCGTACGCGTGGGGCCGAAGCGCAGCGCGCGAGGACGTCGCCGCGGCGGCCGAGGCGCTGATCGCCATGAGCGGCCAGTTCGAGCAGCGTCGCCTGGCCCGGCCCGCCTATCAGCGTGGTGTGCTCGATGCATTCGCCGGCGTGGACACGCAGGCCGCAGCGCGCGCCTGGCGCGAACTTGCTGCGGCACGACGGGGCTACGACGAGTTGACTCGTGACGCGGCCGCGACGGAAGCTCGGCTCGACGAGCTGCGGCGGCTAGCCTCCGAGACCGAAGACCTCTCCCCGGGTCGGGAAGACGAGCTTCGGGCCGAACGCGAACGGCTCCGTCACCTGGGAGAGCTCGCCGACGGCGCAGCTGCTGCCGCGACGGCGCTCTCGCCGGAGGACGGTGAGGGTGCGACCGACCTGATCGCGCTCGCCGAACGCTCCGTGGCTCCGGTCGAGCGGCTGGCGCCCGAGCTCCAGAACGCCGGCGACGCACTGCGCCAGGCCGGGTTGCAGCTGCGGGAGACCGCATCGGAGCTCCGGGCGTTTCTCGCCTCGCTCGAGGCGGAGCCGGGGCGGCTCGAGCGGTTGGAAGGCGAGCTCGAGAGCTTTTCCGACCTGAAGCGCCGCTACGGCGCCCAGACGTTCGCCGAGCTGCTCGAACGCGGCAAGGAGGCGCGGCGCGAGCTCGGCGCACTTGCTGAGGGGCACGATCCCGTTGAAGCAGCGGCCGAGGCGCTGGCAGCGGCGCAGGCGCAGGTCGACCGTCTGCACGCGGAGCTACGTGCCGCTCGTCGGGCAGCGGCAGAGCCGTTCGCAGCCGCGGTCGCGGCGGAGCTGCAGGCGATCGGCCTCGGTGAGGGCGAGTTCCAGGTCGTGTTGAGCGAGCGCGATCCAGGTGCGACCGGTGCCGATGACGTGGCGTTCCTGATCCGCCCGAACGCTGGGCTTCCGTTCGGGCCGGTCGCGGAGACCGCGTCCGGCGGCGAGCTCTCTCGCGTCGCCCTCGCGATCGCGGCGGTTGCGGGCGGAGAGACGATGGTCTTCGACGAGATCGACGCAGGCATCGGCGGTACGACTGCGCACGCCGTCGCAGAGACGTTGCGCCGCCTGTCAGGGCGAGCGCAGGTGCTGACGATCACGCACCTGCCGCAGATCGCGACCGTCGCCGACTGTCACTTCTCCGTCGAGAAGATCGCGGGCGACCCCACCCACACCCGCATCGAGCTCCTCGACGACCCACAGCGCCGTGACGAGCTCGAGCGGATGCTCGGGGGAGCGGAGTTCCTCGCCTCGATCGACCGTGGCGTCTGAGGCGAGCCGCGAGCTTCTCGCCCCGCGCGAGGACGTCTGGACCTTCCTCGCCGAGCCCTATCACCTGCCCGACTGGTGGCCGGGGATCACCGGTGTCGAGCCCGACCGGCGCGGGTTTGCACCCGGGGCCCGCTGGAAGGTGCAGGCGTTGAAGCGCAACGTCTTCACCGGCGCGCGCAGCGTCGAGACGATGCTGCTCGTCCGCGAGATCGACCTGTACGAGCGCTGGTCCTGGCACCTACTCGCGCCCGAGACCGACACGGAGATCCGGCTGCGGTCGAGCGCGCCAGACCGCACGGTCGTCACCGTCACGACCTCGGCCAGGTTTGCCCGAGCAGCGGTGCAGCGCCTGTATGACCTCGTCCAGACCGCCGCGGGGTTTCGGTAGCCGTCCCACGGCGATGCTAGGATCGAATCCCGTGAGTCGTTTCACGGGCAGGGGCCATTTCATCCACAGCGGATCGCTGGCTGGCCTCACCGCCCCGCTGCGTCCCCGGCGGAACGAAGGGGAGAGCGCGTAAACATGGCGAAGTTCGTGTTCGTGACCGGCGGCGTCGTGTCGTCGCTTGGCAAGGGAATCACCGCCGCATCGCTCGGCCGGCTGCTGAAGGCGCGTGGGCTGAAGGTGCAGGTGCAGAAGTTCGACCCGTACATCAACGTCGACCCGGGGACGATGAGCCCGTTCCAGCACGGCGAGGTCTTCGTCACTGAGGACGGCGCGGAGACGGACCTCGACATCGGCCACTACGAGCGCTTCATCGACGAGAACCTCTCGCGCGCGGCGAACCACACTGCCGGCGCCGTCTGGGATCGCGTCCTGCGCAAGGAGCGCAAGGGCGAGTACCTGGGCTCGACCGTGCAGGTGATCCCACACATCACGAACGAGATCAAGGCGCGTATCCGCTCGGTCGCCGAGGCAACCGATACCGATGTCGTGATCACGGAGATCGGTGGCACGGTGGGCGACATCGAGTCCCAGCCCTTCCTCGAGGCGATTCGCCAGTTCAGGCGCGAGGTCGGTCCCGAGAACGTGATCTACCTGCACGTCACCCTTGTTCCGTTCATCGACACGGCGGGTGAGCTCAAGACGAAGCCGACACAGCACTCGGTGAACGAGCTGCGCCGCATCGGCGTCCACCCCGACGTGCTCGTCTGCCGCTCGACGGAGTCGCTGCCGCGTGAGATTCGCGAGAAGATCGCGCTCTTCGCGGATGTCGACGTCGACGCTGTGATTACGAACCCCGACGTGTCGGATGTGTATCTGGTGCCGCTGGCATTGCAGGAGCAGGGGCTCGACGAGCTCGTCTGCCGGAAGCTCGGCATCGACGCGCCGCCCGCGGAGCTCGGCGAGTGGCTGCAGCTCACAGAGCGAATCAACGAGCGCAAGGAGTCAATCGAGATCGCGCTCGTCGGCAAGTACGTCAAGCTGCACGACGCCTATCTCTCGGTTCACGAGGCGCTCAAGCATGCGGGCATCCACAGCGGCTGCCGTGTGCACGTGCGCTGGGTCGATGCAGAGGACATGACGCTCGAGGAGGCGCGCGCCGAGCTGGCCGGCGTCGACGGCGTGCTCGTGCCAGGCGGCTTCGGCTCACGCGGCTGGGAGGGGAAGATCCTGGCCTGCCGCGTAGCGCGCGAGGACCGGATTCCCTATCTC
>DATBBH010000010.1:0-7818 GCA_036271075.1 Gaiellaceae bacterium | reverse complement strand
CCGTTCCTGGCTTCGCGGTGGAGCTTGTAACACTGTGTTACTTGCATCAGCGCAGGCCGCCGCGCTCGTGGTGCGCCTTGAAGAAGTTCTCGCTGCCGGCGGTGGCCATCGCGGCCGACGCGCTGATCTCGAGCGCCAGCGCCGCGGCCGCGACGATCTGCGCGAAGCGGTAAACCTTCCCGGAGCCCGCGCAGTCGATCGACGCGAGCCAGTCACGGGCGGACGGCAGCGTCGTCCCACCGCCGACCGTGCCGACTTCGAGGCCGCCGAACCGGATGGTGGCCTGCAGGCCGCCCTCGACGCGGCGCGCCGTGCCGTGCGCCATTGAGCTGGTCCCGACCATGCCGAGATCCTGGCCGGTGGCCGCGAAGATCGCCGCCACCGCCGAGGCGGGCGTGAACGCGACCGACTGCATGCCGCTCGCGACCGAGCCGTGGGTGCCCGCCCACGACAGCGCCGCGAGGTCGTCGGCCGTGGTGCGGAGCACGCGGCGAATCTGCTCGTCCGAGAGAAACGCCTCGGCGAGAACCGTCTTGCCGTGACCGGACTGGAAGTACTCGGCGGACGACTTCTTGTCGCCCCCCATGTTGGCCTCCAGGATCGCCCGCTCCGGCTTGAACGGCGCGCGCTGCATGACATACGCCATGTTCAGCGCGTACGAGTTGCGCGTCATCATGTTCGGCCCGACGGCGTCGCCGGTCGTCCACTGCCAGAGCACGTGGCACATCGGCCCAACGACGTGCGTCTTCACGCCGCGCAACTCCGCCCGCTTCGAAAGGGCAGGGTCGTCGGCCGACCGAAGAAAGGCGCGCATGTTCGGCAGCTCCGCCTCGACCCAGCGGGCGAGCGCCACCGCTTCGCCTGCGTCCTTGCAGATGAAGCACGACGCGCGCGTGATGCGGTCATGCAACACATATGTGCGGATCGCGCCTGCGGCGAGCGCGCCGCGGGTCATCGAAGCGGTGAGACCCCCTTCCGTGTGGGCGAGCGGTACGCGCACCGTCTCGGTCGCCCGGCCGGTCTCGACCACGTCGCCCTCGTCCGTCAGTTCATAGGAACCGAGCTCGATCTCCACCGGTGCAGCGGAGACGGGAATCACCGCGACACCGACGAGCGACTCGGCTGCACCCGCGAACGGCTCGAGATCGACCGACGTGACGAGGCCACCATCGAGGCCCATGGCCTCGCGGCGCTCGTCGATCGACGCGGGGTCGTTCTTCCGGGGCCAGCGCATGTTCTGCATAGACTCGCACACATGTCAGCGACGCTCATCAAGGGCAAGCCGATCGCCGACCGGATCCGCGCCGAAGTTGCCGAAGAGGTGAAGGCGATCGGTCACATCGGTCTTGTGACCGTCCTCGTTGGGGACGATCCTGCCTCGGAGGTCTACATCCGGCTCAAGCACAAGGCAGCCCTCGAAGCCGGGTTCGATGCGCGGGACGTGCGCCTCCCGGCGGAGACCTCCGAGGACGATCTGCTTGCGCAGGTGGCCACGCTCAACGCCTCCGACGAGATCGACGCGATCCTCGTGCAGCTGCCGCTGCCCGACCATGTCGACGAGGCGCGGATCTTGCGCGCGATCACTCCCGCCAAGGACGTCGACGGGCTGCACCCGTTCAACACCGGGCAGCTCTTCTTGGGGCGGCCGACGCTCGTCGGCGCGACCCCGCTTGGGGTGATGGCGATGTTGCACGAACACGGCATCGAGATCGACGGCGCGAGGGCCGTCGTGATCGGGCGCAGCGACATCGTCGGGAAGCCCATGGCGCACCTCCTGATGCAGGCGAACGCGACCGTGACCATCTGCCACTCGCACACGCGAGACCTGCCGCGCCACACGCTGGATGCCGACATTCTCGTCGCCGCGGTAGGGGTTCCGGCCATCGTTTCGCCTGACATGGTGAAGACCGGTGGGGTCGTGATCGACGTCGGGATCAACCGCACGGAAGCGGGGCTCGTCGGCGACGTCGAACCCGGTGCGGAGGAGGTCGCGGCCTTCCTGACACCGGTTCCCGGCGGCGTCGGGCCGATGACGATTGCGTGCCTGCTCCAGAACGCCGTTCGCTGCGCCCGTTATCGCCGCGGCGAGCTTGCATATCCAGGGTAAAACAGTGCTAATGTTGCCCGCGCTCCGTCGGTAATGGCGGACTTGTAGTCATCCAGCAAGGAGTAGTCGCAAGTGGCTGAAGGCACGGTCAAGTGGTTCTCGAACGAGAAGGGCTACGGCTTCATCGAGCGCGGTAACGGCGAGGCGGACGTGTTCGTCCACTTCTCCGCAATCGCCGGTGAGGGCTACAAGTCGCTGACCGAGGGTCAGCGCGTCGCGTTCGAAGTCGTGCAGGGCGATAAGGGCCTGCAGGCATCGAACGTCACGGCGCTCTAGACCCTTTCGGAACCAAGTTGGATGGGAGGCTCCGAGAGGAGCCTCTCGTCGTCTTAGCGGCGTAGGCTCGACGGAGCCGCTCAAGAGCGAAGGTGCCGGCTGGGCCGGCGCCGGAAGCGGGCGAGGAGGTTCTTGCGAATGGCACGGATCACGAGAGAGGAAGTCCTGCATGTGGCGCGGCTCGCGCGCCTCGAGTTGACGGAAGAGGAAGTCGGGCGCTTCCAGGAGCAGCTCTCGGACATCCTCGAGGCCGTCTCGAAGGTCTCCGAGCTCGATCTCTCGGACGTGCCCCCGACCGCGCATCCGCTGGAGATCGCGAACGCGTGGGCCGAGGACGAGCCGCGCCCGTGCCTGCCGCTCGACGAGGTCTTCGCGAACGCCCCGGACCGCGAGGACGACTACTTCAAGGTGCCGCCCGCATGATCGATACGTTGAGGCTGACCGCCGAGGGGGCGAAGAAGCTGCTCGATGCGCGTGAGGTCTCGGGCGCGGAGCTCTTCGCGGCCTATCGAGGGCGCGAGGACGACCTCCACGCTTTCCTGCACCGCTGCGACGACCCCGGCGGCGAAGGCATCCCGATCGCGATCAAGGACGTGATCGGCACGAAGGGCGTGCCCACGACGGCCGGCTCGAGGATCCTCGAGAACTACGTGCCGGTCTATGACGCGACGGTTGCGGCACGCTGCAAGGCGCACGGTCTGCGCCTGCTCGGCAAGACGAACACCGACGAGTTCGCAATGGGGTCGTCGACGGAGAACTCCGCGTACGGGCCTTCGCACAATCCGTGGGACCCGACGCGGGTGCCGGGCGGTTCCGGCGGCGGCTCCGCAGCCGCCGTGTCGGGTGGGCTCGCGCCGTGGGCGCTCGGCTCCGACACCGGCGGCTCGATCAAGCAACCGTCTGCGCTGTGCGGCAACGTCGGCTTGCGTCCGACGTACGGCACGGTGTCGCGCTACGGCGTCGTCGCGTTTGCATCGTCGCTCGACCAGGTCGGTCCGGTTGCGAAGAACGTGCGCGACTGCGCCTTCCTCTATTCGGTGATCGCCGGGAGCGACGAGAACGATAGAACGACCGTCGAGGTGCCAGCGACCGAGCTGCCCACGGGCGACAGCCTCAGGGGCGTGCGCATCGGCGTCCCGAAGGAGATGAACGAGGCCGAGGGGATCGAACCTGGCGTCACCGCTGCCGTCCGGGCGGCGGTCGAGCTCGCTGAGTCGCTCGGCGGCGAGGTGGGGGAGTGCTCGCTGCCGCGCTCGGTCGAGTACGGCGTGGCCAGCTATTACCTCGTCGCGCCCGCGGAAGCATCGTCGAACCTCGCCCGCTACGACGGGGCTCGGTACGGCCTTCGGGTGGACGGCGACGACTTTCGCGAAATGGTGATGCGCACGCGCGACGCGGGCTTCGGCGACGAGCCGAAGCGCCGCATCATGATCGGGACGTACGCGCTCTCCTCCGGCTATTACGAGGCGTACTACGGCACGGCACAGAAGGTGCGCACCGTGATCAAGCGCGAGCACGAAGCCGTGTTCGCGGACTTCGACCTGATCGTCTCGCCGACGAGCCCGACGGTCGCCTTCGAGCTCGGCGCGAAAGTCGACAACCCGCTCGCGATGTACCTCAACGATCTCCTGACGATCCCGTCGTGCATGGCCGGTCTGCCGGGTTTGAACATCCCGTGCGGGCTGAGCGAAGGGCTGCCGGTCGGCCTACAGCTGATCGGCCCACAGTTCTCCGAGAACACGCTCTTCCAGACCGGCCATGTGCTCGAGCAGGCGCTCGGCTTCGACGTCGTGCCGGGGCGGTTGAGATGACGTGGCAGCCGGTGATCGGGCTGGAGATCCACGTCCAGCTGAAGACGGAGACGAAGATGTTCTGCCGCTGTCGCAACGGCTTCGGCGGCGATCCGAACACGCAGACGTGCCCGGTGTGCCTGGCCTTTCCCGGCGCGCTGCCGGTTGCGAACCGGCGGGCGATCGAGGAGTGCATCAAGCTCGGGCTCGCGCTCGACTGCACGATCGCCGAGCGCGCGGTCTTCCACCGCAAGAACTACTTCTATCCCGACCTGCCGAAGGCGTACCAGATCAGCCAATACGACGAGCCGCTGTGCTCGAACGGCAAGCTCGCCGTACCGAGCGCCGACGGGGACGTGACGATCGGAATCACGCGTGCGCACCTCGAGGAGGACGCCGCGAAGAATGTGCACGTCGCGGCCTCGGGACGCCTGCATGGTGCGACGGCGACGCTCGTCGACTTCAACCGTGGCGGGACGCCGCTCGTGGAGATCGTCACCGAGCCGGATCTCCACGACGCGGAGACCGCGAAGCGCTTTCTGCAGCTACTGCGCCAGACGGTTGTCGAGCTCGACCTCTCGGACGCCGAGCTCGAGAAGGGCTCGATGCGCTTCGATGTCAACGTCTCGGTGCGCCCAGCCGGCTCGAGCGAGCTGCGCACGCGCACAGAGCTGAAGAACATGAACTCGTTCAACTTCGCGGCGAAGGGGATCGAGCGCGAGATCGCCCGTCAGATCGAGATTTACGAGTCGGGCGGCGAGGTGCAGCAGGAGACCCTGCACTTCGTTCCCGGCGACGAAGAGTCGCCGCCGTCGCGCTCCAAAGAAGAGGCGCAGGACTACCGCTACTTCCCCGAGCCCGACCTCGTGCCGGTGCACCCACCCGCGGAGCTCGTCGAGCGGTTGCGCGCCGAGATCGGTGAGCTGCCCGGCGCGCGGATTCGGCGCATCGCCGACACGCTGTCCTTCTACGACGCCGACGTGCTCGTCACAGGGGGTCTCGACCGGCTCTGGTCGGCGCTCGTCGGCGCCGGGGCCGACCCGAAGGAAGCGGCGAACGTGCTGGCCAACCAGTTCGTCGCGACCGGGATCTCGCCGGATGCCGTGAACGCGCCCGAGCTCGCGCGGCTCGTGTCCGCGCGTGCAGAGATCCCGCGCCCGACGTTCGACGAAGCGCTCGCGAAGGTCGGCGACCCGAACTTCAGCGCCGACCCCTATCTCGAGCAGAGGCTCGTCGCCGACGCAGGCGAGCTCGACCCCGTGATCGACCGGATCATCGAGGCGAACCCGGGGCAGGCGGAGCAGTTCCGCAGCGGCAAGGAGGGACTGCTCGGCTTCTTCGTCGGACAGGTGATGAAGGAGACCGGCGGCCAGGCCGACCCACGCGTCGTCAACGAGCGCGTGCGGGCGAAGCTCCAACCTGAATCTGATTCGTCGTAGACGGACCAGATTCACGTCCCTGGTTCCCTTCGGGAATCAAGGACGGTGTGCGAAGCTGACCCAATGAGCGAGTTCGACCTCGTTGTCGTGGGGTCAGGGCCGGCCGGGCAAAAGGCTGCGATCCAGGCGGCGAAGCTCGGCCGCAACGTCGCGCTCGTGGAGCGCCACGTCTCGCTCGGTGGTGCCTGCGTCAACACCGGGACGATTCCGTCCAAGACGATCCGCGAGGCGATCCTCTACCTGACGGGGCTGAATCAGCGCGCGATCTATGGACAGAGCTACCGCTTGAAAGACGCCGTCTCGATCGAAGACCTCGCGTTGCGCACGCGTCACGTCGTCGAGCGCGAGCGAGAGATCATCCGTGACCAACTACTGCGAAACCAGGTCACCCTGCTCGACGGCTGCGCCCGCTTCTTGGATCCTCATACGATCGCGGTCGACGGGCGCGACGGGAGCGGTCGGCAGCTGACGGCGAAGTTCGTCGTGGTCGCGACCGGCTCGACGCCTGCACACCCGTCGGAGATCGAGTTCAACAGCAGCTCGGTGCTCGACTCGGACGACATCGTGCTCCGGCTCGCGCAGCTCCCGGCAACGATCGTGATCGTTGGTGCGGGCGTGATCGGCATTGAGTTCGCCTCGATGTTCGCCGCGCTCGGATCACGCGTCACGATCGTCGACGCGCGTGACACGATGCTCGATTTCTGCGACCCCGAGATCACCGAGGCGTTGCGCTACCAGTTGCGTGAGTTGAACGTCGTCTTCCGGTTCGGCGAGCGGGTCGAGAAGGTCGAAGCTCGCGAGTCGGGCACGGTGACCATGCTTGCAAGCGGCAAGGTGATCCCGGCCGAGGTCGTCTTCTATTCGGCCGGCCGCGTCGGTGCCGTCGTCGACCTCGATCTGGGGCAGGCGGGCCTGGCTGCGGACGATCGCGGTCGCATTTCCGTCGACGAGAACTACCGGACCGCGGTCCCGCACATCTATGCCGTCGGCGATGTCGTCGGTTTCCCGAGCCTCGCGTCGACCTCGGCAGAGCAGGGACGCCTCGCGGCGTGTCATATCTTCGGCGTGCCAAGTCACGGTGGTAACGCGCCGATCCCGATCGGGATCTACTCGATCCCGGAGATCAGCTACGTCGGCCGAACCGAGCCGGAGCTGACCGAGGCGATGATCCCGTACGAGGTCGGCATCTCGCATTACCGCGAGCTCGCCCGCGGCCAGATCCTCGGGGACAGCCACGGGCTCGTGAAGCTGCTCGTGTCGCCGTCAGACCGCACCCTGCTTGGCGTCCACGCCTTCGGCGCAGGCGCGACGGAGGTCGTGCACATCGGCCAGGCCGTGATGGGTCTCGGTGGAACGATCGACTACCTCGTCGAGTCGGTCTTCAACTACCCGACGTTTGCCGAGGCCTACAAGGTGGCCGCGCTCGATGCGCTGAACAAACTGCGTGCCGTCAGCGTCGCGTGAGCGCTACCCGCTGGCGACGCTGAGCATCGCCAGGCACATCTCGTCGGTCGTGCCTTCGCCCCAGAGGACGTAGCGCGGCGTCAGCTGCTTCGTGCCGACGACCGGCTGACCGGCCTTCGAGTTGTCGAACGAGCATGTCACGCGCACCGTGTCACCCGGCCCGATCGCGATCGGATGCTCGAGGTAATAGACGTCCTGCCAGTGGAAGTCCCAGGCAGGCAGATGCAACAACGTCTGCTCCTTCGGCGTGCCGGGATCGATCGTCACCTTGATGTCGTGCCCGCGCAGGTGCATGTGGCCGGCGACACCGTAGATCGTCTCCCGCTGGGTGACGGCTCGATCGCACGACGTTCCGATCGCCGATCCGGTGCCGACCGCCTGCGGGTAGTCGGCGAGCGTCTTGCCGCAGATCCTGAGGAGCGCGGTCGGGATCGCGGCGTTCTGGACGCCGTACTTGTTGATCTCGTCCTGGAAGGCCTGCTGGCGGCTGCACTGCGGGCCGGTGACGCCGTCCGGACAGGGCAGCTCGACCGGCGCCGCAATCAGCTGCGTCTGCAGCCGCGTCAGCGGCGTTGTCGCCGGCCGGAGACGCAGCTCCGCACGGGTGCGGTCGGGGCCGGACGCGGCGATCAGGTTGTAGTGCACCTGCATGACGATCTTCGCTCCCTTGTGCACGAGCACGCCGGTGCCCTTCGGAAGCGCGTTCGTCGAGTGGCCGGGTACCCAGGCGGCGATCCACGGC
>DATBBH010000009.1:0-57655 GCA_036271075.1 Gaiellaceae bacterium | reverse complement strand
TGCGGTCGCGTACGGCGTGGCGTCGATCCGGAGCGGGCTCCGGTGCCGGCGTCGATTCCGCGACCGGCGTCGCCGCGCCTCGTAGCTCCGGTGCAGCTGCCGCCACGAGTGGCGGGCCTGCCCGCGCGAGGGCCGGCGCGGCGGCGAGCCACGCTCGCGTCGCAGTCGCGAACGAGGACGTACGCGCGAGCTGCGGCTCACGGCGCAGGACGAGGGCCATGCCGAGCAGCAGCTCCACGGATGGCGCGAGTGGTCGCTCCGCGCTCTCCGGAACGACCTTGCGCCATGGCGGCTCTGGGGGTGGAGCTCTGCCGTCGACCGGGGAAGGACGGTCGGTCGGAGCAGTCGGCGTCGGCGCCACGGCGGCGTGCCGCAGCTCCGCGAGGCCGTGCGCAGCGGCTACGCGCAGCGTGAGTGCTGTCGCCGCGCGCGCGGGCAGCGCTGCGACGAACGCCACGGCCTGACGCTGGGCGGCGAGGAGTTGCAGTGCTGCGGGCACGTGCTCCGGCGTCTCGAGCCAGGCCGCAACGACCGGATCGCTGTCTCCCGCGAGTGACCCATGCATGTCGCGCCACCACCAGTGCAGCCACGCCGTGCCGTCGCGCGCATCGCGCGCGAGGCAGGCAAGCAACTCCGCCCGGTCCGCAAAGAGCACTGCCTCTGCGGCGGCCGGCACCGCCTCGTGCGCCGGCCTCGCCGCGCTTCGCAGCTTTCGCTCGAGTGACTCGACGAACGCGCGCGCCCAATCAGGCGGCGGCCGCGCATCCGCCGTCTCGAGTCGCAGCGCTCCGGGGAGCGGATCGCGTACGTGTCGCACGCAGAGCACCGCGGCCGGCGGCAGCCCCGGCGGTCGCAGTTCGGCCCGCTCGAGGAGCGAGCCGAGCCGGAGCCGCGCTCGACCGGCGTCGAGCGCGTCCTCGTGCACGTGGACGCGCTCGATCCGAGTCGCCGCCTGTGTCACTTGAGCAGGCTCCTGATCCAGTTGAGGAGCGGCAGCAGGAAGCCGAGGCAGCCGCCGCCCTGGCCGGTTTCGGTCGAGCCCGGAGGCGGCTTGACCGTGCCGGGAGGCCCGGCCCCCAGCCAGGTGTGGATCGTCACCTCGCCGTTGTGGGGGACGCGCAGGCCGTACGTGTTGTTGCCGAGTCGCCTCAGACCGCCGCCCCAGAGCGCGTGCTGGAAGACGTCGCTGCCGTCGTTCTGGTGCGCGGCAAACGCTCCGAACTGACCCGGCGACGGGTCGATCACCTCCATTTGCTGGCCGGCGACGTTGAACTCGAGCCCCGTCCGGCGGAATGTCTCCACGACCCAGTACCAGCCGAGCACGTTCTCCTGCCCTTTTCCTTCGGTGAACGCGCCGGTGGCGAGGTTGGCACGGATGGCGGCGTCGCCGCCGCGCGAGAACCCGACAAGCTCGCGGACGTGGGTGAGGAGCAGGAAGTCGTGCGAGCCGGACCCGGCGGGGTAGCCGGAGCCGCTGATCGTCGCGTCCTGCTCGCTCTCCGAGAGGTTCGTGAACATGATGTTGCGACGCACGCCGTCCTGCGCGAAGGCCGCGTTGCTCGTCGAGTCCAGGCGGACCCACATGCACGTGTCGCCCGCGTAGACCAGCGGCACGTCGCCGTTCGGCCAGTCGGCGGTGATCTCGGCAGAGCCGCCGCCGGCCGCCAGGTTGACCGTGGTGGGAACGGAAGCGGGAGTCGTCGTGAACTTCGGGTTGTGCGGGTCCCACTGGGCGAACGCGGTCGGTGGGTTGCCCCACTTGCCGAAGCGGAACTCTGCGGTGACGTTGTTCGCCGCGTTCGTGGGATTCGTGTTCTGGATCTGCGCGACGAGTGTGTTCGGGAAGACCGTCCCGGTCGTTCCGTAGATCTGCCCGGTCAGGGTCGACGGGGTCGGCGAGCCCGGGTGCCGCACGCCGACGCTCGAGGCGGGGCTCGAGATGTTCTGGAAGCAGACGCCCTGGGCGTCGTTGACGCCTCCCGTCAGCGTCAAGAGGGACGCCTGGCCATACCAGTCGTCGCCGAGGTAGAGCTTGTCGTCCAAGAAACCGGTGAGGAAATGCTGGTTCGCCACCGTTGCGGACGCGTCGGGGAGCGGGAACCGGTACTGCGCCGCGAGGAAGCCCGCGTGAGGCTGGGCCGGCGGCGTCGGCTGGAACTGGCTCGAACGGAAGAGGTTGACGTAGAGGCCGAAATGCCCTGTCAGGTCGACCCAGTCGGCCCCGCCGAGCGCAGCGGTCGTGGGGATGATCACCTCGACGCTCCAGCTGAGGTCCGGCAGCTCGACCGCGGCCGCGGTGTCGGCAGTGCCGCCCGTCGACCCGGCTTTCACCTTGCAGCCGGTGAACGTGTTCGTGGGGACATCGCGCCCCGTGTAGGAGACCGTGACGGCGGGGTTGCCCACGATCGGCACGGTCAGGTTGCCGGTGTCCGGGAATTGCGAAACGTCGTCGACGGCGAGGGTGAACACCGTGGCCGGCGACGACGGAACCGTCTGTGCAGGCTTCGCGTTCGTGTTCGGCACGTTCGGGTGCCACGATGCGCACTTCGCGAAGCAGTTGTTCACAGCGATCGCCGTCCACCTCGTCTGGGTCAGATCGGTGGGATTGGCGTTCGTGCCGGCGCCCTTCCAGAAGGTCGGCGCGTTGAAGAGGTCCCGGTTCAACCGCGCGCTGTAGGTCTCGGGCGCGCCGGGAATCGTGTCGATCACCGCGCTGGCAGGGCCGGCGCCCGCGGTCGAGTTCGGTAGCAGGTCGATCCGGCGCGCGTTCGTATGGGCCGCAGCGGCGAAGTCCGGCCGCAGAGCGATCGTCAGCCCGTCCTGTTCGTCGAAGGTGGGGTCGAACGTGCAGAAGAATCCCATTGCGAGGTACGAGCCGGCGGCGAGCGTGGGCAGCCCGACGTCTGCGCCGCTGTTGACCTGCACCTGCGTGCACTGGAACGTGACCGGTGGCGCGATCGCGCCGCCGGCGAATGCAATGCGGCCGCCGGCCGCGTAGCCGGACTCTGCGAATTGCGTGACGATGCCGGGGTCGATGTTGTCGGTCCACCCGTCGATCGTCGGACGGCCGGTTATGGCGTCGGTCTGCGGGAAGCTGATCGTGTCGAAGATGGCCATCTGGTTTCCTCCTGGAGGGTTAGCCGGCGTTCCGGAGCGTGACGGGGGCGAACGAGACGTAGTCGTCTGTGAGGCCGTCCGCTTGCAACTTGGCCGCCGAGACCGTGAGCGTGGCTTGGTCTTGTGCCGCGTCGGTCGCGTGGTTCGTGAGGTTGTAGAGAATCGTCGTCGTGCCACCGGCCGTGGTCTGCACGAGCGTCGGCGGGCTCGCCGGCTGTACCGACCAGTGCGTCAAGTCGTCGACCTCGGCGAAAAAGCGGTAGTGCAGGGGAGGCACCGACACCGTGTCGTCGAAGTGGACCTGCATCTGCACGAAGGACACCGAGTCTCGAGTCACGTTGATCACCGGCTGCTCGCCGTCGAAGGTCAGGAACGCATTGCTCGGGTTTCCGTGCGCGTCGAAGTCGGGCTGCGGATTCGAGACCCTGATATCGATCCTCGGGTCGCTCACCGCCGTCACAACGTTGACCGCGAGTGCGATCGGATTCGACGACCCGTTCCGCGAGCTGTCGGTCGTCGACGTCGCGGTGAGGGCCACGTTCGCCGAGCCGGTGGTCGGCACGTTGATCGTTGCCACGACGGTGAACGGCGAGCCCGGCGTGACGGTCATCTGAGTGGCGTTGAGCGTCCCCGACCACGACGGACCGGTTACGTCAGTGAAGGCGAGCGCGAACGCGTATGCCTCGGGTTGGATCGTGTCCGAGTCCACGCTCCACTGGAGCTGCACGGTCCCGCCGGCTGTCGGGGTCGGCGGATGGCTTGGATCGAGGGCCGAGTCGATGTGCACGTCCCCGGATTGAGGGAGAACCGCTGGGAGCACGTGCACCGACAATGCGTTCGCGCTTGTTCCCTGCGGGGTGATCACCCTGACCGTGACAGTCCCGGGGGTAACGCTCGGGACCGCGAATCGCAGCTGCGTGTCGCTCGTTCCGGGCAGGAACGCGGAGTCGGAGACCTGGACGCCGCCGAAGTTGACCCGTGTGAGACCGTCGTGTCGCGGGCTGAAGTTCTGGCCGAGCAGCGTGATCGTGTCGTTGACGTGGACGTCGCCGGTCGGGCTGCGGGTCGTCAGCACAGGCGGCCCCGACGTGGCCGGCCCGTTGTCCGGCGGGCTGCCGGTCGCCGCGAGTTCCGCGATGATGGCGTTGATCTCGTCGACGACCTCATTCGCCCACGCCGCGGTGATCAGTTGGCCCGGCTGGACGTGCTGGAGTGGATTGATCGCCATCGTTCCTCCTCAGGAGTTCAGTGCGAAGTTCGCGTAGTCGAAGTGGGAGAGGTCGAACTGGGCGTCGGCCGCGTACGGGACGTAGCCGCTCGCGAAGACGACGTAGGGGCCGCCGGGCGGCGTCGTCCACACGGTCGAGTCCGCGTTCTCGTGCACCTCGTACAACCAGATCAGCTCATCGTCGTCGACCGCGATCGGCCCGAAGGCGAGTGCGCCGCACACGAGCGCGTCGAGTCGTGCTCCTTCCACGAACGCCGGGCCGCTCGTCGTGAGCCCGGCGAAGAAGTTCGGCACGTCGAGTCCGGGCCGCGTGCCGCCCGCGATCGGCACGATCCCGATTGGCGGCAGCCGCTCGAACTCGTCGCCCACCGCTGCGAACTGCGACGAGGGGCGTGCGACGAGATCGTCGATCTGCGCCTGGAACTGGAGGAACATCGCTTCGCCCTCCGCCCGCCGCCGGTCGGAGACGAAGCTCGTCCAGTCGCCCTCGGGCGAACGGCGCGTCAGCCGGCGGCGCACCGACCAGAGATCGACGAACTGGATGCCGTCGTCGATCGACCACCCGATCACTGCAAGCGGCACCTCGTCGTCGCTCAGCGTCTGGGTGCGCAGTGTGTCGACGAGGCCGTAGCTCGTCACCCCGGGTGCGAACGGATCGATCACGACCTCGGTCAGCGCCGCGACGCCGAAGCAGTCGTACGCGATGCGATTGCGCAGCAGCTCCTTCTCCACGAGCCGATCGTGTGGCACCGACAGGCGGATCAACCGGAACGCGAGCGCCTCGGCCTCGAGCGCGACGTTGCAGACCGCGGTCTCGTTGCCGAGGCCGTTCACCGGCGCCCGGCCCTCCGGCTCCTCGCCCGGCCCCACCGTGAGGACGTACACGCCGGCGCCCGCGGTGTACGTGCCCGACGCGCTCGGCTGGCAATCTGCGAAGAGGTTGCCCGCCTCAGCTCCCGGCGGCGCCGTCGCCGCATCACGGTAGATCGCGACGTCGAGGTCGGTGTCCAGCTGCAGCGCGATCCCGGAGCGCGTCACCGCGAGCCCCGCCGATACGGTGACGACGGGCTTCTGCTTCGACGTGAGCGCGGGCTGCTCTTCGACCTCGAAGCCGAACGCGATGCCCTCGCCTGCAGCGCGGCCCAGCCGCCGCCGCAGCGCCTCTTGCGTCGCCTGCTCGCGACTGAGGTCGTCGCCGGTGAGCAGCCGACCGTTGAAGAAGTTGACCGAGCGGAGCGCGGTGCTCGCAACGAAAGGCCGATCGATCGCCTGCGTCGTCATGTCCCCGCTCCGAGTTGCACGATGCGCACCGAGAAGGGCGCGGCGCTGCCGTCGAAGCGGCGCGAACGGACCACGACACCGTCGCCCGGCGGACTGCCGAGCGCCGAGATGAGATCCGCGTCGTCGCGCGGGATCACCTCCAGCGTGCTCGGCGACGCGGCCGCGAACCCACTCTCCGGCTGGCCGAGCACGATCTGCTCTTGCGACCCGTCGAAACCCGGGAAGTCGACGAGGTAGAGGGCGGCGTCGAGCACAGTGACGAACAGTGGGCCGCTCCCCGGCGAGACGGTGCCGTCTGCCTCGACGCGTCCGTCAATGGTGAGCTCTCGGTGTGCACCGCCCTCGAGCAGCAGCTCCTGCAGCATTCGCACGTGCAGCAGTGTCGGGCGCCGGGTGTCGTCGACGGTCACAGCGGGGGTGTCCGCGACGAGCAGCTCTCCCGACACGCCGTCGATGTCGATCGGCACCTCGAGCTCCGCGAGCGTGACGCAATCGGCATCCGGATCGAGCTCGCCGACGCCTCCTCCCCCGCAGCCGCACTCGGCGCCGCCCGCTGCGGATCTCAGCCGCGGACGTAGCTCTTCGACCCAGAAGCGGAAGAGAGCGTCGTAGTACGCACTCGCGTCGGCCCGCGGGATCTCGAGCCCGGCCGGCGGCGACGCCAGCAGGAACTCGATGAGGGCCGGAGGTGATTCGGGCGGTGAGCCTTCGAGGTCGGCCGCCCCGCGGAGTGCCGCGAGGAACGCGTCGATCCCCGACCCCGGCCCGTTCGTGACCGGGAGCGAGCGAACCCAGGCACCAAAGTCGCGCACCCCGTCCTCCTCGAGCTGCGCGGGCGAAGCGAGACGCAGCTCGAGCTCGAAACTCTCTGCCAGCCGCGACGCAGCCATCAACTCGTCGTCGGTGCGGCACGGCTCGCCCGGGATCGGCACATCGTCCGTCTCGCACTCGCGATAGCACGCGACGACCGCGATCGAGATGCTTGACGGCGGCGAGCCGAGCACCTGCACGTCGTGCCGATTCACCTGCAGCCAATCGTTCAGGTAGGCGCACTGCGCCGGCGAGACACAGACGAGCTTGCCCGACGGCGTGACGGCCTCGCCGGGCGCGACCTGTACGCGCGGCCCGCGCTCCGGGTCGACCTCGACCGAGACGCGCAGACCTGCAAAGACGCCGTAGCCGATGAGGTTGCGAACGATCCGCTGGTCGTAGCCCCAATGGAATGCGGATTGTTGCGTGAAGTCGTCCACGCCGAGCACCATTCCGAGTGAGTAATTGACGTGCTTGGTCGGATCGGGCGGCGCGACCTGGGGCCCCACGGAGGGAGCGAAGCTGCTCATGGCGCCTCCTGTGTGTCGGGTTGAGAGGGTGCAATGCGTCGGATCTCGTCGTCTGCGAGCGGGCCGGCGAGCGTCGTCGTCCCGACGTAGTCGCGGCCGAGGACGGCCGGCTCGACCAGCTCGGGAACGCGGCTGCCGCTCGCGAGCAGCGTGTCGTCGCCGAGACGTGCCTCGCCGACCCGGAAGGCCGCCCAGAAGAACTTGACGTCATAGGTTGTGTGGGCCGGCTTCTGCACGTCGGCGATCCGCTTCGCAAGATCGCGCAGCTGTACGTGGTCGAGCTGGTGCCCGCTGCTGTCCGCGATTCGCATCGGCCACGGCAGCAGCACCGTGAAGCGGTGGGCCTTCCGCTTCATCGGGAGCACGACCGATTCGAACTGGTACCAGTCGAGGACCGCTGCGGCGCCGGTGGGCAGCGTTACGGGCGGTTCGAGCTCGTCGAAGCCCGCGGGGCTGATCGGCAGACCGTGTGCCGTCGCTGCTGCAACGGCGTTCGGGTAGCGGCGCGAGAGGAACGCCTGCCACGGCTCCGCTTCCGCGAGCTGCGGAACGAAGCCGACCGCCGCAAGCGAGAACGTGCGCCACGCATCGCTCGTCTCGTCGCCGGGATCTGCGATCGGATAGGAGCGGGCGGGCAGTCCGACGCTGTCGAGGTAGGCGGCGTAGCCCGCATCGAGTACCTCGGCGCCCTGAGCCGGCTGCCAGCGTGCCGTCGTCGAGACGACGCGCAACGGCTCGAGGTCGGTCGGATCGCCGAACACGACGCCCGGTGTCTTTCGGGTTCGGAACGACTCGACGATCCGCGCGGTCGCGAGCGCAGGCGGGCGCGTGTCGTCGTAGACGCCGGCGTCCACGCACGCGTCGAGCGCGAAGCGCAGGGCGATCTCGACGCCGCGCATCGTCCCGCGCGCCGCGAAGAAGCGCATCGCGTTCGCGAGGAACAGGCGCCGTCGCGAGTCGTCCCACATCGGATCGAGTGCCAAGTCGAACCACGACGCGAGCCAGTCCAACCACTCGGGTGGAACCGTCTGCGGGTGGAGCAGCACCTGCGCGGCGGCGATGCGATCCTCGATCGCGGTCGACATCCCTTCGATGTTGGCGAGGTAGCGGTCGAGGAACGAGGTTGAGACCGGATCCTCGCGGTAGACGCCCGGCAGGTAGTGCTCGAGGTACGAGAAGCGCGGGAACCAGGCCCGCAACGCGCGCACACGCGGGGACGAGCGCCCGTCACCGCGCAGCTCGAGCTTCACCTGCAGGTAACGCCCCTGCGCGCGCTGGAAGAGAAGCTCGTACGTCTTGTACGGGCCGAGGTCGACGAACGGGACCTCGACCCCGGTGCGCCGTGCCAGCGGCGCCGGTTCCGGATTCCACGCTGCGATCGCAAGCGCATCCGCCTCGTCGGACGCTTTGCTCGAGACGGAAAGCGAGGTGTCCGGCGGCAGAATCGCATCGAGCGCCAGCCGGTGCCAGACGCAGCCGGGCTCGGCGCCGTCGAAGACCGGCGTGACGAGCGCGCCCGACTCGACGTAGCGCGAGCGCCGCTGCGCGACGAGCGGGATCCAACCCTCGCCGAAGTCGTACCACGGCTGCCCGTTGGCGGCGACGAGACCCTTGCCGCCGAACAAACGCATGGGGTAGTACGACGTGGCGAGCGTCAGGTGCGGTCCCGTCCCGTCGAGCTCGAGGGTGAACGCGAACGCCTGGTTGCCGGCGCTGTCGGCCACGAAGAGCGTGTCGCCGACCAGCGCCAGGTCGTGGCCGACGACGTCGCCGATGGCAGTGTCCTTGACCGGCATGGCCGCGCCGACTTGGCTGCCTGCGGCGTAGTAGGCGACACTGGAGCGACCAGCGCTGGCGCCGCGCTCGAGCACGAGGAACCCATCGAAGCCGGCCTCGACGGCGATCGCATCGGCGCCCACCGCCGTCGCATCCACGGTCGAGACCCTCGGCGGCGGCGATTCCGCCGGTCCCTCGACCGGCTCGAACGAGCCCCCGGGCGGCGATGACGGCCCGGGCTGCTCGGCGGGCACGATGCGGAAGGTTCGGTCGAGCTCCCAGACGATCCCGTGCTCGGCGTCGAGCACGAAGACGCCGCCTCCGGGCCGGCGCGCGATGTCGAACGGCCGGAAGTCGACGGCCGCCGGCCACGGCAGCTGCGACGGCGGCCCGCCGCCGAGGAGGTCGAAGACGATCAGGCCGGGGGGATCGAGTGTGCCGACGACGAGGAAGTGGTCCTCGGTCACCGCTGCGCCGACGTACTGCGACGCCGGGCGCGGCGGCGCCGGCTCGGCGGGGCGGAAGGTGCCGAGCCGCTCGGCCGGAGGCGCGCAGTCGCCGCGACCGGGCCAGAACTGGGTCGTCGAGCCGTCGCCGACCGACTCGACGAGGATCGTCCGGGCATCCGGCCCGATCCAGTACCAGTTGCCGTACACGTCTGCGCCGGCGCCGCGCCGGTCGAGCAGCTGCGGCGGACGGTCGAGCAGGCCGGCGGGGAACTCGAACACCTGCTTCCGCAACGTGAGCTCGTGGCGCTCCTTGTCCCACGCGAGCGTCGGGTCCGGGCCGGGCACGCCGCCGGCCCACACGCGACCGAGCAGCTGGCCCTGCTCGTCGGTGGCGGCGGACCAGTCGGGCTGGTCGAGAAGGAGCTTGAAGCGCGTGCCGTTGACGTCCATCAGCAGGTGTCCGGGACGACGGGGACTGGGACGACCGTTTTCGGCTGCGCCGATGCCGGCGGGGTCGTGCCTCGGAGCTGATCGAGCGGGACCGGGTCGCCTGGCTGCACCGAGATGCCTGCGATCCGCGGCAGCTCGAGCCCGCGCATCGGGATGGGGTCGCTGCCGCTGCCGCTCGTGTTGGAGTCGGCAATCACGAGCACGGGTCGCACGAGGTCGACTCCGGGGACACGGCTCGCGACGGCGAGCAGCTCAAGTGGGACGACCGACTTGAGACGCGGCCAGCCCGTCGCGTCGTGCTGGAAGCCGAGGTCGGCATCGGCGGGGAGCGGCGCGAGGAACGCGATCAGAGCCGCCTTGATCGCATCGCGCACCTCCGCGACGCTCTGGCCCGCGACCGGGTCGAAGCCAACCGAGATCCAGATGCCGGTGTAGGTCGGGCCGCGCAAGAAGATCTCGGTCGTGACGAGCCGGCGCGGATCGATGTAGTCGCAGATTGCGTCGAGGAACGGCTGGTCCGGCAACGGCGCATCGGGGTGCGCCTGATCGACGCGCGGGATCACCATCAGCGTGACGGCGCCTGCCGCGTCGCCGGGCGCGCTGGGCGCGAGCTCCGGGCTGAACGCTGGGATCACGTCGACGCGGCCGATCTCGACGCCCGGCGTCCTGCGCACGATCGTGTCGAAGTCCTCGGCGCTGACGAGGCGGTCGCGGTGACGGAGGTAGCGTGCGATTTGCTTCTCGCCCTCCGCCACGGTCTCCGCCTCCGCGCCACCCCAGGTGCGGACGGGATTCGTGACCTTGACCCCGGCCGGCAGGGCCGGGCTCGAGTTGATGGCGTTCGAGCCGACGTTGCCGGCGCGGCCGGCGCCGTACGCGTAGTCCGCGCGGATGCGCGACCCCGCCGGTGGGCGCGCGCCGTGCAAGCCGTCCCCGAACGTGACGACGCCCGAGGCGGGATCGACGGTGAAGACCTGCGCATTGCTCGGCGGCGGCTGCTTCGCGCCGGGCGACAGCCGGAGATCGGGAACGGGCACTTCCGATCCCGCGGTGTACAGGTCGTCGATGCGAGTCCACTGCACTCCGTCGGCGGTCAGCGAGACCGTCTCGGGCAGCACCTGCGTGTGTGCCAGCCGGATCGCCTGGTCGGGCGAGCCGGTGCCGTTCGGCAGGACCTCGTTGACCACCTGCGCGCGCTGCGTGACCGTGACCGCGTTGATCCCGGCCCACAGCAGCTTCGCGGTCCCGCTCGCCGTCTTGATCCGCAGCCAGGTGACGACGCGGTCGGCGAGCTTCGTGTCATCGAGCGCAGGGGGTAGCTCGCCGACGCCGGCCTCGATCGGGTCGATATCGAGCCAGAGCCCGAGGGCGTTCGCGTCCGGCAGTGTGAGCTGCACGATCCCCGGCTCGTCGAGCACGTTGACCGTGGTCTTCGGGTCGAGCGAGCGATACGTCGCGCTGCGGTCGCCGGTCGACGGCCCCAGCGACCCCGACGCGGGCACCGCCGGCAGCTGGTATAGCAGGCGGCCCTGGGTGTCGGCCGCCGTTCGCCCCAGAGGCGAGAGGTGCGCGTCGGGGTCGTCGAGGATTGGGACGACGCCAAGGTTCAGCGTGCGGTTCGCGAGCGCGGTGCGTGCGGCAGCGAGCGGGACGTCACCGACGCCGTCGGCCTTGCGCAAGAGGAGCGCGATCCACAGCGAGCCGTCGGAGGTCTGCGACAGGTCGACACCGTCCTGGGACAAGGGCGTCGTCTGGTAGAGCTGAAGCTCCTTCGCGTTCGGCTTCGGCTGGCCGGTGTACGACGCATACAGCGCCGCGTAGTAGTCCTTGATCCGGTCGCTGGCGTCCGGCTGCGGCAACTTGTAGTACGCCCGTGCCTCGACCGGGAGCACGTCCAGCGCGATCTCGGTCCGGAACGGCACCTGTCCTGCGCGGACCTCGACCTCGTCGTGCAGCGTGATCGCCTGCTGCAAGCCGCTGTCGTTCGAGAGCGTGACGATGCCGCGTGCCGACGACGCCGGTTGCAGCGGCACGCCGAGCAGCGAGAGAAACGCGAGCCGGTTGCGCTCCGGGATCTGGTTCGCGCGGTAGAGCAGGCTCTCCGTGAGGAACGCGAACAGCTCGATCAGCGTGACGCCCGGGTCGCTCCGGTTGAAGTTCGTCCACTCCGGGTTGTGAATGGGGACGCGCGCGAGCGCCTCGTCGACCAGGTCCTGATACGACCGCGTGTCGAGCGCAGTTGCGGGGGCCACGGCGCTCACGCTGCCAGCGCCACCGCGACGGTAATCCGGTCGCGCACCTGGGTCGCGACGAGCTTGTACTGGATCGTGGCGATCGCGCTCTCGGCGTCGTCGGGGTCTTCGTCGACGTCGACCGACTCCACCGCGATGCGCGGCTCCCACGCGGCGAGCGCGCGCAGGATCCGGTCCTCGAGCCGATGCCGCGTTGCGATGGTGTTCGGTTCGAACAGGAAACGGCGCAGCCCGGCGCCGAACTCCGGCAGCCGCAGCCGCTCGTTGCGCTCCGTGCCGAGGATGATTCGGACCGCGTCGCGGATGTTGTCCTCGCCCGCGGACCAGACCATGCGGCCGTCCGCGCCGACCCGCGGTGGGAACGAGATGCCGCGACCGAGTATGAGGCCTGCGTCCATCACTTCGCCTTCAGTGCGATCGGGAAGCAGATGCGCAAGAACGGCATCCACCAAAAAACGATGTTCAGGAGGCTGATGAAGATCATCAGCACGATCAGCGCGCAGATCGTGATCATCGGGATCGAGAACGAGCAGATCATTCCGACGTCGAGGCTCTGACCGTCTGCGAACTTGCCGTCGAGCGCGTCCTTCATGTTGGTGACGCGGTTCATCTGGTTGCGCAGCTCGTTCGAGATGAGGAAGCTGACGTTCTTGCGCAACTTCCGCAGGTCCTTGATGTTCGTGTCGATGGGCATCGTGATCGTGATCGAGCGTGCGGGCGCGTCGAGGTCGAAGAAGCTCGCGATCCTGAACTTGTCGCTGGGCGCACTGACGACGTCAGGGCAGAGGGCGCCGCACTCAGGGCGCCGATAGACGCAGCGCAGCATGTACTGCGAGGCCCCGCGCGAGTCGAGCTTCGGCACCGCCGGAGGATCGGACGCAACGTCGCCTTGCACGGAAACGGCGACGCCGGGCGGGGGCTTCTGAGCCGGCGGCAACGCGTCCTTGACCGCGGCGTCGAGTGTGTCGGGTTGAAGCCCCGGGTCGTGGAGGTTGAGCTGAAGCGACGAATCGCCCTCGGCGTCGCCCATCAGCTTCAGTCGCTCGCTCCAGGCGGTCGCGAGCGCACTGCGCCAGCTCGTGCCGCCGCTCTGCACGGCCGGTGCGCCGAGCGTCGCCCAGAGCGCCAGCCCCTTCGCGTCGGTCGGCTGCGTCCACGTCGAGGACGCGAACCAGCCGAGCTCGTCGTGGAGGAACTCCGCGAAGTCGAGCAGCAGGAAGCGCGACGCCTCGACCTGCTGGTCTGCCATCGCCTGCTCGATCGCAGCGACGTCTCCCGCGGGAGTGCCGTCCGGTGCGCTCGTCTCGGCCGCGATCAGCAGGCGCAGCGGATCGGTCACCTTCGCGGTGAGCGCATCCGGCCTCGGGTCTGCCGAGGGGGCGCCCGCGTCGGGCGACCCGGCGGACACGATCGGCGAGAGCTGGCCCGCCGCCTTGAACGCCTCGCCGCTCGAGGTGGGCACCAGCCCGACGAAGAGCCGACGCAGGCGGTCGTCGCTCGTGTAGCGCACGGGGAAGAGCGGCAGCAGGTCTTCTCCATCGGCGAGCGCGCCGGCGGAGCTCGGGTCGAGGTGCTGCCAGCTCTTCCCCTTCGCCGCATTCGCATCGTCGACCCAGGCGAACTCGGCGCCGGGATGCTCGTCGTCGACGCGGCGGAGCACGAAGTTGACGGTCTCCTTCGCCGCCGTCGCGACCTCGTGCTCGGGCAGCCCGGGCAGACGGCAGACGAGCGTTGCGGCGAGGAGGTAGAAGTGCCCCTGCGAGGGGAGGTAGAGCTTGAGGTCGGCCGGCGCCGGCGGCTCGGTCTCGCCCGGCGAGGGCAGGCGGTATGTCACCGGTTTGGCGACGGTCGTCGTCAGCTCCGCGGGATCGCGGTCGAGCAGCTTCGCGACGTCCTCCATGAAGGAGTCGCGCTCGAAGCGAAGCAGCGCAGGCTTCTGCATCGCTTGCTCGCGCTTCGCGTCGTTGGGCTCGGAGAGCGTGTCCGCCCAGAGCGGCGATGCCGTCACCCACTGCACGACGTGCGCGCTCACCAGATGTTCCCCGCTCCGGGCGTGTACGACGCGCTGACGACCGAATTGCTGATCAGCGTGTCGCACTGCACGACGCCGCTGAACTTCGACATGCCGGCGTCGACCGTCACCATGCCCGCCGAGATCGCAGCCGTCGACGCGTTGATCGTCACCTTTGCGGAGGCGGTGACGGTGATGCCGGATGACTCGAGCTTCACCGAGTTGCCGTTCGAATCCTCGATCGTCACGGCACCGGGGCCGTCCTTCAGCGTCACCTTCTGGCCGCCGGGCGTCTCGAGCTTCAGCTGCTCCTGCCCGTCCGTGTCGTCGAGCGTGACCTTGACGCCGTTCCGCGAGCAGATGACCTTCTTGTAGTTGTTGCCCGCGCCGTCCATCGACTCGGGCGGTGAGTCGGACCCGTTCCACAGGCCGCCGAGCACGAAGGGGCGTCGCGGGTCGCCGCCTTCGAATGCGACGACCACCTCGTCGTTCTTGTCCGGCACAAACCACGTGCCGCGGTTTGCGCCGCCCATCATCGTTCCGAGACGCGCCCATGCTTCGTAGCTGCCGCCGTCGAGGTCCGGCGCCCACGGCAGTGAGACCTGCACGCGCCCCTGTCCGTCCGGATCGGCGATGTCCTTCACGAGCGCGGGGTAGACGCCGTACCACCGTGCGCTCGGGGCGTGATGGCTCGACACCATCGTCTCCTCGAGCAACGTCACGCCGCCTTCCCCAATCCCGGGCGCTCGAGCTCGAGCTCGGTGCGCATTCCTACCGCACCGTCGAACGAGATCTCGGTCGCCGCAATGTAGAAGTCGCCTTCGAACAGCGGGCCGACGCCGGCGATCGTGACGGTCGCACCCACCACGAGCTCGGGCTTCGTCTCGGCAGTGCCGTGGCCGACGAGGAAGCGGCGTGCGCGCCGCTTCAGCAGCGCCTCCGCACGCGCGTGTGCCTCCGCGCTCGTCTGAGGCACCGCGTTCGCGAGCGCGTCCTTGCGGTCGCCGAACGCCGACTTGAGGATGCTCGGCCCGCTGTCGCCGCCCGCGAGCTCGCTGCTCACCACCGAGTCGGTCACCTCCTCCGTCAGCGCCTGCTTGCCCGCGACGTCCCAGCCTGTGACCTCGACGCTCGTCGCCTGTGCCGCGAGATCCGCGAGCACACGCAGCTCGCGCAGCTCCTTGCCGTACGTCAGCTTCACGGGCGAGCCGCCGCGGCTCGAGCGCGGCTGCACGTTCATCGTCGAGTCCGAGATCCACAGCTCCGCGTCGAGCGCGCGCGCACGTTCGCGCAGGAACGCGAGATCGCTCTGGTTCACCTGTGCCAGCACCTTGTGCGTCGGGCCGCTGACGCCGACGCTCGGCGTCAGGCCGTGGTCGCCGGCGACCTGTGAGAAGACGTCGGAGTCGGAGACGTCCGCGAACGTCCGCGTGCGGCGCGTCATGCGGAGGTCCTGGAAACGGTCCTCGGCGAGCGCAACGAGCGAAGGCGCATTGCCCTGCGGGAAGCGCGCCTCGAGCCCCGTGATCTTGCCGGTGAACAGCGGCGTGGTGCCGAGCTTGACCTTCAGCTCCTTGCCGAAGTCGAGCAGCGCGCGGTCGAAGAAGATGAAGTCGGAGGCGTCGCCTTTCGGGCCCCAGTTGCCGAACTCCGCCTCGAGGTTCGAGAGCCCGTGGACGTCAGAGCGCACGCGCAGGCGCAGCAGTCCTCCCGTCAGCGTGGCCGAGTCCGTTCCGTCGACGGCGAACGTCGGGCGCGAGGTCTGGATTGCTGGTGGGTCTGCCATCAGTCGGCGTGGAGTCGGAGGTCGCGGGCCTTGAGGAGGGAGACGGTGCGCGCGATCTCGCGCGCCTGCTCAGGGGAGGGCGCCCCCTGTCCCGAGCCCTGCTGTTGGGGCTGCTGGCCCTGCGGCGCCTGTGTGGGGCGCGGAACAACGTCGAGGTCTGAGATCTGGACTGACATGTCAGCTCCCTATGCCGACGGAGACGGAGACATCGGCCGACGGAAGGGAGATCTGCGGCGACGCGACCGCGAAGCCGCCCTCGACTCCGAGCGTGGCGCCGAGTTGCGGCGCCTGCGCGCTCAGGTCGAGCAGCGCGCCCGGCGTGAGTAGCCGCGGGTTCTCGATCCCGTTCGCCGCCGCGATCGGTTGCCAGTTGCTGTTGCCTGCTGCGTCGCTCAGCCCCTGCACGGTCGAGCCGGCAGGCGCCTGCGCGAGCGGCTGCGTTCCAGGCGTCGCCGGCGGGCCGCCGGCTCCACCGAAGCCGGGGGCGGCGCCGCCGCTCGGCGAACCGGTGTCGCGGAAGGCGAACTGGATCTTCTGCTGCGAGAGTGTCAGCCCGAGGCTCGAGCGAAGTGGCTTCCCCTCGGGCGAGAACAGCTCGAGCGTCTCTTCGAGCCCGTCCATGAGCCCGTCGAACTGGAACGAGCCCCAGACGAAGCGCACCGCCGGTGGGATGAACTTGTCGTTCTGCCCCTGGACCGGCTTGGGCGTGATGAAGTACGCGACTTTCTTCGTCAGCTTGCGCACGTCGTCCACGCTGGGCGCGTCGGGCGGCTGGGGCGAGCCCACGTCGAACCAGAGCGTCAGTGCGAGCTTTGTCGTGCCGGCTCCGACGAACTGCCGCGCAGGTGATCCGCGCTGGTCCCCCGCACCGGAGGGCTGGACGAGCTGGTTGGCGAAGCTGACCTTGAGCGACTCCGGGTTGAACTGAACCGTGCACCACGAGTCCTGCTCGATCTCATTCTCGAAGTTCGAGTCGAGCTGGCGCAGCTCCGCCTTTGCGAGGTTGGTCGCGGGATCCGGCACTAGCCGCCTCCCGGCTTCTTGAGCTTGAGCGACTGGTACGCGACTTGGAGCTCCTCGACGGCGACCATCCCGTCCTTTGCGTTCAGCGGCGGCGCCTTCAGCTTGATCGGCAGGCAGCCGTGGAGCACCCAGCGCGCGCGCTCCGTCGTCCCGTCCGGCGCGAGCAACACCACCGCCGCGTCGGCGCGCAGCGAGGAGTCCAGGATCGACGCCTCGAACCAGTCCCAGAGGTCGAAGCTCGCCGTCAGCCCGCGCTTGAGCGTCAGCGTGCCGTAGGCGGTTGCGCCCGCGAGCCTGATCTGGACGCCGTTGTTGCCGCCCTCGCGGATCGTCTTGACCTCCTGGGTCAGCTCGAGGCCGTCGCACTCCGAGAACGCTGCGTTGCAGAGATGCTCGCCGCTGCCGGCCGTCAGCTCGATCGAGAAGTCGAACGACGTGAACGGGTAGCCGGAGAGCTCGCTTTCTGACTCGGACATCAGCGGGTCTCCACTTGCAGCGATCCCTCACCGGTGCGCACGAGACGCACCGTGAGGAACGCGAGCGGCCGAGACGGCGCGACCTTGATCTCGACGATCAGCCGGCCTGCGTCGATGGACTGGACGGTGTTCGGCGGTGAGCCGGTGTTGACGCGATACGCCTCGTCGGCGTTTGCGCCTGCGAACGCTCCGCGCTCGTGCATCCGCGCGAGCAGGCCCTCGAACGAACGCTGCACCGTGCGGCGGAACCGGTCGGTGTTCGGTTCGAATGCGTAGACGGCGCCGTGTCTCACCGCCGCACGGCGAAGCACGTGCAGCAGGCGGCGCACACCGATCGGGCGCAGTTCCGGGTCGTCCGACAGGGTGTCGGCGGCGAGCCAGAGGAAGCCGCCCGGTTCGTGGCGGACGACGTTGACCTGCGCGTCCTGCAGCTTTTGCAGCCACTCGGCGCCGAGGGGTGGATCGAGCTGCACGACGTCGCGTAGGGGCTCGTTCGCGGGGGCGACCCAGGCGCCGCGTCGGGCTGCGCGTTGGGCGATCACCCCGGCTGCGGCGCCGTCCGGCGGCATGCGCCGGACCACCGAGGGGTTGCCCGGATCCGACGCGAAGAGCCAGGGGTGGTAGAGGGCGCCGTGCGAGAAGACCGGATCCGGGTCCGAGCCGAACGGACGACCCGCCCACGACTTGAGCAAGCTGACGTGCTCGATCGCGTCACGCTCGCGGTAGTGCTCCGGTAGCGCCAGGACTCCGAAGACATCGCCGCGGGCCGCGCACATGCGCAGCAGCGCGATCTCGGTCGGCAGGAGCGTCTCGGCGGCGTCGTAGAGAGAAACGTCGTCGAGCACCCACGTCACCGTCTGCGTCGTCCGGACGACGACCCAGTTCGACCAGCCGCCGGCGAGACCGCCGGCGAGCGCGCGCACGCGGTAGTACAGCGTCGAGCCGCGCGGGCGTCCGTACACCGAGAACTCGAGCTCGGCGCCGCTGTAGAGCGTGACCGCGAGGTCGCCGTCGGCGGTGTCCGAGCTCTCCTGGAGCTCGTACGTCGCGTCCTCCGTGTCCGTCGGGCTCCACCGGAGTGTGAACGCACCACTCTCCTCGTTGCCCAACTGCTCGAGCGTGGGTGGCGCCGGCACGTGGGTCGTGCAGCTCTGGAAGCTCGCCCAGTCGACCGATGGCCCGGGAGCGGGAGCGTCTGCGTTGGGCACGGGCGCCCCCGGCGTGAGATACCACGCACGCTGCACCGCGTCCGGGATCGAGACGATCGTTGGCTCTTCGATGCCGATCAACGCGTGCAGGCCGCGCAGCGGTCGCGGATTCGGCTGCCGGTAGGCGATCCAGAAGGCTTCCTCGAGCAGGCGCTCCGCACCGACGGTCGCGAGCGCGGGGTCGAGGAACATCGACGAGTCGAGCTGGTCGAGCCCGTCGCGGAACCGTGCGAGACCGGTTGGCCGCATCGCCGTGAGCGCCGGCCCTTCGAGGATGGTCGCGCCGATCGGCAGGTAGAGCAGCGGCGTCGTGTCCGGCCCCGCCAGCGGGAAACGCGGTTGCGCGGCGTCTCCGTCGAGCGAGCCGGGCGTGGGGTCGAGGTCCGGGTCCGCATAGAGCGTCGCGTCGGTCGGGAGCGCGCCGACGAAGCGCGGGTGGGCCGGCAGGAAGCCGAGGCCGCCGAGCGCCCATGAGCTGCCCGCGTCGTCCTCGACCTGGAGCCGAAGCGTGAGCCGCTCGGCGAGCGCGCCGGGTGCCTGCACGAGCCGCGCACGCGGCGCCGACCGCGTCACCTGGAACGGCGTGGCGACGAGCGCGCGCGCACCGTCGTGCGCGACGTCGACGTCGACGACGTCGAGCCAGACGCTGCGCGTCGCGAAGACGCCACGGAGGAGCGAGCCAGGGGCCGGCGGCGCCTCCGCCTCGGGCGGGCTCCCCGGGTCGGGCCGGAGCGTGATCCGGATGAGGCCCTGGGCGTCCGACGGGTCCGGCTGGGCGACGGTCGCGGTCGCGCTGACCGGCAGCCCGTGCGGCCCGAGGTAGTGGAGGTGCCCCTGGCGGCCGGCGACGAGCGTCGTGACCCGCACCCACCAGGCCGGTCCGCCGTGGACAAGGCGCCGCAGCGGCTGCGGCGGGCTGCCGACGGCCTCGAGCGAGTCGACGCCGACATAGAGCTGCCACGGACTGCCCGGGAACGAGACCCGGACGAGATCGCCGCGAACGAGCTCCTCGGGCGACTCGAACGTCGCGCCGAATGCCAGCGCTTCCAGGGAGCTCGCCTGGAACTGCACGGGTCTCGGCTCGAGGGCTGCCGAGACGCGGAGCCGATCGGCCCAACTCCCCTCCGACCGAGCCACCAGCACTGCGGGCGCAAGCGTGCCGACCGTGTCGACGACCGCTGCGACGCCCGGCACGGCGAACAGATCCGACTTTGCGGTGGGCGGGTAGTCCGCCGCCTCGCGCGTGCGGCCGGTGACGCGGAGGACCCAACAGCGACGGCCGCCGTTGCGGAAGAACGCGCGCACGGCCGGGCCGAGGAATGCGGTCGCACTCTCGCCGCGCCTGCGATCCAGGGCGAGCGGGGCATCCGCGCCGAAGATACGCGCGAACTGCGCTGCGTCCTCGACGGGCACCGGCACGTCGATCGGCCCCGACGCTGCGAAGCCGACGAAGGCCCCGATGTCCATGCGAGGGAGCACCTCCTGCAAGGAGGGCGCCTGCCGCTCGAACCGGATGCCCGGCAGTCTGCGAATCGTCTGCGTCACCGCCTGCTACTCCATCGTGAGGCGCTCGTACGCAAGCGTGAGCTCCTCCATCGCGACATCGGTGCCCTTTGCGTTCATCGGCCCGCTGACGTGCTTGATGATCCGCGCGCGTTGCAGCTTCCACGTCTGCACGACCTGCGTGTGGTCCTCGTTCTGCAGCTGGACCGTCACCGTGCGGTACGCGGCCTGGTCGCCGTTTCGGATCTGGTTGAGCCACTCGTAGAGGTCGAGGACGCCGATGACGCCGCGCTTCATCGTCACATCCGTCGCTTTGTTGATCCCGGTGATCTTCTGCACCGAGTTCTCTTTCATGTTCCCGGTGCGGTATTCCGCGACCGTGACCTCCATGCCGATGTTGCTGACCTCCTGGAACCCCGCCGCCGGTCCATCCGTGACACCGCTTCCGAGGTCGACGAGGAAGTTGAACTGGACGTACGGTCTGTCTCGCTGAACGGCCATCGCGCTTCCTTTCTCTCGTGCGCTACTTCTTCGCGTCGGCCGTCCACTGGCCGATGCGGAAGATGACGAACTCGGCAGGGCGCAGCGGTGCGACGCCGATCAAGCAGACGAGCCGTCCGTTGTCGAGGTCGTTCTGCGTCATCGTCGACCGGTCGCAGCGCACGAAGTACGCCTTCTCCGGCTTGTCGCCGAGCAACGCTCCGTTCTGCCACTGGTCGAACAGGAAGTCGTCGATCGTGTGGCGCACGTTCGCCCACAGCGCTTCGCCGTTCGGTTCGAACACGACGCCCTGCGTCCCTCGGTCGATCGAGTGCTCGAGGAACGCGAAGTAGCGCCTGAGGTTCACGTACTTCCACTCCGAATCGGAGCTCATCGTGCGCGCGCCCCAGAGTCGGAAGCCGCGCCCTTCGAAGAAGCGGAACGCGTTGATCCCTTCCGGGTTGAGCACCTCCTGCTGTCCTTTGTTCAGCAGCCGTTCGAAGCCGATCGCGAGCGTGACGACCTCATTCGCCGGTGCCTTGTAGACGGCTCGCAGGGTGTCGTTGCGCGCGTAGATGCCCGCAACGAACCCCGACGGCGGCAGGTCGTTCGGCACATTCGTGATCGGATCGAGGATCTGCACCCACGGGTAGTAGAAGGCGGCGTAGCTCGAATCGAACTGCGCGCGCATCGTGCGTACGTCGGCGACCGTCATGCCGTTGCCGGAGTCGACGACGGCGATGCGATACCGCATCTTCTGTGCGTGCACGATGAGGCTGTTGACGATCGCATGGATGTCCTGCGTGGCGAGGTCGGACGTGCCGTAGCCGTGCGTCGACCCGGGCGCGGCGACGATCGAGATGTCGTCGAGGTCCTCGAGCGCGAGCAGGCCTGTCTTCGCGTCGTCGGACAGACGCTGGGTGCCCTCCCAGTACTCAGGGCTCGGCGCCTCTCCGTCGTTCCCTCCGTGCAGGAGAACGTCGAGCGAGCGGTTGTCGACGCTCGAGGCTGAATCGAGCAGTCCGGCTTCAACGTCGACGTCGGGAGGCGAGAAGGTCGGCGACGCGCCGAGCAACGTCTGCAGGACCTCGAGGCCGGTCTCGAGCGTGCCGACTCCGATGATGATCGGCATCAGCTGTGCGGCATGAGCCGTCTCGTCGAACACGGCCGCCAGTGAGTCCGGTGCTCCTCCGAGCTGGTGCCGGGGATCGAGCGGAATGCCCGCCCACACCGTGGGCACCGCGCCCGGCTCGTTCAGCGCCACCGACACGCTCGCCGTGACGGCCTGTACCGAGTCCGCGACGGGATCGAGGTCCGCCAACTCGATCGACGTCACGGGCGACGCCCCATCGGTGACGAACCGCCACGTGCGCTGGCCGCTGACCTCGTCGAGATACGAGTCGGCAGAGAGGAATGTCGTCGTCGCGCCTTGCCTGAGGAGCACGACGTCGAAGTCAGAGACGCCGCGTACCGCCGGCTGGGGAGGGGTTCCCTGTGTCGCCAGCACGCTCGGGCCTGCCACCAATGTGATGCGAACGTGGAAGTTCCCGTATGCGCCGGGATGCCGCGCTTCGATGCTCAGCGAGCCGATCGTTCCGGTTGCGCGGCCGCCCTGATCGTTCGCCGGGTCGGACTGGCCGAGGCCCTGGTAGATGCGCTTGACGTACAGACGCTTCCCGCCTTCGGTGAAGAACGCCCGGGTCGCGTGCCACATGTAGTTGTCGATCAACGTCCCGTCGAAGTCGAGTTGCTGGCCGTCGCCGTAGACGGCCTCGAACTCCGCGAGGCTCGTCAGCACGTCGGGCGGGTCGTACAGCGGCCCGTACCGCGTTGGTCCGACGAAACCGGTGGTCGTGGTGCTCACTCCCTCGATCGACTTGGAGCGGAACGACACTTCTTCGACGTAGACACCTGGAGCGAGGTACTCGGGCATCGGGCTCTCCTTAGGCCGGGAGGACGTGAAGGACGGATTGGCCGGGCGTGCGGAGCACGAGCTCGCGGCCGAATGCGAGCAGCTGCGACCCCAGTGCGGCGCTCGGCGAATCCGCCGCGAGGAGCGTCCCGGCCGGCTGCGTCAGAACAGTGCAGAGGTCGGGCACCGCATCGGGCGACGGGGCGGGGAGTGGTGGGCTGGCCTGCGACGGCGCGTAGCGCACGCCGATCGTCAGCGGCCAGGTCTGCTCCGACAGCGAATGGCTGCCGGGCGGTGGCGAGCTGCCGTGCCACGGCGGCTCGGGATACGGCAGCAGGACGACGGTCCGCCCGTTCGCGTCGGCGATACCCCGGTACAGAGGCCCCGTCCCCGCCGAGACCTCGAGCACCGCCCACGCTGCCGGCGTCTCCGCGTCGACGTCCCAGAGATCGGCGCGGACCGCAGCAATGCCGGAGGGAGCGACGCGGCTCGGCGCCGAGAAGAGGGGGACGCCGCCGACGAGCGCGTCCGGCGGCGATGCGTTCAGCCCGCAGTCCTCGGCGAAGAGGCCGCGAAACGGAACGTCGGTGCTGAACGCGAACGGAAGAAACTGGCGCGTCGTGTCGACCACTGCGAAGCCGATCGTCGACACGGCGGGTGGTGAGCTCCAGAACGCGTCGTCGCCGCTGCCGAACGCGCTTGCTCTGAGCCCCGGCAGGTCGTGGAGGGCAAAGACGCCGCTTCGGCTTGGCAGCAGTTGCGTGCCGCTCGTCGTTTCGTTCACTTCGAGGCCGTCGGCGACCACACGTCCCGTGACGCGGTCCCAGAAACGGACGCCGAGCAGCGCAGTCCGCGTGACCGTCTCGAGCACGGTCGGCGTCGAGCTCACGGCGAGCCCGCCTGTGCGTACTCCATTGAGCGTGTTTGCACGAGCCCCGCGTCGTCGACCGAGATGCGCGACTCGATCTCGACCATGCGCGCGACGTACGTCGCAGACGGTTGCTCCTTCTGCTGCGAGACGTACCAGATGTATGAGAAATCCTGGATGCCGACGCTCTCGAAGACGAGCTCGACCGTCTCCTCGGGGCGGAACACGTTCGGCTCCGGGCTGTGCTGGTTCAGCACGCCGGCCGGCAGGATCGGCGTGTCCTCGATCGTGCGAATGGCGAAGCCCAGCATTCGCTGCTGCCGGATGGCCGTCTTCGCCCATGCGGTGACGAGAAAGTGGAGGTCGACCGGAATCGGCGGCCGGTAGCGAACGCCGTCGGGGCCGAGCACCGGAGGCAAGTTGCGATTCGCGCTGACCGTGACGCGATACAGGTAGAGCGAGATCCCTTCGTCCATCGGGGACGCGAGATCCGTCGCCTGATAGTGCGCGAACGCGACGCCGTCGAACTCGCTGCCGATCGCCGCGCTCTGGAGCAGGCCGAGGATCGCATCGCTCGTCGCTGCTATCGCCGGATAGATCGCCATTTCAGAATGGGGTCGGACGGAGGACGGCGGCGCGGATCGTGTCGACGACCTCGTCGGGGGAGACCTCGCCGATCTCGACCTGCTCGGGCCGCAGCTCATAGAGCTGGGCGCGCCCGGCGTGCTCTTCGATGCCGAGCACCTTCATGCGCGGGCGTTCCAGGAGCAAGTCGAGGCAGGCTTGCAGCAGCTCGACGTCCTGCAGGCCGACGATGACGACGTCCGGATCCATGGCCTGCGCGATCTCGTGGAGCTCTTCGAGCGATGCTGCGCGTCCGACGACGCGCATGTCGTGTGTGCGCGCCAAGGCCCTCTCGACCATCTCGCCGACGAGGCGGGAAAGATCGACGAGGAGGATCCCGAGTTGCTCAACCAACGACTCCTCTCGACCCGTCGAGTTTGCGCGTGTGGCTCGCGCGCCGAAATGGTCCGTTGGATCCGACTTCGATCCGGTCGGGGATCCAGACCCATCGCGCGCCGACGGCGCGCGGGTCTAGATCCGAGGATCTACCGGACGCGTCGCGTTCAGCGTGTCGGCGGCGGCGGCGTCGTCGTCGCAGGTGACGTTGACGTAGCCGGAGCGGAACGGACGCTCCTCGCCGGAGGCGGGATCGTAGGCGTGCCGCCAGACGCAACCGGTGTCGTTCGTCAGCAGGTGGATCGAGACGGATGTCTCGGCCGACGTCGTCCGGACGCGGTGGATGTCGTCTTGCGGCGGGATCAGCGCGTAGAAGTCGCCTGCAGCGAGCGAACGCTGCTCGACCAGTTCGAGCGCACCGTCTCGCTGGGCGTAGACGTCCTCGTCCTGGGTGCCTCGGTAGAGCCCGACGAGCCCCCAAGCGAGGTGGTCATGGATCGGCGTTTCCGAGCCCGGCGGGACGACCAGCGAAAAGAGTGACAGTGAGCCGTCCTCGGCGCGATAGAGGAGCCATTGACCGATCCCCCCGCCCATCCCGCTGTCGGGCGCAGCGGTTTGGTACTCCGCGGGGAGCCAGTCCGGGTCGGCGAGCAGCTCGGCGAAGCGAGGGGTGATCGCCTCGCAGGCCTGTTCCGGTGAGGGGGCACCGTTGATCGTCGCCTGGACGTCGGACACGAACGCGCGCACGACCAACGTGTCGAGGACGAACTCGGCGCTCATCGTCCTTTCTCCTCACCATCAAGGTCGGCGCTCGCGTTGCGATAGTGTGGCCGCGGGTTGCGGCGCGCTAGGTCTGCGTCCTGCCGTACGACGGGCGTCGGTCGTGCGAGCAGTTGCGGACTTCTCTTCGACGAGAGGGGAGGGTGGTGGCCGTGAAGAAGCACCTGACGATTGTCGCATTGGTGGTGTCGGCACTGTTTGCCGGTCTTGCGTCACCGGTGCGGGCTGCAAGCAGCGTCGTGGTCGCAGGGGTGATCGGCGCGACCGATCCAACGTTCACGCACCTCGCGAATCACACTTGCACGACATCGAGCGGGCAGACGACGCACTACGACGCTATTCAGTTCTTCACGGTCGGTAACAGCCCGACGACGATCTCGGTGTCGGTCACGCCCAGCGGATTCACCGGCGCGGTCTTTCTCTATCAGGGCGGTTTCTTGCCCGACGCCCCCATCGTCAACTGCTACGACACCGCTTCGTCGGTCGTCGGGACGGTGTCCGGCGGAACGCTGACGTTCAGCACCAACTTCGGGGCGCTGCCGTCTCCGTTCACGGAGGAGCCCTGGACCTTGGTCGTGACGACGGACACGGCCGCGTCGCCGGGCGGCTCCTACTCGGCGACGATCGGCTCGTCTGCAACGGGCGTCGCGCTGCCGTCGACAACGACGATCACCGGTGTGACGCCGGAGCCGTCTACAGCCGGGCAACCGGTGGTCGTCCACTACGACGTCGCGAGCGAATTTGGGGGAACGCCTCCGCCCTCGGGCACTGTCGCCGTCACTACCGATGGGGCCGAGTCGTGTACGGGCTCGGTCGCAGCTGGGCAATGCACGATCGTGTTCACCGGCGTCGGTGACAGGCAACTGACCGCAACCTACTCCGGCGACGCGATCTATCAGTCGAGCGCCGACTTCACCGATCACACGGTCAACCCAGGCGCGACGACAATGGTCACCTCGATCACGCGGGCTGATGCCAGCCCGACCAACAAGGCATCCGTCAAGTACACGATCACGTTCGCCGACGCGGTCACTGGACTGACGCCCGCCGCCTTGACGCTGGTCTCGGGCGGAAGCGTCACCGGCGCGGCCGTCACATCCGTCTCGGGCGGCGCGACGGCCTGGTCGGTGACGGTCGGAACAGGAACCGGGTCCGGAACGCTCCGGCTCGACCTGACCGACACCAGCGGAATCACGCCCGCGGTCGGAAACGTGCCGTTCGCCGGCGAGGTTTACGTCGTCGACAAGACCCCGCCCGTTGTGAGCGCGCCGGCGAACCAGGTTGCCGAGGCGACGGGTCCATCTGGAGCGGTGGTCACCTATCCGGCCGCGACCGCCGTCGATGCCGTCGACGGGCCGTTGACACCGACGTGCATCCCCGCATCGGGGAGCACGTTCGCGCTCGGGACGACGACGGTGACGTGCTCGGCGACCGACGCCGCCGGCAACACGGGCAGTGCCACGTTCACCGTCACGGTTCACGACACGACTGCGCCTGTGTACGGCCCGGCGCCCAACGTGACCGTGAACGCGACGAGTCCAGCGGGCGCCGTGGTCACGTTCCCGACGCCGCCCGCGACGGACGCTGTCGGCGTGAGCTCCAACGTCTGCACGCCGGCGTCCGGAGCGACGTTCCCCGTGGGCACGACAACGGTGACGTGCCTCGCCGCGGATGCAGCCGGCAACGTCGCAACGACGACGTTCACGGTCACCGTCGTCTCTGCCGCGGGCCAGATCGACGCGCTGCTCCAGCAGGTCCAGTCGATCACGCCCCAGCCGAAACTTGGCGGCTCTCTCTCCAACAAGCTGACTTCAGCCCTGGCAGCGCTCGAAGCGGGCGACACCCAGGATGCCTGCGGAACGCTGCAGGGCTTCATCAATGAGGTCAACGCACAGTCGGGCAAGAAGCTGAGCACGGCCGATGCCGCATCTCTGGTCGCGGCCGCAACGCAGATCCGAGCGGCGCTCGGTTGCTGATGCAAGCACATTGTCGTGCGATGAGTTTCCGGGTCGCCGCAGGTCTCAGTTCGTGTCCGACGGAGGGAGCTGAAGATGCCTGAGAACAAGATCGGAACACGCGAGGAGTGGCAGGAGGCTCGGGACGCCCTCGCCAAGCTCGAGGCCGAGCAGGCGGAGCGCAACGAGGAGATCAAGAGAAAGCGTCTCGATCTCCCCTGGGTCCCGGTCGAGAAGGAGTACGAGTTCGACACCGAGGACGGCAAGAAGACGCTGGCCGAGCTCTTCGACGGCCGGTCACAGCTGCTCGCCTACAACATCATGTTCGGGCCTGACTACACGCTCGGCGCATGCCCAGGCTGCACCAGCCTGGGCGACGGGCTCGACGGCTCGCTCATCCACTTGAACCACGCCGACGTGACGCTCCTCTGCTTCTCACGGGCGCCGATCGAGCAGCTGAGCGCTTACAAGCGGCGGATGGGCTGGGAGTTCCCGTACGTCTCGACCTACAACAGCGACTTCGCCTTCGACT
This sequence comes from Gaiellaceae bacterium, assembly GCA_036271075.1. Taxonomy (GTDB): domain Bacteria; phylum Actinomycetota; class Thermoleophilia; order Gaiellales; family Gaiellaceae; genus PALSA-600. The sequence goes on along the minus strand of DATBBH010000009.1, from coordinate 30,268 downwards.
TCGGCCTCGCGCTGACGGAGGACCAGGCGCAGCAGATTCCCGAGGTCAAAGAGATGATCGACAACCCGCCCGACTGGCTCCAGGAGTGGTCAGGCCAGATCGGGGCCGAGCTGAAAGACGGGCTGCGCGAGAGCCCGAGCTGGATTGCGTTCGCGCGCGAGAACGGAACCGTCTACCACACGTACACGGTGTCCGCGCCGGACCCGTTCGTCGCGCCGTACTTCAGCTTCCTGCTCGACCGAACGCCGAAAGCCCAACCCGCCGAGCCTCGCACTTGGCGGAAGGACGAGTACCCGGACTGACGTCGGTCAGGTCGCACTCAGCCTGGTCGAAGGCTGCGCTGGAGCCAGTCGAAAGCGTCACGATAGGCGGTGCTGTCGAGCGCGTGCGGCGCCCTGTACCAGCGGACCGTCGTCCTCTTCGGCGCAGCGCGGACGATGTTCAGTAGTGCGGCGTGAGGCACGACCTCGTCCTTTGTTCCGTCCTCGAGCAGAACGCTTTCCGGGCGGGCCGCGGCGATGTAGTGGATCGGGTCGATGCTCCCGAGCGTCAGGCGGACGCTGCGCCGGAGGTCCGGCGGCGCGGCTGCGACGAACGCAGCGAGTGGGGCAGCGCCGGCTGACAGGAGCACGAGCGCCTTGACCCGAGGCTCGGAGGCGGCGACGTATGTGCCGGTCTTGGCGCCGGCGCTCCAGCCGAGGTAGCCGATCCGTCGTGGGTCGACCTCGGGCAGCGACTGAAGCAGGTCGATCGCGCGGCGGATCGCGATGACGTCGCGGATCTCCGCGTCTCGCACCTGCCGCAGGATCGCGAGCGCTCCTGCGGCAGGTGCCGGTGGGCTCGACGTCGAGGGCTCGGTGATCGTCAGCGTGACGACATTGCGCGCTGCAAGCAGGGCAGCTTTGCCGAGCAATTCGCGGCGGTCGCCGCCGGAGCCGTGCACGAACACGACCGCGGGACGCCGTGCGCGGCCCGGGGGCAGCAGCAGGTAGCCGTCGACCCGCTCTCCGTCGCTGCGGAACGAGATGTCGTGAATGGCGACCGGATCGGTGCGACGGTTGACGCGGCCGCGATCCGTATAGCCGAGCGGCGCCGACGAGTCGTAGGCGAAGCCGGCGCGGAGGACAGCGGCCGGCCGCGAGGATGGAGCGGTCGAAGATCCGCAGCCGACAAGCAGCACCGACAACGCAAGGCAAACCGAAAGGCGGGCAGCCACTCTCGGAAGTATTCGCCTAAGCGGAGGCCCGGGTCGCCGGGCCTCCGCCGAGGTCGCGGTCCTCAACTACAACGGTTTGCACCAGGCCCACGATGCCCGGCCGATCATCTAACGTCGCTCGGTGCTTCCCGAGACCAGGATCGTTCTGGCTCCGCTTGCTGGAGGGCCGTCGACGCCGGAGCTCGCGGCGTCGGTTTCAAACGCAGGGGGTCTCGGCTTCCTCGGCGGCGCTTATCTTGCCCCGGAACAGTTGCGGGAGCAGCTGGCCGCCGCGCGGCGGCTCACATCGGGCCCGCTCGGCGTCAATCTGTTCGTGCTCCGCGAGCTGGCCGTCGACAAGGCGGCGATCGCGGCGTATGCCGAGGAGCTCCAGCCGGAGGCGAGGCGGCTCAGCGTCCAGCTCGGCGAGCCGCGCTTCGACGACGACGCGTTCGACGCGAAGCTCGAGATCGTGCTCGCCGCGGGCGTCGAGGTCGTTTCGTTCACGTTCGGCTGCCCGGCGTCCGCTGCGCTGGCTCGCGTGCGGCAGTCCGGAGCCGCTGCGTGGCTGACGGTGACCTCGTCAGCCGAGGCGCGGGCGGCGTCGGCAGCCGGGGCGGACGCGCTCGTCGTCCAGGGGCCGGAGGCGGGCGGCCACCGCGGCACCTGGGACGACCGGGACGACTGCGCCACACCGCTGCTCGAACTGCTCGAAGAGATCGCAGGAGAGGAATCTGTTCCGCTCGTCGCCGCCGGCGGCATCGCGGATCGTCGCGCCGTGCTCGCAGCGCACGACGCCGGCGCGGCGGCCGTCCAGCTCGGCACGGCGTTCTTGCTCTGCCCCGAGGCGGGCACGGGCGACGCGTATCGCCGTGCGGTCGCCGCCGGCGGCGAGACTGACGTGACGAGGGCGTTCACCGGGCGCCGGGGACGCGGGATTGTCAATGCGTTCATGCGCGCGCATCGCGGTGCGCCGTCGGCGTATCCCCACGTCCATCATCTGACCTCGCCGCTGCGTGCGGCCGCGAGGTCGGCCGGCGACGCGGACGGGTTCAACGTGTGGGCGGGAACGAACGTCGCACTGGCCAGGCCCGAGCCCGCCGCCGAGGTCGTCGCGCGGTTACGTGCGTAGATACTTGACCAACTCACCGCAGAGGAGTCCGCCATGGCACGCGTGTTCTACGTCACGATCGAAGGCAGCAGGCAGGGCAAGTTCAAGGGAGAGTCGGTGCTCCCGAATGCCAAGGGCAAGATCGAAGGGCTGACGTTCAGCTCGGACGTCTCAAGCCCGCGCGATGCCGCGACCGGCCAGGCCAGCGGGAAGCGGATCCACTCTCCAATCACCTTCACGAAGCAGTGGGGGGCGGCTTCGCCGCAGCTCTTCCAGGCCACGGTGACCAACGAGGTGCTGAAGTCGGTGCTCTTTGAGTTCATCGGCACGGACAAGGCCGGCAAGGAGCAGGTCTTCGAGACGGTCAAGCTGACGAATGCGACCATCGCGGATCTCAGGCGCACGCTTGACGAGCACACGCCCGAAGGCGCACGCGGGATCGATCAGGTCTCGATCGTCTTTCAGAAGATCGAGATCACGGACACGAACAGCAAGACAACGGCGAGCGACGACTGGCAGCTCTCGAGCCGCTGACCGGCCAGGCTAACCGAGGACACGCTCGATCGCTCCGACCGAGCCGTTCTCCCTCAGGCTCCGGCTCGCAGCGGTGAAGGAGTCGCGGAAGCGCCCGCTCTCGCGGAGCGCGGGTGTGAACACTTCCTCGAGCTCGAGAAATGCGTTTGGATCGTCGAGTGACCGGAGCGCGAGCGCCGCTGCGCGCTCTGCGTGTGGGTCGGGGGCTCGCTCGGGGGCGGGGGTCACCGCCAGATAGCGCGCCCACCCGGCGAGGGCCAGCGCGGCGCACGCGACCGGGCCGTCCAGGTCGAGCTCTCGTTCGATCGTCGGGGTCAGGAAGCTCGGGAACTTGGCCGTGCCGTCGATGCACAGGCGAGCTATCTGGTCGCGAACGCCGGTGTTCTCGAACCGATGAAGAACCGTGCTCGCATAGTCGGCCGCCGGGTAGCCGGGGATCTCGTCGAGCGTCGGGATCGCCTCATCCGACAGGAAGCGTTCGAGATAGCTGCGCAGGGGCGAAAGCCTCATCGCCTCGTCGACGTAGACGACGCCTGCGAGCGCCATCAGATAGGCCATGCAGGAGTGGCTCGCGTTCAGCATGCGCAGCTTGTAGAGCTCCCAGTCGTGCACACGATCGGTGAACAGGGCGCCAGCCTCTTCGTAGCGCGGGCGCCCGGCGGCGAAGTCGTCTTCGATCACCCATTGCCGGAACGGCTCGGCGACGACCGGCCACGCGTCTTCGATCCCGACCTCCTCCGCTAGCCAGGCCCGGTCGGCGTCGGCCGTCTGCGGCGTGATCCGATCGACCATCGAGTTCGGGAAGGTGCAGGCTGACTCGACATAGCGCGCAAGCTCTGAGCTCCGCGACTCGCACACCGTCGCGATCGACGCGCGTGCGACCCGCCCGTTTCCGGGGAGGTTGTCGCAGCTGAGAATGGTGAGCGGCGCACCCGAGCCGCTGCGACGTACCTCGAGGCCCGTCGCGATCGCCTCGAGCGTCGCGTTGCCGTGGGTGAGCGAGTAGCCGCCCTCGGTGATCGTCAGCGAGAGAATGGCAAGCTTTGGATCGGCGAGCAGCGCGGCGAACGAGTCGAGGTCGCTGGTCGCGAGCACGTAGTCGACGATGCTTCCGATCACGCGCGGGCGCGAGCCGTCGCTGTCGCGCTCGACCAGGGTGTAGAGATGATCCTGGCCACGGAGCGCTTCCGCCATTCGCCGGTCCGCGTTGAGCAGGCCGAGCCCGCGAATGCCCCAGTCCCCGCCCGCCTCGGCCAGCTCGTCGGTGTAGAGGGCCATGTGGGAGCGGTGGAAGCCGCCCACACCGAGATGGAGGATGCGAGGAGCGAGTGCCGAGCGGTCGTAGTGTGGCACCGCGATACCGCGCGCCTCGATCGCTCCCAGGTTTTGTTCTGTCAGCTCGATCGCCACTAGGCGCCGCCTCCCGACACTTCGAGGTTGACGCCCGTGAGGTAGGACGCGGCGTCCGAGAGCAGGAACGCGACGGCTTCTCCCACCTCCTCGGGAGAGCCGTACCGGCCGAGGGGCACCGTGCCGATCATCTGCGCGGCGACCTGCGCCGGGTCGCCGGCGTAGGGGCCACCGGCTTTGGCCTGGCGCGCGACCTGCGTCTCCCACATCCTCCCGGGGCCGATGAACCCCGGCGAGACGGCGTTGACGCGAATCCCGTGCGGAGCGAGATCCCGTGCGGCCGCTTTCGTGAGCCCGATCACAGCGGCCTTCGAGGCCGAGTAGGCGGGCATGTTCGCCGCTCCGGAGACGCCGGCCATGGACGCGATGTTCACGATCGAGCCGCCGCCGCCGCCGCCGCCCTTGATCATCGAGCGTGCCGTCGCCGCGAGAACAGCCATGACGCCGACGACGTTCACCTCGAGCACGCGACGCGTGTCTTCGAGTGGATAGCCCTCCACGGAAACAAAAGCGCCCTGGTAGCCCGCGCTGTTGACCACGCCGGCGAGCGGTTCGTGCCTCTCGATCGCCGAGGCGACGGCGTCGTCGTCGGTAACCGAGAAGGTCACGCCTGTGACATCGGCCCCGAGCGACCGACAGGCGTCGACGGTCTCTTGCAACTTCTCGCCGGCGTCGGGATGGTCAGCGAGGACGAGTCGATGTCGGCGAGCTGCGAGCACTCTCGCGGTTGCGCTGCCGATGTCGCCTGCGGCGCCAGTGACCAGAATGCGCGTCACACCTCGACACTCAGCAGGCGCGTTTCTGCGGTGTCGAAGAGGTGAATCGTCCCGCGAATCCCGAGGCGCACGTTGTCGCCCGACGAACCGGCGAACGGAGCGTCGACCTTGGCGACGATTCGTCGCTCCTCGCCGTCGTGCTCGATCAGTAGATGCACGAAGACCTCGGAACCGAGATCCTCGACGATGCGGATCCGACCGGCAATCGGCCCCTCGCCGACGACGACCGCCTCCGGCCGGAAACCAACCGTCGAGCGCTCTCCGCCGAGCTCGTCACCGGCGCCGATCTCGGCGCCGGCGATGCGGAGCGACCCGTTCTCCGCCACCGGCAACATGTTCATCGCAGGCGAGCCGATGAAGCCGGCAACAAACAGATTCGTCGGCTTGTGGTAGAGCGTCGCGGGTGAATCGCACTGCTGCAGGTATCCGTCTCGCAGCACGGCAACGCGTTGGCCCATCGTCATGGCTTCGACCTGGTCGTGTGTGACGTACACGGTCGTCACCGCGAGGCGCTGCTGCAGCTCGACGAGCTCGGTCCGCGTCTGCACACGCAGTTTCGCATCGAGGTTCGAAAGTGGCTCGTCCATCAGAAAGACCTGCGGGTGGCGGACGATTGCGCGTCCCATCGCGACGCGCTGGCGCTGTCCGCCGGAGAGGTTCCTCGGCTTGCGATCCAGATACGGCTCGAGGTCGAGCAGCTTCGCTGTCTCCCGCACCCGCTGTTCACGCTCGTGCCTCGGCACACCGTGCTGCTTGAGCGCGAACCCCATGTTCGCGGCGACGTCGAGATTCGGATAGAGGGCGTAGTTCTGGAACACCATCGCGATGTCGCGGTCGCGGGGTCGCACCTCGGATACGTCCCTGCCGCCGATCAAGATCTTGCCCTCGTCGAGCGGCTCGAGGCCGGCGAGCATCCGCAGCGCGGTCGACTTGCCCGATCCCGATGGCCCGACGAGCACGAGTAGCTCGCCGTCGGCGATGGTGAGATCGAGCTCGTTGACGGCCGGCTTTCCCGTCCCCGGGTAGAGCCTGGTCGCTGCGTCGTATTGAACCGTGGCCAAGAGTCAGCCCGCTCTCATTTGATCGCGCCCATCGAGAGCCCGCGGATCATTCGCTTTTGCGCGGCCCAGCCCGCGAGCACGACCGGCAGACACGCGATCATCGAGGCAGCGGAGAGCTTGGCGAGGAAGTTGCCGCGCGTCGACACGTTTCCGATCACCCACTGCGGCATCGTCGAGGCGCCGGCGAAGTTCAGCTGGATTGCGTAGAAGTATTCGTTCCAGGCGAAGATCACGCAGAGCAACGCTGTCGCGGCGATGCCCGGCGCTGCGATCGGCAGGATCACCGAGCGAAGCTGATTGAAGAGCGAGGTGCCGTCGATCTCGGAGGCCTCGATCAGCTCGCGAGGCACTTCGATGAAGAACGACCGTGTCATCCAGATCGCGAGTGGCAGGTTGATCGCGATGTAGAGGATGATCAGGATGGTGCGCGTGCCGATCAGGTTCCACTTCTCTGCGTAGACGTAGATCGGAAAGATCGACGCGACGATCGGCAGGAACTTCGTCGAGATGAAGAAGAAGAGCACGTCGCGCCATTTTCGGACCGGGTGGATGGCCAGTGCGTATGCGGCCGGAAGGGCGAGCAACATGACGACCGCCGTCGAGACGAGCACGATGACGAATGAGTTCGTGAATGCCGTCGAGAGCGACAACGTCCCGGTCGTCGAATGGCTGACCTCGCTGTAGCGGCCGAATGAGAGGCCGTTGTGGAACGTTTGCGCGGATGCGTCCTGCTCGGTCTTGAAGCTCGTGAGGAGCGTCCACGCAACCGGGAAGATCCACAGCATGCCGACGACCCAGGCGGCAACTCCGAGCGTCATGATCCCGACCCGGCTTTCGCCCACCCCCAGCCTCGACCCGCGCCGGGTGCGACCGATCAAACGCGCTCCTCGTCTCTGAGCAGGCCGGACAGAACCCGCAGCGCGAACGTCGCGATGATGATCGAGAAGATCACGACGACGATCGCGTATGCGGACGCCGACCCGTAGCGGAATCCGCCCCCGATCGACTCCTCGTAGACGAAGTAGGGAACGTTCGTCGAGCCGGGACCGCCTCCGGTCATGACATCGATCGCATCGAAAGCTTGAACGATGTAGATCGAGCCGAGGAGCGCACCGAGCTCCAGGTAGCGCCGCAGGTGAGGCAACGTCAGTTGCCGGAAGATCCCGAACGGTGTGGCGCCGTCGACGCCGGCTGCTTCGAGGATGTCGGAGGGCTGGCTCTGCAGCCCCGCGAGCATGATCAACATCATGAACGGCGTCCACTGCCAGACGAGCACCGTCACGATCGAGCCGAGCGGATGGTCAGAGATGAACGCGACGGAATTGAAGCCGAGGAACGTGAGACCCTTGTCGAGGATCCCGAAGAGCGACGAGAACATCTGCTGCTTCCAGATCAATGCGGCCACGACAGGCATGAGCAGGAAGGGCGTGATCAGCAGTGTCCGCACGAGGCCCTGTCCGAAGAAGCGGCGATCGAGCAGAAGGGCGAACACGGTGCCGAAAAACAGCGAGAGCAGGACGCCGAGCACGGTCATCTGCACGCTCGTCCACATCGCCTGACGGAAGAACGGGTCGCTGAAGATTTGCTTGTAGTTGTCGAAGCCGACGAACTTGGTCGGCTCCGGGATCAGGGACTGGGTCCGGTCTTTGAGGTTCGTGAAGCTGTAGTAGATGCTGACGACGAACGGCAGCTGTGTCACGAGGATCGTGAACACCAGCGCCGGGAGGAGTGGAAGCCGCCGACGCCACGGGGAGGAGAACGCGTCTCCGGCTTTACCCGTCAGCCTGGCGTCGGCGGCAACACTCATCGGTTTGCTATTTGATCGCCTTCGACGCGATGTCCTGGCATTGGCTCAGCGCGTCGGTGTCCTTCATCGAGCCGGCGATCACGCTCGAGAAGAGCTGGGTGCAACGGTTGCCGACGTCCTGGAACTGCGGGATGCCGACGTACTGAACACCCGGTAGGCCCGGACGCTTCGTGGTGCCGGGGTTGGTGATCGGGGCTGCCTTCATCGCCGCGAGTGTGATCGCCGCGAACGTGCTGGCGGCCTTCTTGTACTGCGGGAGCGCGTACGTGGAGAAGCGCGTTCCCGGCGGGATCGACGCCCAGCCGCCCTTCGTGTGAGTCCCGGCGGCCTTGATGTACTGAGCGCTCGTCGCCCAGGAGATGTACTTCCAGGCGTCCGCGGCATCGGGTGAGCTCTTCGGGATGGCGAGCGCCCAACTCCAGAGCCAGCCCGACGACTTCGTCTTGTCGGTCGGTGCGAACGCGAAGCCGTTCTTGCCCTTGACCGGGCTGTCCTTGGCCTCCAGCAGGCCCGCGGCGACGGTCGCGTCGTACCACATGGCGACCTTGCCGGCCTGATACTGCGCGAGGCATTCGTTGAAGCTCGAGTTGGCGGCATCCTTCTCGCCGGCCTTCTGGACGAGGCTCGCGTAGAAGTCGAGCGCGTTCTTGAACGCCGGCTGATCGACCTGGGCCTTGTCCGGGCTTCCGTCCGACTTCGCCGACCACCAGGTGCCGCCGAAGGTGTTCAGCACGGTCGTGAACGAGGCACCAAGGTCACCCCAGCCGGGCTTCCCGCGCAGGCAGATCCCGGCCATGCTGGGCGTGTTGACCTTCTCGGCGATCGTCGCCACCTGCTGCCAGGTCGGGTGCAGGGGCATCGTGACGCCGGCCTTCGCGAGGACGTCCTTGCGATACATGAGGAACGACGACTCGCCGTAGAACGGAGACGCGTAGAGATTGCCCTTCGCAGAGAGGCCGTTCCGCACGGCGGGAATCAGGTCGCTGTAGTTGTAGGCCTTGTCGGCCTTGGCCTTCGGTGTCAGGTTCTGAATCAGGCCGGCCGAACCGAACTGCGGCGCCTCATACATGCCGATCATGACCGCGTCGAAGGCCTTACCGCCCGAGCCGACGTCGCGGGTCGTGACTTGGCGCAGCTTGCCCTCGTCGAGGATCGTGTATTTCACCTTGACGCCGGTCTTCGCGGTGAACAGCGAGGGTGTCAGGGACGCGATGTCCTGCATCTGGGGATTCGCGACGATCGCGACACTGATTGTCTTGCTCGTCGTGCCTCCCATCGCAGTGGCGGCAAGTGACGCAACCGTGATGACCCCTGCGACGAGTATTCCAACAAGCACCTTGACTGAGCGGCGGTCGCTCCCCTTCAGTGCTTTACGCATGTGGTGGTGCCTCCTCCCGAGCAGATGATGGCGACGGGACGCGCAACGTTCGTAGCTGACGCTCTGCCTGTCTCCCAAGTGCAACAGGCGAAGAGTCGACGATAACGTTGTCAGGAAGGGATTGTCAAGAGAACCTTCAGGGCTATACGATCACGTCAACGTTGCCCCGGAAAAGCGAGATTTCGTTGTCAGAGAGGCCTTCTGCAGTCCCCCGTCGTCCCACCATGCACGATGTCGCGGCTCTGGCGGGGGTTGGGCTGAAGACCGTCTCGCGGGTCGTCAACGCGGAGCCCGGCGTGAGCCCGGCGCTCGAGGCAAGGGTCAAGCGCGCGATCGAGCAGCTCAACTATCGGCGTGATGCGAACGCTTCGATGCTGCGCAGGCTCGGCGGGAAGACCCAGACGATCGGGCTGGTGCTCGAAGACGTCTCGAACCCGTTCTCTTCGGCGCTCCATCGAGCGGTCGAGGACTCCGCGCGCGCCCGAGGCGTGCTCGTCTTCGCCGGAAGCTGCGACGAGGAACCGCTCCGTGAGCGCGAGCTGATCGGCTCGTTTCGCGACCGCCGCGTCGACGGGATCATTGTCGTGCCGGCAAGCCGCGATCACACCTATCTCTACGAGGAGCAGCGCGCCGGAACGGTCCTGGTCTTCCTGGATCGACCGCCCGGGCACCTCGATGCGGACACCGTGGCGGCGGACAACGTTGGCGGCGCGACTGAGGCGACGGAGCACCTGATTGCGCACGGCCATCGGCGCATCGGCTTTCTCGGCGACCTGCTTTCGATCTCCACAGCCGAGCAGCGGCTGCAGGGATATACGCAGGCGCTCGCAGCGGCCGATCTCCGCCGCGATGAGCTGCTCGTTCGAACCGGGATCCGTGACCCGGACGCCGCGGTGAGCGCCGTGCACGAGCTTCTCTCGCTTCCAGACCCACCGACCGCCCTCTTCACGAGTCAGAACCTCTCGACAATCGGTGCCATTCGGGCGCTCCGGAGCGCTGGGCTCGAGCGCACGATCGCCTTGCTCGGCTTTGACGACGTCGCGCTCGCCGACGTCCTCGACCCGGCGATCTCAGTGGTTGCTCAGGATCCTCAGGCGCTCGGACGCACGGCTGCGGAACTTCTTTTCCGTCGACTGGACGGAGACGCTTCGCCCTCCGTGCACCAGGTCTTGCCGGTCAAGCTGATCGCGCGCGGCTCGGGCGAGATCTCACCGGGTGGTCGCGCTTCGTGATCGTCGTCGGCGGCGAGGCTCTCGTCGATCTCGTAGAAGAAGGCGGTGTGCTTCGCCCGGTGCCCGGCGGAGGGCCGTTCAACACCGCGATCGCTCTCGGGCGACTCGGCCTTCCCGTTGCCTATCTCGGAACGCTGTCGCGTGACGACTACGGGACTGTGCTCGCGGACCTCCTCGCGGAGGCGGGCGTCGCGATGTCGCTTGTTCGCTTCACCGATGCGCCGACGCCGCTTGCCGTCGTTCTCAAGCGCATCGACGGCGGCAACAGCTACACCTTCTACCTCGCAGGGACGGCCCTTGCCGACCTGCCGGAGCACGCGCTTCCCGCTCTTCCGGCGGAGGCTGTGGCGCTTCATGTCGGCACGCTGGCACTCGCGGTCGATCCGCCGGCGGCCACCTTTCAAGCACTCGTCGAGCGCGAGGCCGGGACGCGGGCGATCGTCTTCGATCCGAACATCCGGCCGGTGGTCTTTGGCGACCCGAACGCTTATCGCCCTCGCTTCGAACGGCTTGCCGGACTCACGACAGTCCTCAAGATGAGTAGCGACGACGCCTCCTGGATCTATCCGGGGTGCGAACCAGCGGAAGTGCTCGAGCGCATGCTCACGCTTGGGCCGCGGATCGTCGCCATAACGCTCGGTTCGGAAGGCGCGATTGCCGCCTCGGCGGAGGGGCGTGTGCAACTGCCGGCTGTGCCCGTCGTCGTCGAGGACACGGTCGGTTCGGGTGACAGCTTCGGCGCCGCGCTGATCGCGGCGCTCTACGAGCAAGATGCACTCGAGCTCGGCTCGACGCGTCCACTTGACGAGGCGCTGCTCGAGCAGGCCGTCTCCTATGCGGTCACGGCGGCTGCGATCACCTCGACGCGAACGGGCGCAGTCCCGCCCTCGCGGGCAGAGATTGCCGCCTGCTGGCCCGAGAGCTCTCGCGCCGATTAGCCGAATCCGCTATAGTGAACCTAATGGTTCAGTATCCAGCGACCGTCGACCGCGCGTTCTCAGCCCTGGCCGACCCGACCCGCCGCGCCGTCCTCGAACGGCTAGGTTCCGGCAGAGCGACGATCAGCGAGCTCGCCGAGCCCTTCGGCATGTCGCTGACCGGGATGAAGAAGCACATCCGGCTGCTCGAGGAGGCACAGCTCGTGACGACGGAGAAGGTCGGCCGTGTCCGCAGGTGCATGCTGGCGCCTTACGCCTTCGAAGGCATCAGCACGTGGCTGCAGCGGCTCGACCGCTTCGCGCAAGTTGTCGAACGAACGAAAGGAGCACGATGAGCACCCCTTCGAAAGGCAAGCGCCAGTCCGCCAAGAGCGCGAACAAGAAAGAAGGCTTCTCAGCCGAGGAGAAGGCGGCGATGAGAGCGCGCTCCCGGGAGCTGAAGGAGAAGACTGACGGGGAAACCGCCGTCCGCGCCGCGATCGCCGCGATGTCGCCCCAGGATCGCGCCATCGCGAAGCGGCTCCATGAGCTTGTCAAGGCTGCCGCCCCAGACCTCTCGCCGAAGACCTGGTACGGGATGCCGGCGTATGCAAAGGAGGGCAAGGTCGTCTGCTTCTTCCGCGACGCCGGGAAGTTCAAGGAGAGGTACGCAATGTTCGGCTTCAACGACAGCGCGAAGCTCGACGCAGGCTCGATGTGGCCGATCGCCTTCGCGCTGACGGAGCTGACCGCAGCCGACGAGGCAAAGATCCGCGCGCTCGTGAAGAAGGCGGTGGCCTGAGATGAACGAGACCACCGTCACCACCCCGAACGAGCTCGAGATCCGCGTCGAGCGGATCTTCGACGCCCCACGTGCGCATGTCTTCTCCGTCTGGACCGACCCGAAGCTGATCCCGGAATGGTGGGGCGACGGCACCGTCGTCGAGGAGATGGACGTCAGTCCAGGCGGCACGTACCGCTTCCGCACCGCCTTCGGCGTCGTCGAGGGCGAGTTCCGCGAGGTCGACGAGCCCGAGCGGCTCGTGCAGACGTTCCAGAACCACCTCCAGACCCTCGAGTTCGAAGAACTGGGCGACCGGACGAAGCTGACGCAGACGATGCGCTTCGCGACGACCGAGGAGCGCGACACGACGATGCACTACGGCGTCGAGGAAGGAGCGAAGGGCGGCTTCGCGCGCGTAGACGCCCTGCTGCAGCGCCTACCGCTCGACGCCTGAACCGCCTCTAGCCGACAGCAACCGCGGCGGCCAGCTCGCGGGCGATTGCATGCTCTCCCGTGCCGATTCGCACGCTGACGGGCCCGCCGAACGGCACGATCGCGGTCAATACCGTTAGGAGGTTGACGGCTGAGGTGCGTCCGGTCAGGCTCGAGGGTGTGCGGTGGCTTGCGTTGACGGGTCTCGCGTTCGTAGCCTTCTTCGTGCTCGCGATCGTGCTGTATGGCAGCGGGGCGGGAAGTGAGCCCAGTCAGATCGTTGCGTACTACGCCAGCACGGCGAACAGGATGCGCCAGGTCGGAGGGTTCGCTTCGTTGCTTGTGGGGTGCGTCTTGCTCAGTGCCTATGTAGGTGTGCTGACCAGACAAGTAGTTGGAGATAAGTCGCTCGCGATGGTCGCGATCGCGAGCGGCGTCGGTTCGGCTCTTCTGTTGGCGGTGGGAAACGGGTTGTGGGCGGCAAGTGCGTTCACTGTTGAGCTCGAGTCTGGCTATCGCACCAATCCGCAGGCGCACCTTCTGGTCGAGGACGCTGCGTTTGTCGTTGTGGTGAGCGCGATGGCAATAGCGATTCCGTTCGTGGCCGTGATCTCGCTCGCAGCCTCAGCATCTCGCCAGTTCCCTGGTTGGTTTTCGGTCTTGGGGTTCATTGCCATCGTCGGGCTCGCGGCTGCCTACTGGTACTTCCCGCTGTTCGCGTTCCTGGTCTGGATTGCCTCCGGGAGCCTCCTGCTCTCGAGACGTCCCGTCGCGAGTGCCACAGATCGAGACGAGATGCCATCCGGTTCGACGGTCGGCCGATAGACGTCTCCTATGTGACTGAGGTTCGACGAGCTTAGGCTGTTGACGTAGTACACCGACCCGAGCAGGCCGAGCTCCTCGCCGCGAAGCCAGATGAACCGCTATCGCGAAACGCCGCACCTGCTTGGTCCGTTTTACGAGCTCTTTACCTACCGGGGGGATGCGCTTCCGACCGGAGTGTGGTGTGATCGTTCGGCCACCGGGAGTCTTGCCTGTGGCTCGGTCGGTTGGGCTTGCGGTGATGCGTGACTTCCTGACACCCGCTGCGAGCCCAATCCGACAACCCCCATGAGGGCTCTGCTGCGGGGCGCTGTCTAGCATGGACAACCATGCTGAACCTGAACGAGCCCGAGATTCGCAATCTCGTCAATGTTGAGATGGCTCGCAAGGCGGTCGAAGGCGCGTTTCGCGCACTCCATCGAGGCGAGGCAACGGTGGCCAGCGTCATTTCGCTCCCTTTCCGCGCGCCTGACGGTGTCGCCCACATCAAGGCCGGGCACCTGCACGACGATGCTGTGTGGACCGTGAAGGTCTCCGCGGATTTCGATACCGGCGGCGGCGGCGGCACGTGCCACAGCGGCCTGATGCTCGTGATCAGCGCGATCGACGGCACGCTCGTCGGCGTGCTGGCTGACAACGGTTATCTAACCGAGCTTCGGACCGGTGCTGCAGGCGCGATCGCCGCCGATCTGCTGGCACGTCGCGATGCAACCACGGTGGCGATCATCGGTGCCGGCAGCCAAGCCCGATACCAACTCGAAGCGTTACTCGAGGTTAGATCGATCGAAGAGGTGCGTGTCGCGTCGCGCTCACCTCAACGTGCGCAGGCGTTCGTCGACGAGATAGCGAAACGGGAGCTCTCAGCGCGGCTTTGCGAGTCGGTCGAGGAGGCGGTGCGCGGCGCCGACATCGTCATCACGACTACGCCCTCGACTGTCCCAATCGTGAACGCAGAGTGGCTCGACGCAGGCACACATGTCACCGCGGTTGGCTCGGACGAGCCCAACAAGCAGGAGCTTGCTCCTGCTGTTCTTGCTCGCGCTGCCGTAATCGCTGTTGACGACCGCCGGCAAGCGGCATCCTTCGGAGAGCTGCATCACGCCATCGAACAGGGCGTGCGAACAGAGGAGGATGTCGTCACCCTGGGCGAGCTCCTCGAAGGAGCTGCCCACGGTCGGGTAGAGGCGGACGACATCACGGTTGCAGACCTAACGGGAGTGGGCGTCCAAGACGCTGCAATCGCCGCCCTCGTGTTGAGGGAGGCGACCGACGCACAGGTCGCGCACCTGGAGCCGCGCAACGAGTCTCCCGTGAGATGAGCCCGGTGCGCTACCGGCGGACGCCAATCGAAATTGAGTCACCCGAGCAGCTCGGTTACTCGACGATCAAGAACAATCTGGCCGAGAGCTCGTTCTCCGACCGGTGTCTCGCCGACTACGGTGTCGAGGCTGACCTCGGACGCGTCCTGCTCCCCTACGGCGATCATCTCGGCGCGGAGCGCCTGCGTACGTTGATCGCAGGCAACACCCTCTCGCCTGACGACATTCTTGTTACTGCAGGTGCGGCATCCGCGCTCTTCATAATCGCCACGTCGCTTCTCGGTCCGAATGCACACGCACTCGTCTGCGCTCCGAATTACGCAACGAACCTCGAGACGCCCCGCGCCATCGGCGCAGATCTGGAGACCTTCGAGCTCCGATTCGAGGATGGCTGGCACCTGGATCTCGAGCGACTCGAGTCACGGCTTCGGCCGGATACTTGCCTCGTCAGCGTCACGTATCCACACAACCCAACCGGCAGCACGATCACACGAGCCGAGCTCGACGCTCTCGTTGCCCTCGTCGAGAATCACCCGACAGCGCGGCTGCTCGTGGACGAGACATACCGCGAGCTCGCCTACGGCGACCCGCTTCCGATGGCGACGACGCTGTCGACCCGAGTGCTCGCCGTCTCGTCGATGTCGAAGACCTACGGCTTGCCGGGTCTCCGCGTCGGATGGTTGACCTGCCGTGACGAACGGTTGATGGAGACACTCCTCGCCGCGAAGGAGCAAATCTTCATCTGTGGCGCTGTGTTGGAGGAAGAACTCGCTGCAAGCGTGCTCGAGCGGCGCTCCGCTGTGTTGCCGATCATCCACGCGAAGACCCGATCGCAGCTGGCCGTAGTCAACGACTGGATCGAGGGACATGAGCTATTCGAATGGGTCGAGCCGGCGGCGGGAGTTGTCTGCTTCCCACGCATCCGCCCCGAGTTCGATGTCGACATCGACCGCTTTTACCGAGTGCTACTCCAAGAGCATGGGACCTACGTTGGACCTGGGCACTGGTTCGATCAAGACGCACGCTTCTTTCGGGTCGGTTTCGCCTGGCCTTCTGAAGCAGAGCTTCGCCTTGGGCTCGAGGCTCTGGATCTGGCAGCGGCCAGTGCGGTTGCCGGCTCCTTGATTGACAGTTGATCGTTGAGGCGGCAAGCTCGGCTCGGGGGAGTCCCTGATTCGAGGAGCGGAGGCGGCATGGCGACGAAGCACGTGTTGGCGGTTTCCGGAGCGGCGCTCGTGCTGAGCGCCGCGGTCTTCGCGGCAGGCGCGGCATCCAAGACGTCGCGCTCGGCTGCTGATGATCCGAATAACGCGAACCTCACCTACTGGTACTGGGCCGAGAGCGATGCGCCCGGCGCCAACAACTGGCTCAAGAAGGAAGTCGCCATCTACGAGAAGGCGCATCCGAAGGTCAAGATCTCGGTTGTCATCCAGTCCACCGACACACTGACATCGGCCTTTACGACGGCGGCGCAGACGAAGAGCGGACCGGACATCGCGACGCAATGGGCGACGCTGCCGACGCTGACACCCGCCTGGAACGGTGCGTCGGTGCCGATCTCGGACTACGTGCCCTCGAGCGAGACCAAGAACTGGATCGGAACCCCGGAGAACATATCCGGCGGCAAGTTGTGGGCGATGCCTCAATACCTGCTCGGCATCCCGTTCGTTTGGAACAAGACGCTGTTCAAGAAGGCAGGCTTGAGTCCGAACAAGGGGCCGAGGACGTGGGCTGAGTTCCTCGCTGACGCGAAGAAGCTCAAGGCGGCCGGTATCACGCCGTTCGGGCTGGGGAACAAAGACGGCTACGGCGGTGCTTGGTTCTTCTCGCTGATCGGCAAGCAAAATCTCAACTCGATCAACGAGCTGAAGGACGCGATGATCGGCAAGGCCGATTTCGCCGACTCGAAGTTCTCCGGCTTCTATCAGGCGCTCGCCGATCTCAAGAAGAAGGGCTACCTCAACTCGGACGTCGCGTCGATCAGCTTTGAGCAGGGCTTCGAGCTGTTCGGTCAGAAGAAGGTCGGCATGTCCTGGGGCACCGACGGCAACGTGGCGTCCTGGGAGAAGCAGATCGGTGCGAAGAACATGGGCGTCAGCGCCATCCCGATCTGGGGCAAGGGCAAGCTCGCGACGAGCTACGACACGACGCAGTCGTCGGATGCCTTCATCACGAAGTGGTCGAAGCATCCAAGGGCAGCTGCGCAGTTCCTGGTGTTCCTGCATTCGCTACCGGTGCTCAAGGCTTGGTACAAGGCGACCGGCGTCTTCCCCGCCGACAAGCGCTTCCCGGCCTCTCTGGTCACCGACCCGATTGCGAAGAAGCAACTCGCGCTCGACCAGTCCCCGGTCTCGGTCTGGCCCGAGAACTTCGTGCCGCCACAGGTCGACGGCAACGCCGACCTTGCTGCGGGTGAGCTGATCACGTCGGGCTCGGGCACGCCCGCCGACGCAGTCAAGCTCTGGAAGAGCGAGCTCTCGAAGTGGAAGGCACAGCACCCGGACGAGTTCAACGCCTATAAGAAGTGGGCCTCCGGGGGCTGAACGCGATGCCTCGCCAGAGCGTCCGCCGGCGCCGCCGCCGGCGGAGGCTCTGGCCATACCTTTATGTATTGCCTGCGGTCGGCGCGATGGCATTCGCGTTCTTCTTTCCGCTGGTGCAGGTGGTACGTGACAGCTTCTATGCGGGCAACTTCAGCTCGCCGGTCTGGGTCGGCCTCGACAACTACAAGGGTGTGCTCGCCGACCCCGCGTTTCGGCAGTCGCTCTTCAACAACCTGAAGCTGTTGCTCGCGGTGCCGGTGATGCTCGGGCTTGGTCTCGTGATCGCGCTCGTGCTCAACGACCGCATCCGCGGCATGCGCCAGTACCAGGCGATCGTCTTTCTGCCGTACGTGCTCCCGGCCACCGCGATCGGACTCGCGTTCTCGTTCCTCCTCCAGGAGAACGGGGTGCTGAACACGGCGCTTCGCCACCTGCACCTCGGGGTGCTGACCCAGGACTGGCTCGGCAATTCCCACCTGGCGATCGTCTCGGTCGGTGGGCTGGTGATCTGGCAGCAACTCGGCTTCGGGGTCGTCGTGTTCACGGCTGCGCTGCTCGCCCTGCCGCCGGAGACGGCCGAGGCGGCTCGCATCGACGGTGCCGGGTGGTGGGCTCTGCAGCTGCGCGTGCTCGTGCCGCAGATCCGCCCGATCATCGAGCTGCTCACCGTCATCCAGGTGATCACGGTGCTTTCATGGGTCTTCAACTACGTCTACATCCTCACCTCCGGCGGGCCGGGTTACGCCTCGAGCGTGATGGAGCTGTACATCTGGCGGAGCTTCTCGAACGGCGCGGACGGGACCGCGGCGAGCGTGGCCGTGATGTTGCTCGGAATGGCGAGCGTGCTGATCGGGCTCTCCCTCTGGGTGCGGGCCCGGGTGGAGACAACGTGAGGGCCGGCTCGGGCGGGCGCTTTGTCGGCGTGCTGGCGCGGCACGCGTTCCTCGTGATCATCTGCATGGCAGCCCTCTATCCACTCTGGTTCATCGTCTCGACGGCGCTCAAGACCAACGAGGCGTATCAGCTCGATCCGACCGGGTTTCCCGTCCACCCGTCGCTCGGCGCGCTGCGCTCGATCGTGGCCGACCAGCCGTTGCCCCGATGGATGTGGAACAGCTTCCTGGTCACGGTTTCCTCGGTCGCCGCGTCGACACTCGTCGCGTTGCTCGCGGCCTATGCCGCGGTGTTCGGCCGCTTCCACGGGCATCGGATCTTCCTCTCGACGAGTGTCGCGCTGATGGTCGTTCCGCCGGTAACGCTGCTCGTGCCGATGTTCGTCTTCATGGTCAATACGGGTTGGGTGAACCACCTCCAGTCGGTGATCGTCTTCTACTCGGGCCTCCTGGTGCCGTTCGCGATTTTCTTCCTCTCGAACTTCTTCCGCACAGTCCCGAAGGAGCTGATCGAGGCGGCCTCGGTGGAGGGCGCAGGCCCGTTCACCGTTCTACGGCGGATCGTCATGCCGCTCTCGGGGGCCGCAGCCTTCACGCTCGTCGTTGTCCAGGCGATCTGGGTGTGGAACGAGCTGTTGATCGCACTCGTTTTCTTGCAGAACGACAGCGCGCGCACCCTGATGTCCGGGCTCGCGCAGTTCCAGGGCCGGTATGCGACGAACGAGCCGCTGGTGCTCGCGGGCGCGCTGGTCTCGATCGCGCCGGTGGTGCTGCTCTACCTGTCCGGGCAGCGTTTCTTCGTGCGCGGGCTGACCGCCGGAATCGGCAAGTAGCCCGGCTTACGCCGCCGGCAGCAGGCTTTCGCCGGTCCGAACGTCGAAGAAGTGAAAGCTCGCAGGATCGACGGCCAGCTGCAGCCGGGCGCCGCTCCGAGCTGTTGTGGCCGGATCGACCCGGGCTGTGAACAGCGAGTCTTCTTCGACGAGCAGGCTCGCTTCATCCGCGGAGGCGTTGCGCGTCTCGATCGTCACTCTTGGGGCTGCGACGCGGAAGAAGATGTGGGTGTCTGACCCGAGCTCCTCGATCACGTCGACGGTGACCTCGAGCTGAGGCAAGTTCGCTTTCGCATGCGCGGCGTCGTTGAAGGCCTCGGGGCGGATGCCGAGGATGACCTCTCGGGGATCGCCGGCGGGACGCCGAACCGGGTCGAGCGGGACTCGGAACTGCCCGAATGCGATCTCGTCTGACTTCAGTGTCGCTTCGACGAGGTTCATCGCGGGCGAGCCGATGAAGGCTGCGACAAAGAGATCCCTCGGCGCGTGATACAGCCGCTGCGGCACGTCGACCTGAACGATTCGTCCGTCGCGCATCACAGCGACTCGGTGGCCGAGTGTCATCGCCTCCGTCTGATCGTGTGTCACATAGACGCTCGTCACGGCGAGCCGCGCGTGCAGCTGCACGAGCGAAGCCCGCATTCCGACCCTGAGCTTCGCGTCGAGGTTCGAAAGCGGCTCGTCCATCAGGAAAGCCTTCGGCTCGCGGATGATCGCGCGGCCCATTGCGACACGTTGACGTTGCCCGCCGGAGAGATTGGCGGGCTTGCGGTCGAGCAGATTCTCGAGCCCGAGCAGGGTCGCGATCTCTTGCACCCGTCGGCCGATCTCGGGCTTCGGTGTCCGTCGAACGCTGAGCCCGAACCCGAGGTTCTGGCGCACGCTCATGTGTGGGTAGAGCGCGTAGTTCTGAAACACCATTGCGATGTCGCGATCGGGAGGTTCGAGGTCCGTCACGTCGACGTCGCCGATCGAGATCGTGCCGTCGGTGATCTCCTCCAGACCCGCGATCATCCGTAGCAGCGTCGACTTCCCGCAACCCGATGGACCGACGAGCACCATGAACTCTCCGTCTGCGATCGTCAAATTGACATCGTCGACGGCTAGGACATCGCCGGCGAAGGTCTTCGTGACGTGTTCGAGCTCGATCCCAGCCATTCGTTCTCGGAGACGCTCAGTAGCCGGCTTGCATCGTGCCCATGACGTCGACCTGCGCCTTGAAAGCCATGTAGCCGGCATCGATCGGGAAGACCGTGCCCGTGACGGCAGTTGACTCATCGCTTGCCAGATAGACGACGAAGGGGGCGATCTGCTCCGGGGTCGGGATCGGGAGGATGTGCAAGGACGCAATCGTTGAGAGTGCCTTTTCGTCGTCCAGCCAGACCTGCTGCGACTCGGTCGAGACGAAACTCGGTGCGATCGCGTTGACGCGGATCCCGTCCTTTCCGATTCCGGCGGCGAACGAGCGCACCATCGAGGTGACTCCGCCCTTGGCGGCCGTGTAGGAATCGAGGCCGGCGCAGCCGACCAGGGCATCGACGGTGCTCGAGACGATGATTGATCCGGAACCCTGGGTGATCATCTGCCGCCCTACATGCTTGAGCACCAGGAACGTCCCTGTCAGGTGGATGTCGATCATGCGCTGCCAGACGTCGTCGTCGAGCTCGGTCAGACGGTTGTCGCGCGTGTTGATGAACGCTACGTCCGCGGCGCAGTGGTAGACGGCATCCAGGCGGCCGAATCGAGCGACCGTGTCGGCGACCAGCTCCTGCACCAACTCGGAGGAGGCGACGTCGACGTGCGCCGCCCTCGCCGTGCCGCCGTTCTTGGTGATGGTGGCCGCCACGGTCTCGGCGCGGTCGAGCGCGATGTCGGCAACTGCGACCGCCGCGCCCTCCACGGCCATTGCGACCGCGCCGGCACGTCCCATCCCGGAGCCGCCTCCGACAACGAGTGCAACCTTGCCCTGTAAGCGGCCCACACTCATCGTTCCTCCTTCGCGAGCTGGAAGTCCTGCCACGGACGGTACTGGCCTTCGATCCGGTAGCGCTCCGCTGCCTCAGCGACGGCATCATCGTCGACTTCCACGCCCAGGCCGGCGCCGTCGATCGGCCCCCACCGAGGACCGGTCGAGATCGGGATCGGTTCGACGAGGACGTCGTGCTCCATCAGGTACGCGGTCTGCTGATGGCCTTCGACGCAGTTCGGCAACGTCAGGACAACGTGTTGGGCGGCCGCCGCGGCCAGACCCAGTTCGCCATGCGTGTGCTTGCAGATCTGAAGCCCTTCCTGCGCGGCGAACCACGAGAGCCGGTGGAAGCTCCCGATCGACCCCACCCAGTACGCAGAGAAGCAATAGACGTCAGCATCGCGGGCTCGGATGCGGGAATACGCCTCTGCCTCCGACCAAAGCCCCTCGTTGGCGCACACGACGGTGTCGACCCGCGCGCGCAACTCGGCAAGCTGCCCAACGGGGTAATCGCGAACGGGTTGCTCGACGAAGTCGATGTCGTGCTCGCGCAACGCTCGCAGGTTGCGAAGAGCCTGCGGAATCGTCCAGCTTCCGTTCGCATCGAGCCGGAGCCGCGGCCCCCGGCCGAGCGCCTCGCGCACGGTCGAGACTTGCTCGAGATCGTCCAGATCGTCGAGCCCGACCTTGAGGTAAAAGACCTCGAAACCGGCCTCGAGGCCGTCGCTGACCTGAGCCTCCAGGCTCTCCCGGTCGCTGCGTGCGAGGTAGTAGAAGTAGGTCGCCTCCTGTTGCTGGAGGCCGCCGAGCAGCCGCCAGAGGGGTTGACCGCATGCTCGGCCGCACACGTCCCACAAGGCCATGTCGATCCCCGCCCAGGCGAAGTTCCCGGTGCCGGTCTGGAACTGCCAAAGGCCGTGTGTGAACACGTCGCCTCGCATCGCTTCGCGGTTCCAGGGGTCGCGGCCGATGACGAAGGGCGTCATCGCTCGGAGTGCAGCCTCGACCGCGGCCGTGTCGGCACCGCAGCAGGCCTCGCCCCAGCCGACGATCCCGTCGTCCGTCGTCAACTTGACCAGCACGTCGCTGACCCCGTCTCTCGCCACCTGGGAGCTGATCTCCCGGTGGCGATACGGAACGCTGACGGGTATCAGTTCGACCGTCGCGATCTTCACGGCTGCCTCACAGCGTGTGCTCGAACCGCGTCAGGACCTCGTTTCCGTCCGCACCGACGAGGAAGACGTGCTCGAGCCGGATCCCGCCCCAGCCCGGCAGATAGATGGCGGGCTCGAGCGCCAGCACCATCCCTTCCTCGAATCGCTCGTCACAGTACGGAGTGATCCGTGGCTCTTCCGACCAGGCGGCTCCGATCCGGTGGCCGGTGTGGTGGTTGTACGTCGGCCCGTGCTCGGCGAGCATCTCACGCACGCGCCGGTCGACATCCTTCGCAACGACGCCGGGCCGGCAGAGCGAGATCCCGTCGTTGAGAGCACGCCGGACCGCGTCGAAGCGTTTTTGAGTCACTCGATCTGGGTCGCCGACGAAGACTGCGTTGGCGGTATCGGACCAGCCACCGTCGATCCAGGGGGATGTATCGGTCAGGACGAGATCGCCCGCTGCAACCGGGCGTGCCGTGGCGACGCCACCGCCGGTAGCGGTCGCCTCGGCGCCGGTCGTCACGGTCAGGATGGCGGGGACGCGACGGCCAGCCTCCCGGAACATCGCCGCCGCGGCCAAGCCCGCCAACTCCGCTTCGGTAAGGCCCGGGGCGGCGTGGTCCTTGACTGCTTGTTGGACGACGTCGGCGAGTCGGCAGGCGCGGCGAACCGCTTCGAGATCCGCTTCCGCCCCGGCGCGCTGAGCCGCAGCGACGATGTCGTCGCAGGCGACCGGAGCTCGTCCGGTCTGGTCCAGCCAGTCGGCGACGGTGTAAGGGAGATGGCGAGCTTCGATGCCGATCGGGCGTTCACCCAGGCCGCCGTCCTCGAGGACAGCAACCAGCGCGGCCCGAAGCTCGCCGGCCGGATCCGGCCGACGCTCGAAGTCGTACGACCGGTAGGTCACGACCCTCGCGCGCGACGGACGGACGTCTGCCGAATGGAAGTCGGCAACGATGAGCACTGCGTCGTCGGGGCACAGGTAGAGGAGCGCAGGCACGGTGACGAAGGGGTTCGACACCGGCCAGTCCTCGGTCGGTGACTCGAAGCAGCCCAGCGCGGCAAGCGTCTCCGGGTGTGAGAGGACGGCGTGCGCCTGGCCGGCCTCGCTGATGGAAGCCCGAAGCCGGTCGAGCGACGTCTCGAAAGTCATCCGTCGAGTCTGGCAGATGACGCGATGATGCAATCTACGACCGGATCACTATCGGCAAAGGAGCGTGCATGGTTCGGGAAGCGATCGAGGGCATGGCGGTTCGCGGGCCTTATTCGCCGGCGGTACTTGGTGAAGGCAGATTCGTGTTCGTCTCCGGGCAAGGCCCGCTGGACGCGGGCGCATATCGTGCGGGGACGATCGAGGAAGAGACGCAGCTCACGCTCGAGAACGTCGGGATCGTCCTGAAGACGGCGGGCAGCGGTTTCGAGCACGTCGTTCGCTGTGGAGTGTGGTTGGCCGATCTGAACGATTTCGCCGGCATGAACAGCGTCTACCAGTCGTTCTTCCTCGAGCCGAGACCAGCTCGAGCGACGGTCGGCGCCAATCTCCTTGTTGGCAAGGTGGAGATCGACTGCATCGCGCTCGTGCCGTGAGAGTTCAGTAGGTCGCCCGGCCGCCCGAGATGTCGAAGCACGCGCCGGTCGAGAAGGTCATCTCCTCGCTGGCCAGCCAGCAGATGAGTGATGCGACCTCCTCCGTGCGGCCCATGCGGCCGAGCGGGATTCGCGAGGTCATATACGAGATGTGCTCCTCGGTGATTTGCCCGAGGAGCGGCGTGTCGATCACCGCCGGCGCGATGCAGTTGACGAGGATGCCGGAGCCCGCGACGTCCTTCCCGATCGCCTTGGTCAGTGCGATCACGGCAGCCTTCGACGAAGAGTAGGCCGCGGCCATCGGGTTGCCTTCCTTCCCGGCGATCGACGCAATGTTGACGATGCGGCCGTAGCCGTTTGCCTTCATCTTCGGGAGTGCTGCACGGTTCGCGTAGAAGACACCGTTGAGGTTGACAGCGTGAACGTGCTCCCATTCCTCGTTCGAGACGTCCTCGGTGGGGAGCGAGTCTCCTCCGATGCCGGCAGCGCAGACGAGGACGTCGAGGCGAGGAAGTCGCGCGATGGCTGCGTCGAGCTGTGTGGAGTCGCGGACGTCATCGTCCGTTGCGCGGTCGAAGACGTGTACTTCGGCCCCGCCTGCCTGCAGCCGCTCGACGGTAGCTGCACCGATTCCGCTCGCACCGCCCGTGACGAGTGCGACTTTGTTCTCGAATCCGTAGCGGTTGCTCATGCTGCTCGAAAGCGAGCTAGCGCACGAGACCGCGCGCTGCGACCTCGATCACGTGATCCACGACGCCGTCACGAACCGCCAGCATCCCGTCGTGCAGGTTGACGCAGCCGCACGCGTGGTTCGGGATGATCTGCAAGTGGTCGCCGAGCGCCGGCCGGTCGTCGAGCGAGGACACGTCGACGTAGCCGTGCTCCTCGTTGATCCTGTAGAGGCTCGCGCCGGGCCAGCCGAGGATCGAGCCGTGCCCACCATCGGGATGGTCGTCGGACGTGAAGGTCTTCGACCCGGCGTCGACGACGATCTGCTCAGGCACTGCATCCGAGATGACCGTGACCTCGACCCAGAGCGCGCACCGATCGTCCGGGCCGTCGTTGCGATCGAGGAGCGCGTAGGTGCCCGAGCGGAGCTCGTTGACACACGTCTCGTGCGTGAAGTACCGGGTCGGCGTCGACCCGCCCGAGATGCGGTCGCACCGTAAACCGGCGGCGGAAAATGAATCGCGAGTCTCGCGTAGGAGCGCGTCGACCGCGTCGAGACGTGCACGGAGAGTCGGGTCCTCGGGACGACAGTGCCCCGGGTAGCAGCTGATCCCCGCTACCTCGACAGCCTGGAGGCGCGAGAGCTCCTGCGCGAGATCCAGGGCGCCCGCAGCGGTCGTCTGGCCGGTGCGATGGAGGCCGACGTCGAGCTCTACGAGCAGCTCTGCCCGGAGGCCGCGCCGATCGAGCTCAGCCGCCAGCCCTTCGGCCGGCGTGAAGCTGTCGACGGCGACCGTCAGTTCGACGCCCTGTGCCGCTATGTCGGCGAGGCGCCTCCACTTGTCGGTGCCGAACGGGGGGTAGTGGACGAGGATCGCGGGCGCGCCTGCCTCCTGGAAGACCTGCGCCTCGCCTGTCTTGGCGACGGTGAGCCCTTGCGCACCGAGCTCCAGCTGGCGCAGACCGATCTCTGGCGATTTGTGGGTCTTCGTGTGTGGCCAGAGCGCGATGCCGTGCGAATCGGCATACGACTGCACCTCTCGCAGGTTCGCATCGAGGCGATCGAGGTCGATCACCGCGGCCGGGGTCTCGACCTCGCTCAGTCGGCGACCGACCTGGTGGCCCAGCAACTCGAGCGTCCGATCCGCCCCGGAACGTATCGCAGCGGCACTCATGCCAGGACACTACTCCGTTGGTGCTTCCGGGAGGACCTGGCCGCCGTCGACGATCAGCGTCTGACCGGTGATGTAGCCGGCCTCGGGAGAGGCGAGAAAGCGAACGGCCCAGCCGACGTCCTCGGCCGAGGCGTACCGGCCCATGGGGATGGCCAGCAGCATCCGTCGTTGGTGCTCCTCGCTTGTCTCAGCGAACCCCGGGGTCTCGACATTCCCGGGCAGCACTGCGTTGATCGTCACGCCGCTCGTCGCCAACTCGACGGCCGCCGAACGCATGAACCCGAGCATCGCGGCCTTCGACGCGCCGTAGTGTGCGAATCCGGCCTGCCCCGTCACGGGGCCTGTGATCGAGGATGTCAGGACGATGCGACCGTATTGGTTCG
Organism: Gaiellaceae bacterium; assembly: GCA_036271075.1. Lineage (GTDB taxonomy): Bacteria > Actinomycetota > Thermoleophilia > Gaiellales > Gaiellaceae > PALSA-600. The sequence goes on along the minus strand of DATBBH010000009.1, from coordinate 4,281 downwards.
ACGACATCGCCGGCAGACACGCCTGAACGGCGCGAACCGCACCGCTCACGTTGATGTCCATCACGCGATCCCAGAGTGCATCGTCGATCGCCGTGAGATCGGCGGTTGGATAGACGCCCGCGTTGGCGGCGAGAATGTCGATCCGACCATGCTCCGCGAGCACGCGGGCCGCCAGCGCATCCACAGATGCACGGTCGGTGACGTCTGTCTCGACCGCAACAACGTCGAGGTCAGCGGTGCGGAGCGCCGCAGCCGTCTCGTCCCCACGCTCGCCGTCGAGGTCTGCGATCACCACGCGCGCCCCTTCGGCAGCGAGCACCGACACGATTCCATGCCCGACGCCGCGCGCGCCTCCCGTTACGACGGCGACCTGACCGGTCAGTTGTTGCATGCGTGGCGAATATAGTCCGACCTCGGATGCAGCGCTTCTCGGCGAGCGACGCGAAGTACGCCTATAGCCCAGACCACGCGTCGATCGGGGCCGTGGAACCGGGTGAGTGGTTCGAAGTGGAGTCGGTGGAGGGCTGGTCGAACTACTTCCGTGATCCGTCCGACTTCACTTCCGAGCGTCATGCGCAGGCCGAAGCGCAGAAGTGGGCGGTCGTCGGTCCCATCTCCGTCGCGGGCGCCGGACGAGACGGAGCAGTGGCAGTGACGATCCACGACGTCGACGTCGTGACGCCCGGCGTCGTCGTCTACGGGGCGTACACAGCGTCTGACCCGCTCGAGTGGTGGGACGACGAGACGGCGGTAGAGATCTTCCCCGCCGCGAAGGGAGCTCTGCGCTTCGACGACCAGACGACCCTTCCGACGCGGCCGCTGATCGGGTGCCTCGCGGTCATGCCGGAGGAAGGAAGCCTCCACGCGATGCTGCAAGGTCGCTACGGCGGCAACCTCGACTGCCGCGAATTGCGCGCAGGCGCCACGTTGGTCCTACCCGTGGCACACGACGGCGCCGGGCTCTATTTCGGCGATTGCAAGGCGCTCATGGGTGACGGCGAGATCACAGCTCCACCCGAGGTGGGTGCACTCATCACCGCGAGCGCTGAGCCTCGCGAACGGCCGGCTGCGATGGAGTGGCCGCGCATCGAGACTGTCGACAGCTTGACGACGCTCGTATCCACCAAGCCGCTGGAGTGGAGTGCTCGACTTGCGTTTCGCGAGTTGCTCAACTGGGTGACCGACGATTTCAACCTTGAACGCCCGAAGGCCGCGATGCTGCTCGCAATGGTCGCGCAGGCCGGAATCTGTCAGATCAGCAACACGGACTACACTGCCTACTGCACCGTTCCCACCCACGTGCTGCAGCCATACGCAAGGAACTGATGTCCGTCGAACCTGGTTCTTGACCAGGTTCGCGTCTGAAGCGGTATCGGAAGCACCGCGGTTCTAGGCTAGGTGCTTGTTCGATCAGTTCACGCAGCTGGTGTCCGATGCGTCCGGCTGGGCGTACGCGATCATCTTCCTGCTCGCGTTCCTCGACGCGATGGTGCCTGTGGTGCCGAGCGAAAGCTCGGTGATCACAGCGGGAGTCGTTGCGTCGAGCGGCGACCTGAGTGTGTCGTTGGTCGTCCTGGCGGCGGCGGCCGGTGCCTTCGCGGGTGACAACACCGCCTACCTGCTTGGTCGCCGCTTCGGCACAAGGATCGAGGCGCGCTTCTTTCGTGGAGAGCGTGGACAGAGGCAGATCAGGTGGGCCGAGCGTCAGCTCGACGAGCGGGGCGGCGAGCTGATCGTCATCGGTCGTTTCATCCCGGGCGGGCGGACGGCCGTGACACTGAGCGCAGGGACGTTGGGGTATCCGTGGCGCCGCTTCGCACTGTTCGACGCCGCGGCAGCTCTCATCTGGGCGCTCTATGCGACCTTGCTCGGGTACTTCGGCGGTCGTGCCTTCCAGCATGCGCCGTGGAAGGGGCTTCTGCTCGCACTCGCGATCGCGTTCGCCGTGGCAGGCGGGGTCGAGTTGACGCGCTGGTTGCTCAAGCGACGGCGCCCGCCGGCCGGGGGGACGAGGAATGGACGCTTCCCCACGAACGTTGAGTAGTCAAGTAAGGAAGAGTTCTTTCGTCCGCTTGTTTGTGAGGGAGGGGAGATGTTCAACAACATTCTTGTCGCCTACGACGGCTCGTCGTCCAGCCGGGCTGCAGTTCAGCAGGCCTTCGAGCTCGCGCAGGCCAACAATGCGCAAGTGGCGGTGTTGAGCGTTGCGCCGTCCGTTGCTCCGCTTGCCGGTCTGAGTGGCGTGAGCCTCGACGAGCTCGGTGCCGAGCTGAAGCTGTGGGCCGAGCAGACCGCTCGCGAAGCGGCCTCGACTGCTCCGACCGAATTGAACGTTCGCGCGGTCACACGAAGTGGGCACATTGGTGAAGAGATCGTCGCCGAGATCGAAGCTGGAGGCTACGACCTGGTTGTGCTCGGCTCACGCGGCCGCGGCAGGTTGACCTCGGAGCTCTTCGGCAGCGCCAACGGCTACGTGCACTTCCACTCCAGAATCCCGTTGCTGTCGGTCAGCGGGGACGAGTCGGCCGGTGACGCAGTCGGCGAGACAGCTTTGATGGGCTCGGCGGCGCACTAGGAAGCTGCGAGCTCCAAGCGTCGTCGAGCTCGTTCTTCCCTCCACCAGATCAGCTCGTATGCGTGCAGGGCGAACCAGACGGCGGTGACCAGCATGAGCGTGACGAGCGCTGAGACGGACAACGCAATCGGCGTGATCAATGCGAGCGCGACGGCGCCGATCACGCGACCGCGGCCCAGCCTGTGCGAAACGCGCCAACGAAGTGCGACGAAACCGAGGAGGTAGAGGGCGCCGCCGCAACAGAGCGCGAGTGCCGGAATCAGGCGAAGCTCCGAGTGAACGTGGGCGAGCGCTGTTCGCATCGCGAAGGCGAAGAGGACGATTCCGGCGATCATCAGCAGGTGCGTGTAGGTGTACGCGTCGCGCGCGAGCGCGACCCGTTCTGCGCCCCGGCGCTCTGCGAGGATCCTCTCGATGCCGCCCGCCGCGAAGTCGAAGTAGGCGAAGCAGAAGGACGCGGCGATGAGCAGGCCGAGTACCGCCCCCGCGATCACGGAATGGGCGAGCTGAGCGCCGCGCGCGCCGAACCCGATCGCGCCCAGCGATTCGCCGACGGCGATGATCACGATCAGCCCGTGGCGCTCGGCGAAGTGGGCCGGGTGCACGCGCCAGCCGGCGGTACCGCCGAGCTGCGGCCCGAAGAAGCCGACGACGAAGGCGAGCGCCCAGATCGGAGGTCGCCATGCGGCGGGCACAAACGCGGCCACCAGAATCAACGCCGCAGCCGGCAGAACGGTGCGCGCCATCCGTAGCACCGCCGCGAGCAGGTCAGGCTCTTGCTTGCTGACGAGTGCATAGAGGCCCACAAAGGCCGCGACGACAGCAAAGAAGGCGAAGCCGAACACGAACCGCTCGGTCCCGAACGCCCCGGGCACGGCCAGCGCTGCGACGAAGAGCGCGGCGGTGGCGAGCACCATCACCGCCCAGATGAGCTCCGCATCCGCGTCGGCGATGTTCGTCAGCCAGGCATAACTTGCCCAGACCCACCACAGGACGGCAAGCACGAGGAGCCCGCGGACGAGACCGCCCCAGGTCTCGTGCTCCAACCACAGGGTCGTGACCTGGGTGAAGGCGAACACGAACACGAGGTCGAAGAACAGCTCGGTCGGGGCGACACGGTGCTCGCGCTCGACGATCAGGCCGCTCATGGATCGAGCCTAACCCGAGCCGGCAGCCGACTACCCGACGGGCTCGGGTACGTTCTTTGCGCTCCAGCCGACGGCGGGTGCGATGTCGCGGGCGATCGTCTCGAGCATTGCAGCGTTGTAGTCGACGCCGAGCTGGCTGGGCACGGTGAGGAGAATCGTGTCGGCCGCCTGAACGGCGGCGTCCTTTGCGAGCTCGTCGGCGATCCGGTCCGGCTCACCGGTGTAGCTGCGGCCGAAGCGGCTGATCGAGCCGTCGAGCCAGCCGACCTGATCCTCGTTTGCATCGGCGCCGAAGACTCGCCGGCCGAGGTCTGAGGTGATCGGGATGACGCTGCGGCTGACCGAGACGCGCGGCTCCCGGGTGTGGCCGGCTTTCGTCCACGCCTCGCGGAACAGTCCGATCTGCTCGGCCTGGAGTTGGTCGAACGGCACCTGAGTGTCCTCGAGGAGGAGCGTGGAGCTCATCAGGTTCAGGCCTTGCTCTCCCGCCCAAACGGCGGTCTCGCGTGAGCCGGAGCCCCACCAGATCCGGTCGGCAAGGCCGGGCGACTGCGGCTG
>DATBBH010000008.1:0-7359 GCA_036271075.1 Gaiellaceae bacterium | reverse complement strand
GCTCGTCGCCTTGTTCTCGGCGATCGCGTCGTCGACGATGCGTTCGACGTCTTCCTCGGCGAGCGGCTCGGGCATGAACTCCTCGAGCACTGCGAGCTCGGCCTCCTCCTGCTCGGCTCGATCCTCGCGATCGCCGCTGCGGAACGCCTCGGCGGCCTCCTGGCGCTTCTTGCGCTCGCGCTGCAGCACCTGCAGCTCCTCGTCATCCGAGAGCGGGCGCAGCAGCTCCTTCTCGGCGGACTTGAGGCTCGAGAGGATCAGGCGCAACGCGTCGCGGCGCTCGTTCTCGTGCGCGCGCATGGCGTCCTTGACCTCCTCTTCCAGGCGGCCGATCAGGCTCATAGGTCTGCCTCGGTCATCATTCGGCCCCCGAGGATATGCCAATGCAGGTGGAAGACGGTCTGTCCACCGCCGGGACCGACGTTGACGATCACCTGGTAGTCCTCCAGCCCGACCACGCGGGCTGTCTCCGCGACGAAGTCGAGCATGCGCTTCGCCTCCTCCGCGTCGAACTCGGAGACGTCGCGGAACGTGTCCACATGGTGCTCCGGCAGCACCAGTACGTGCACCGGCGCCTTGGGGTTGATGTCGTTGATCGCGACGAAACCGTCCGCCCTGTGCACGTGGTCGCCCTCACGAACGAGCCGGCAGAAGAGACAGTCCTCAGGCGGCGGCAACGATCCCGTCCTCGGTCACCGCGGCGGCGCGGACGTGCACGAGCTCACCGACCGGCGCATCGACGAGCCATGGCGTGTAGTCGTCGCCGTAGCCTCGACCGGGCCGATCGACGAGCACCACGTCGTCCACCTTACGGCTCCACCGCTTCAGGCAGAGCTCGTGCGACAGTGCACGCAACGCGGCACCGCGGTCCTTCTTGACCTGCGGCGGCACCGGATCGTCCTGTGCGGTGACCGTGCCCGGGCGCGGCGAATATGGAAAGACGTGCACCTTGGTGATGCCGGCCTGTTCGATCGTCCGCATGGTTGCCGCAAACGCGGCATCGTCCTCGGCCGGGAAGCCGACGATCACGTCGCTCGTCAGGTTGAGCTCGCCTGCCAAGGGCGCCAGTCGGCGCAGATAGGTGTCGACGGTGTAGCGGCGCCTCATCGCGCGCAACACGCGGTCGTCGCCGGACTGCAGGGGGACATGCAGGTGCTTGCTCACCGTCGGCGTCTCGCGGAGCGCCGCGACGAGCGCATCGTTGACGTGGTTGATCTCGATCGAGCTGAGGCGCAGGCGCTCGAGGCCGGGCGTCTCCCCCGCCTCCCGCACGAGCCGGGGTAGGTCATAACCCGCAGCGCGGTCGCGAAAGCAGCCGAGGTTGATTCCCGTCAGCACCACCTCGCGGTGCCCCTGCTCGACGCGCCGGCGGATCTCGGCGAGCACAGCATCCGCGCTGCGGCTGCGCGATGCGCCGCGAACGAGCGGGATCACGCAGAAGCCGCACGAGAACGAGCAGCCGTCCTGAATCTTCACGAAGGCACGGACGCGGTCGATCCGCGCTACGCCCTGGACGCAGCCGATCGCACCGACGTCGCCGGCGATGAACGAGGCTGTCTGCTCGCTGTGCCGTGCGACCACGGTGACGTTCGCGGGCAGCCCGGCGAACGGCTTCCCCTGCAGGTTCGCGCCACAGCCGGTGAGGTAGACGTGGCCGTGTGTCCTGGCGGCGCGCGCCGCGGCCTTGCGGCTCTTCGCGACGGCCTCGTTGGTGACGCAGCAGGTGCTGATCACAGCGACGTCCGCGCGCACGCCGTCGCTTTCCGCATGCCCGTCGCGAAGGAGCGCTTCACGCACCTCGTGCACGTCGGCGTGCGAGACCTTGCAGCCGAGGAAGTCGACGCGGAACGTCGCCACGCTCGGAATCGTATGCGTAGAAGCTCTCACATAATGACGTTCGTCGATCCGGCTGCGATCGGCGAGTGCGATGCAAGGACGCAGGTCGGCTCGATAGATTCACTATCGAGCCGACCGAGGACGCGGCAGCGCGCCGCCGAGCGCGGCCGGGCGACACAACGCTCATTGTGTGAGAGCTTCTCAGGCGAGCTCGTAGAGGTCGGAAGCCCAGCCTCCGAGGGTGCGCCGCTCGACGTGGCGGAAGCCCTCGAGCCGGGGTTGCTCCGAGGCGAGGTAGCCGGACGTGACGAGCCGCGCAGCGTCAAGACGATGCGGGAGCGCCTCGACCGAGGCGAGCGAGATGTTCGCGACGGCGGTGACGGCAGGCGGGAGCAGCTCGTCGCCGGCGACCAGACGCGCGTCGACCTCAACACCGTTCACCCGCGCGTTCTCGCGTGTCGCCTCGATCGACGGAGCCTCGATGTCGACGCCGACAACGGGAGCGAACCCGAGCAGCGCGGCAGCGATCGACAGGACACCCGAGCCACAACCGACATCGAGCAAGGAGCCGCGGTCGAGCTCCTGGATGAACTGGAGGCAAAGCTGCGTCGTCGCGTGTGAGCCGGTGCCGAACGCACGGCCGGGGTCGACGACAACTGCGAGCACATTCGCCGGTGGTATCTCCCACGGTGGGCCGATCCAGAGCGAGCCGACGCGGACCGGTTGATGGAACGCGCGCCACCGGTCCTCCCAGCCGGCTGCGACGTCGTCGGCGCGCGCACCGCCGAAGAAATGCCAGAGGCGTTCTTCACCGCCGGCATCGGTGTACGCCGCCAGCTCGACGCCTTCGGGACGGTCGACTTCCTCGAAGCCCTCCGGGAAGAGCTCGAGCATGGTCGCGCGCGCCTCCTCGAGCCGCTCGAGCCCGACCTCGACCGCCACTCTGCGCAGGCCGCTCAGCGGAACGCGCTCTTCAGCTTCTCGAAGAAGCCTTCGTCGTGGCGATACGTGTGCTCGTCGCTCGCCGCGTCGAACTCTTCCAGCAGGCGGCGCTGCTCTTGACTGACGCGCCGAGGCACGGAGACGTTCACGAGCACGCGATGGTCGCCGTGGCCGAAGCCCTGCAGCACGGGCATGCCCTTGCCGCGCAGCACCCGCACCTCGCCGGGCTGAATGCCGGCGGGCAGCTCGAGTTGCGTCGTGCCGTCGAGCGTCTCGATCGTCATGGTGGCACCGAGAGCCGCCTCGACGATCGTCAGGTCGACCTGCGAGTAGATGTCATTGCCCTCGCGCACGAAGCGCTGATCCGGCCTGACGTGCACGAGCACGTAGACGTCGCCGGCACGGCCGCCCAGCGCCCCGGCGTGTCCCTCGCCCGACACACGGATGCGCTGACCGTCGTGGATGCCCGCCGGGACGTCGACATCCAGCGTCCGCGACTCTGAGACACGACCGGCGCCCCGGCACTCCTGGCATGGGTGCTCGACGATCTGGCCGCGTCCGCGGCAATCCGGGCAAGTCTGCGCACGGACGAACTCACCGAACAGGCTGCGCGACACCTGGTGCAGGCGGCCGCTGCCCTCACAGCGCGGGCAGGTGAGCGGCTGGGTGCCGGGCTCGACGCCGTCCCCGCCGCAGACCGCGCAGGTGACTGCGACCTCGAATGGGACCTCGACCTTGACACCGCGCGCCGCGTCGACGAGCTCGATCGCGATCTCGGCGCCGAGGTCCGCTCCGCGCTGTTGGGCCGCCCCGCGCACACCGCCTCCGAAGATGTCGTCGCCGAAGAACGCGGCGAAGAGATCGCTGAGGCCGCCGACGTCGAAGTGCGTCGGTGTGAAGCCCCCGGAACGGAGCCCTGCGTGGCCATAGCGGTCGTAGAGCGCGCGCCGCTCCGAGCTCGAAAGCACCTCATACGCCTCGGTCACCTCACGGAAGCGAATCTCCGTCTCCGGCTCGGTCGAGACGTCGGGATGCAGCTCGCGCGCAAGCCGGCGAAACGCCTTCTTGATCGTGGCGTCGTCCGCGTCGCGTGCGACACCGAGCAGCTCGTAATAGTCGCGGTCTGTGCTCACCGGTCGTCCGCGTAGACCTCTTCGACGAAGCGCGACAGCTCGGTCGCAGCCGAGCGCACGGTCCGCAGCGCCTTCTCGTAGTCCATCCGTAGCGGGCCGAGCAGGCTGACCGCGCCGAGCGTGCGGTGGCCCATGCCGTACGTCGCGCCGACGAGCGCGAGATCGCGCAGGCCCGGCTGCTCCAGTTCCTCGCCGACGCGCGCGAATGGCCGGCGCGGGTCGAGGCGCTGCGCCAGCATGTCGAGCAACGCGGCCCGCTTCTCGAGCGCCTCCATCAGGCTGCGGTAGGCGCCGATCTCTTCCGTACGCATCTCGTCGAGCAGCCCTGCGGCACCCCCGACGAACAACCGCCGATCCTCATCCGCGGCGTGCTCGAACGCGCTTCGGATGACGAACAGGAACGTGCGCTCGCGTGAGCTGAGACCCGGCTCGTCGAACGCGACCTTGACCGCCCGCGAGCCGACGTGTGCGCCAGCGAGGCGCTCGTTCAGGTAGTCGGCAGCCCAGGTGACGAGGCCCTGGTCGACCGGGTCGGGGAACGCAAAGCGCAGATCGGTGACGCCCCCCGTCGACGTGATCAGGACCACCATCACGACCTCCGGCTGGAGGAGCAGCACCTCCACGTGCCGCACCGTCGCCGCCTGCAGCGGCGGTGCAGAGACGAGTGCCAGCAGCCGTGTCACCTGCGACAGCATCTCCGTGGTCGTCTGGAGCGCGTCCTCCACCTCGGCGCGCGCGGCAGGAAGCCCGAGCTCGAACCCGGTCGAGCGCACCTCGGGCCGGGCGAGCAGCTCGTCGACGTAGAGGCGGTAGCCCGTCTCGGTGGGCACGCGGCCCGCAGAGGTGTGCGGGTGGGTCAGCAGGCCGATCCGCTCGAGCTCCGCCAGCTCGTACCGAACGGTCGACGGCGACACTCCGAGGCCGGCGCTCTCGACCAGCGTCTTCGAGCCGACCGGTTGCCCGGTCGCCACGTACTCCTCGACCACGAGCCTGAGGATGTCGCGCTGCCGCTCGGAGAGCAGGATCGTCATGCGACCATGGTAGGCGGCGCGTCAGGCGAGCAGCCGGGCGGTGACGCCGCCGCCGAGAAATCGCCCGCGGCGGGTCAGCGCCAGGGAGCCGTTGCGCTGAACGGCCAGGCCCAGCGCCGCAAGCCGGTCGACCTCGCCCGCGTCCAGGGCGTGCTCGATGCCCGCGAGCGGCAACGGCTCGTCGAGGCGCAGCCCGAGCATGACGCGCTCCGTCGCCCGCACCTCGGCCGGCAGCTCCTCCGGCTCGCGCGGCGGGCGCTCGCCCCGCGACAGGGCTGCGATGTACCGGGCGAGCGAGGGTGCGTTGCGCCAGCGTCGGTTCTCGATTGTGCTGACCGCTCCCACACCGATCCCGAGGTAGTCCCGCCCGAGCCAGTAGCCGAGGTTGTGCCGCGCCCGCAGGTCCCGGCCTGCGGGGTCGGCCGACCGCACCCGGCAGAAGTTGGCGGTCTCGTACCAGCGGTAGCCGCCGGCGCTCAACGTCTCGACAACGCGCTCGAAGTAGGTCTCCATCGATTCGGCCTGGCGTTCCAGCTCGTCCCCGTGAGCGTGCGTGAAGCGGGTCCCCGGTTTCGCCTCCAGCTCGTACGCGGAGATGTGCTCCGGCTCGAGCGCCAGGGCCTCGGCGAGGTCGCGTGCCAGATCGGCGGGCTCCTGGCCCGGGATGCCGTAGATGAGATCGAGAGAGATGTTGTCAATTCCGGCATCGCGAAGACGATAGAAGGCGCGTCGGACGTCGTCAGACTGGGCAACGCGGTCAAGTGTCTGAAGCAGACGCGCCGAGAAGGTCTGTGCGCCGAGCGACACGCGGTCGACGCCGCAGGCGGCGAGCAAGCCTGCGAGCTCAGCCGTGACCGTCTCGGGGTTCGCCTCAACGGTCAGCTCACCGGCACCGGGCAAGGAATGCAGCAGACGCTCGAGCGCGTGTGCTTTCGTCAGGGTCGGAGTGCCGCCGCCGAGATAGACACTCTCGAGCTCGCTCTCGAGCAGCGACCGTTCGAGCTCGAGCTCACGGAGGAGCGCCTCGACGTAGCCCCCATGCTCACTGGTTCGGCCGACGACCGTGACGAAATCGCAATAGCCGCAGCGCGACGAGCAGAACGGCAGGTGCACGTAGAGGTGGCGCGCGCCGCTCACGAGCTGACGCGGCGTGGCCGCGGGACGAGCTCCCCGCCGCAGTTCGGACAGATCGCGAACATCGCGTCCGCGCAGAAGACGCAGAACGTGCACTCGAAGGAGCAGATGCGCGCGTCGCCGTCCGGCGCGAGCGGAGCGCCGCAGCGTTCGCAGGCGATCCGCATCTCCAGGGCCATCGTCCTTACCTCTTCGCGGGCTCGTTCAGGTTCAGCACGGCGAGGAACGCCTCCTGCGGCACCTCGACGCCTCCGACGTTCTTCATCCGCTTCTTCCCCTTCTTCTGCTTTTCGAGCAGCTTCCGTTTGCGGCTGATGTCGCCGCCGTAGCATTTCGCGAGCACGTCCTTGCGACGCGCCTTCACCGTCTCGCGAGCAATGACGCGTGCGCCGATCGCAGCCTGGATCGCCACGTCGAACATCTGGCGCGGGATCTCCTCACGCAGCTTCTCGACGAGCAGCTTGCCGCGCTCGTAGGCGAAGTCGCGGTGGATGATCAGCGACAGCGCGTCGACCGGTTCGCCCCCGACGAGGATGTCAACCCGGGCGAGGTTGCCGGGCTGGAAGCCGGAGATGTCGTAGTCGAAGCTCGCATACCCACGGGTGCGAGACTTCAGCTGGTCGTAATAGTCGAGAACGATCTCGGCGAGCGGCAGGTCATACGTCAGGTGGACGCGCAGCTCCGAGAGGTATTCGAGGTGGTCGAAGCGCCCACGACGGTCGTTGTTCAACTCCATCACGGCGCCGACGAACTCCTTCGGGACGATGATCGAGGCCTTGATGTACGGCTCCTCGACCTCGTCGAACGCGTCGGGCAGGTCGGCAGGGGTGTGCACCTCGACCCAATCGCCGTTGACCGGCTTGACGCGGTAGGCAACGTTCGGCGCGGTCACGAGCAGGTCGAGGTCGAACTCGCGTTCCAGCCGCTCACGAACGATCTCCATGTGCAACAGGCCGAGGAAGCCGCAGCGGAACCCGAAGCCGAGCGCCTGCGACGTCTCCGGCTCGTAGAAGAGGGCAGCGTCATTCAGCTTCAGCCGCTCGAGCGCGTCGCGCAGCTCGGGGTAGTCGTCCGAGTCGGTCGGGAAGAGCCCGGCGAAGACCATCGGCTTCACGTCCTTGTAGCCCGGCAGCGGGCCGGCGGCCGGGTTCTTCTCGGCGGTCAGCGTGTCGCCGACGCGGAGCTCCGAGACGTCCTTCAGGCCCGTGATCACGTAGCCGACCTCACCGGCGCTGAGCTCCTTGACGGGGCGGTTGCCGGGCGACATGAAACCGATCTCCTGC
>DATBBH010000007.1:0-139563 GCA_036271075.1 Gaiellaceae bacterium | reverse complement strand
CGGCCACGCACGATGTCGCGCAGCTGGCGTTTGATCCGGTTACGGACAACGGCGTTCCCGACGGCCTTCGGCACGGCAAAACCGAGCCGCGGCGCACCGATCGACTCGGCGCGCTGGAACCAGTAGAGCGTCAGAAAACGGGTCGAGACAGACCGGCCCTGGCGGTAGACGGCGTCGAAGTCGCGAGAGCGGGAGAGACGGTTCCGGCGCTGCACCGGCGGCATTACGCCGACAGGCGCTTGCGGCCCTTCGAACGGCGCCGCTTGAGAATCTGCTGGCCGGCGCGCGTGGACATGCGGGCGCGGAAGCCATGCTTCCGCTTCCGCTTGCGCACATTCGGCTGATAGGTCCGTTTCATCGCGTCCGACCAAAGGAGGGCTGGGCCAGCGGGTGCCGGCCGGCGGCGAGTATAGCCGGACCGATTCGCCTCCCGGTTGTCCACAGGCCGGCCGAGGTGGAAAAGCCGTGGAAAGGAGGCACACGGACCGCGCACGGCGCAGACTGTCCACAGCTGTGGAGAGTCGTGTGGAGCCGGGCGAAATCCCTGCAAATCGGGCGAATTGGCGGTTGTGGACGAGTCGAGAAATCCTCATTGAGCGCGGCGAAGGACGCTGCTATGCTCGCCACCCCCCGGTCGGCGCAGGCTCGGGTATCGGTCAACAGAAGGAGACTTGGAGCGGGTGGAGCGGCAAATCGAGCTGACGGCGGAGCGACTCTGGAACGATGTGTCCGCCCGGCTTCGCGAAGCCCTCAACGACACGACGTACTCGACCTGGTTTGGTGAGGTCGGCGGCGCAGAGCTCGACAACGACACGTTCGCGGTCGCCGTCCCCAACGATTTCACGCGCGAGTGGATCGAGGGCCATTTCCTCGACCTGATTCGGGCCGCAGTCAAGGACACAGGCGGCTCCGGCCTGCGCGTGCAGCTGCGGGTGATGGAGGAGCCTCCGGCTCCCGCTGCTAGCACTGCCGCCGCCGCCCCGAGCGTCGCGCCCAGTGCTGTCCGGCCCCTGCCCGCCGAAGTGACCGCCGTGCGCACCGACGTGGCCGGGATCAACCCGAAGTACACGTTCGACTCGTTCGTGATCGGCTCGTCGAACAGGTTCGCCCACGCAGCGGCACTGGCCGTTGCCGAGGCGCCGGCACAGGCGTACAACCCGCTCTTCATCTACGGCCACACCGGGCTCGGGAAGACACATCTCCTACACGCGGTCGCGAACTTCGTCACCGACCATGGAGGCGGTCTCACCTGTCGCTACGTGACCTCCGAGACCTTCATGAACGACTTCATCAACAGCCTCCGCGACAAGCGCATCGAGGGCTTCAAGCAGCGGTACCGCACCTACGACGTGCTCCTGATCGACGACGTGCAGTTCTTCGAGCACAAGGAGCGCATCCAGGAGGAGTTCTTCCACACCTTCAACTCGCTCTACGAAGCCGGCCGTCAGATCGTCATGTCGTCGGACCGGCCGCCGCGGGACATCTCGACGCTCGAGGAGCGGCTCCGCTCACGGTTCGAATGGGGCCTGATCACGGACATCCAGCCGCCGGATCTCGAGACGCGCATCGCGATCCTGCGCAAGAAGGTGAAGAACGATCAGATCGAGATTCGCGACCCGGAGCTCCTCACGTTCATCGCTTCGCGTGTCTCGACCAACATCCGCGAGCTCGAAGGGGCGCTCACCAGGGTCGTCGCGTTCTCTTCCTTGACGGGCCGGCCGCTCTCGGTCGATCTCGCCCAAGACGTGCTCAAGGACGTCTTCCCGCAGGGCGAGAGCGCGCAGATCTCGATCGAACGGATCCAGGACCTCGTGTGCGAGCGCTTCAGCGTCACGATGCAGGAGCTGACGGGCGACCGCCGCTCCCAGAACATCGTCTATCCGCGCCAGGTCGCGATGTATCTCTCTCGCGAGCTCACGGACTCGTCGCTGCCGAAGATCGGCAAGGAGTTCGGGGGGCGCGACCACACGACCGTGATCCACGCGACCTCCAAGATTGCACGCCTGATTCGCGAGGATAGATCTGTGTACAACCTCGTCCAGGAACTCACAGCGCGCGTCCGGCAAGCACGGTGACCAAGTGTCCTGTGCAAGAGCGCGACTTGTCCCCCGTCCGCCCCCACAGCAAAAATGGCTCTCGAAAAGGGAACGGAGGGCTTCTCCCCGGACCCACAGACCTTATGACTACAACGAGGTTTCATTTAAATGATTGACTCAGAAGTAGTGGTGGGCACCGGCCTGAGGATTAACGTCGCCAAGGACGAGCTCGCGTCGAAGCTCGCCGTCGTTGCGCGCGGTGTGTCGACCCGGACAACCGTGCTCGTGCTCGGAGGCATTCAGCTGCGCGCCGAGGGGAGTCAACTGCACCTGGCGGCGACCGACATGGAGGTTTCGCTGCGCGCAAGCGTCGGCGCGCAGGTGACCGACGAAGGAACGGTCGTCGTGCCGGGCAGGCTGCTGCTCGACATCGCACGCTCGCTCTCGGACGGCGAGGTGTCGATCGAGCATCACCCCGACGAGGCGGTCGTCGTCGTCGCGGCGGGTGGCGCGACCTATCGACTCCACACGTACTCGAGCGAAGACTTCCCCCGCCTGCCCGAGGTCGACACGGACACGCTGCACACGATCGACCGCGCCGCGCTCGTCGAGACAGTCGCGCGCGTCGGACGGAGCGCCTCCCGTGATGAGAGCCGGCCGGTGCTCACCGGCATCCTGGTTCGCTTCGAGCCGGGGAAGATCGTGATGGCGGCGACCGACTCGTACCGGCTCGCTGTCAAGGAGACGCCGGTCACAGACACGTTGCCGGAGCTCGAAGCGATCATTCCCGCCCGCGCGCTCCAGGAGCTCGCACGCATTGCGACGGGCGCCGACGAGGTCCAGCTCGGCATGCAGGAGAACCATGTTGTCTTCGGGGCGGACGGAACGTGGCTGACCACACGGCGCATCGACGGCCAGTTCCCGAACTACCGCCAGCTCCTGCCGGAGCAATTCGAGTACGAGCTGCCCCTGCCGCGCGAAGAAGTGCTCGAGGTCGTCCGCCGTGTGTCGTTGATGGCCCAGCGCAACTCCCCGCTGCGGTTGCGCTTCGCCGAGGGCGAGCTGACCGTGTCGGCGATCACGCAGGACGTCGGCGAGGCGAGAGAGTCGCTGCCGGCGCCCTTCACCGGCGACGCGATGGAGATCGGGTTCAACGCCGAGTTCCTCCGTGATGGGCTCGAGTCGGTCGATTCCGAGACGATCAAGTTCAAGCTGATCAGCCCGCTCCGGCCGGCTGTGCTCGAGGGCGACGCCGATGACTACGTCTACCTGATCATGCCGATCAGGCTCGCCGGCTGAGCTACGCGCGCGTTCAGCTTCGACAGTACCGCTCATACGCGTCGCTCGATCTCGCGCTCTCTCCGGGCATCGTTCTGGTCGTCGGCCGTAACGGCGTCGGCAAGACGAACCTGCTCGAGGCGCTCCACGTCGTGACACAGGGCTTCTCACCACGCACTCGGCAGGATGCACAGTTGATCCGCTTCGGCGAGACGGCGGCCCGCGTGGTCGTCGAGGGGACGCGCAACGGAGTGCCGCTCGAGCTCGGGGTGACATTGCGCCAGGGTCAGGCGAAGGAAGCGCGCGTGAACGGCGCGAAGCTGCCGACGGCCGAATCGCTGCGCCGCGAGGTTGCAACACTCGTCTTCACACCCGACCGGTTGACCGTGATCAAGGGCGGACCGGCCGCGCGCCGCGCGTATTTCGACCGCGTGCTCGGCCGGCTCTTCCCGGCCCGCGCGCCCGTGCCTCAGGATTACCTCGCGGCGCTCGCCCAGCGCAACGCAGCGCTTCGCCGTGTGCAGCTCGGGCTCTCCGAACGCAACGCGATCGAGCCGTGGACGGAGCAGGTGGCGACGCTCGGCGCGGTCCTCGTTGCGTGTCGCCGGGAGACACTTGACGCGCTCGCACCTCGGTTCGCCGACCGCGCCGCGGAGCTCGGGTTGGCCGATGTGCGGCTCGGATACGAGGCGCAGCCGCCGACGCGGGAGGCCCTGGAGGCGCGGCTCGCTCGCGACCTGGAGCGCGGCGCGACCGGGCTTGGGCCGCACCTCGACGACGTCCTGATCGCGAGCGGCGAGCGGGACCTGCGCCAGTACGGCTCGCAGGGCGAGCAGCGGCTCGCCGTGCTCTCGCTGCTGCTCGCGGAGGCGGAGCTGTTGCCGGCCTCGCCGCTCCTGCTCCTCGACGACGTGCTCTCAGAGCTCGATCCCGGCCGCCGACAGGTGCTGGCAGAGCGAGTTGCGGGCATGGGACAGACGATGATCACCGCAACGCACCGGTCGGCACTGCCGATCGAGCCCGCGCAACTCGTGGAGGTCGAGCTTGGATCCGCTCGGTAGCCAGATCCGCTCGGAGCTGGCGCGCTTCGGCCCGCAGGCCGGGATGGCCGAGCTCGTCGACCGCTGGCCGCAGGTTGTCGGGGCAGGGATCGCGCGCAATGCGTGGCCGGCGCGCATCGCGCGCGACGGAACGGTGCTCGTGAACACCGCGGACTCCGTGTGGTCGTTCGAGCTCGGTCAGCGCGCGGCGGAGATCGCCGAGAAGCTCGGCGTGCCGAAGGTGCGCTTCGCGCCGGGCCCGCTGCCCGAGCCGGATCCGGAGCCTGTCGAGAGTCCCGTCGACGTGCGCCCCGAGGACGACGAGCGCGCCCGCGCGATCGCCTCCACGATTGGTGACGAAAATCTGCGCAAAAGTGTGCAAAAAGCGGTCTCTTTGAGCCTCGCCAGGGGGCGTGCCAACCGTCCAATCTGATACACTTCGGGTGCCTGGCAAAACCCACGTTTTGCAGGCATTTCTTGAGTATGGCAAAGACCCAGGCAAAGGCCGGATACTCGGCCAAGGACATCACCGTGCTCGAAGGCCTCGAGCCGGTGCGTTTGCGGCCGGGCATGTACATCGGCTCGACCGGGATCAGCGGCCTCCACCACCTGGTCTACGAGGTCGTCGCCAACTCCGTGGACGAGGCGCTCGCGGGCTACAACGACTCCGTCTCGGTCACGATCCATCCCGACAATTCGGTCACCGTCGTCGACCGTGGCCGGGGCATCCCCACCGATGAAGTGCCCGAGACCGGTATGTCCGCGCTCGAGGTCGTGCTGACGAAGCTGCACGCCGGCGGCAAGTTCGGCGGCGACGGCTACAAGGTGTCCGGTGGCCTCCACGGCGTCGGGGTGTCCGTGGTCAACGCGCTCTCGGAGTGGCTCGTTGCGACGATCGACGCGCCCGACGGGAAGACCTATCGCCAGTCGTTCACACGCGGCGTGCCCCAAGGCCCCATGGAGGTGATGGGAGAGACGACCGAGACGGGCACGACCATCTCGTTCCTCGCGGACGCCGAGATCTTCGACGAGACGGTCTATGACGCGACAACGCTGCTCTCGCGCTTCCGCGAGACCGCTTTCCTGACCCGCGGCTTGCGTGTCTCGTTCACCGACGAGCGTGCGGATGCCGCACCGCCCGTCGAGTTCCACTACGAGGGCGGAATCAAGGACTTCGTCGGCTACATCAACGAGTCGAAGGACGTCGTGCACCGTCACGTCGTCTACTTCTCGAGCGGCAGCGACAAGGGCGAGGTCGAGGTCGCGATGCAGTGGAACGCCTCCTACCAGGAGTCGGTGTTCTCGTTCGCCAACAACGTCAACACTCACGAAGGCGGCTCGCATCTCTCGGGCTTCCGTTCGGCGCTGACGTCGACCCTCAACAAGTACGCGCGGGACAAGGGATTGCTGAAGGAGAAGGAAGACAACCTCGAGGGCGAAGATGTGCGCGAAGGTCTCGCTGCCGTCATCTCCGTCAAGCTCGGCGAACCGCAGTTCGAAGGCCAGACAAAGACGAAGCTCGGCAACCCGTGGGTGACCGGTCTCGTCTCGACCGCGGTGAACCAGAAGCTCGCGGAGTTCTTCGAGGAGAATCCCACCGACGCTCGCCAGATCATCAACAAGGCGATCTCGGCGCAACGCGCGCGCCAGGCTGCGCGCAAGGCGCGCGAGCTCACACGCCGCAAGTCGGCGCTCGAATCGATGTCGTTGCCCGGCAAGCTCGCCGACTGCTCGATCAAGGATCCCGCGGCGGCCGAGCTCTTCATCGTCGAGGGCGACAGCGCAGGCGGCTCGGCGAAGATGGGGCGCGATCGCACCTACCAGGCGATCCTGCCGCTGCGCGGGAAGATCATCAACTCGGAGAAGAACCGCATCAACAAGGTTCTCTCCAACAACGAGATCCAGGCGATGATCACCGCGATCGGCACCTCGATCGGCGAGGAGTTCGACCTCGAGAAGCTGCGCTATCACCGCATCATCGTGATGACCGACGCCGACGTCGACGGCTCGCACATCCGCACGCTGATCCTCACGTTCCTCTACCGGCAGATGCCGGAGCTAATCGACCAGGGGCACATCTACATCGCAGTGCCGCCGCTCTACAAGGTGAAGCTCGGCAGCCAGGAGTTCTACTTCGAGAAGGACGCGCAGCTCGAGGAGCTGCTCGCCCGCGAGCGCATCCCCAATGTCGAGATCACGTCACGTGGCGGCGAGGCGTTGAAGCTGACCGAGGCGAAGTGGAGCCGCTTCGCCAAGGACCTGCAGCAGTACGAGGGCTACTACGCGCGCCTGCGCTCCGACTTCGGCGCGCCGGCCACCGAGCTGATGATCCTGCACCGACTCGTCGAGCACGAGATCGAGAGCCCCGACGACTTGACGGGCGCCATCGCCGCGATCGGCGAGAACGGATACGCCCTGTCGGTGCTCGAGCACGCCGATGACGAGTTTCGCGTGCGGGTCGTCGAGACAGAGACTTCGGCCGGCCGCAACATCACGGTTCCGGTCGAGCTGCTCGCGTCCCCGATGTACCACGGTCTGCGCGCTGCGTACCAAAAGCTCGTCGCGCAACTCGGCCGGCCGCCGTTCACCGTTCGTGTTGGCAAGGAGATCGAGGTCGCCGAGACGTTCGACACGCTTCGCGAGCACGTGCTCGAGGCGGCGAAGCAGGGGATCCAGGTCTCGCGCTTCAAGGGCCTCGGCGAGATGAATGCAGAGCAGCTCTGGGAGACGACGATGGACCCGGCGAAGCGTCTACTCATGCGCGTCGACGTCGAGGACGCCTCGGCTGCCGACCGCGCCTTCTCGATGCTGATGGGCGACCAGGTCGAGCCGCGTCGTCAGTTCATCGAGCAGAACGCGAAGGACGTCAAGTTCCTCGACGTCTAGGGACGACTGATGAGTGAGCTAGAAACAGGCGCTTTGGGGCCGGGCCGCATCGAGTCGCGCGAGCTCGAGCAGGAGATGCGCTCGAGCTTCCTCGGCTACGCGATGCACGTGATCGTGTCGCGTGCGCTGCCCGACGTTCGCGACGGGCTCAAGCCCGTGCACCGCCGGGTGCTCTACTCGATGTGGACGAACGGCAACCGTCCGGGCCGTCCGTACGTCAAGTGCGCGAACATCGTCGGCTATGTGATGGGCAACCATCACCCGCACGGCGACCAGTCGATCTACGACACGCTCGTGCGGCTCGCGCAGCCGTTCTCGTTGCGCTATCCGCTGGTCGACGGGCAGGGGAACTTCGGCTCGATCGACGACGACCCACCGGCTGCGATGAGGTACACCGAAGCTCGCCTCGCGAAGCTCGCCGAGGAGATGCTCAGCGAGCTCGACTCCGACACGGTCGACTTCGGGCCGAACTACGACGAGTCGAAGCGCGAGCCGCTCGTGTTGCCCGCCCGCTTCCCGAACCTGCTCGTCAACGGCAGCGCCGGCATCGCCGTCGGCATGGCGACGAACATCCCGCCGCACAACCTGAGCGAAGTGATCGCTGCGATCGTGACGCTGATCGACAAGCCGGACGCGAGCGTCGAAGACCTGATGAAGCACGTGAAGGGCCCCGACTTCCCCACGGGCGCGATCATCGTCGGCCGCTCGGGCATCCGCGACGCGTATCGCTCCGGACGCGGTCGGGTCGTCATGCGCGCGCGCGCTCACATCGAGGAGCTGCGCGGCGGCAAGAGCGCCATCATCATCACGGAGCTTCCGTACGGCGTGAAGAAGGGCGGCGAGGGAGGCGTGATCGCGAAGATCGCCGAGCTCGTGAACGACAAGGTGCTCACCGAGATCTCGGATCTCCAGGATCACTCCGACCGCACCGGCATGCGCATCCAGGTCGAGCTGAAGCGCGACGCGGTCCCACAGGTCGCGCTCAACAAGCTCTTCAAGCACACGCCGCTGCAGTCGACCTTTGGCGTCAACACCGTCGCGCTCGTCAACGGTGTGCCACGTACGCTGTCGCTGCTCGAGCTGCTGACGCACTACCTCGACTTCCAGCGCGAGATCGTCACCCGCCGCTCCAAGCACGAGCTGCGCCAGCTCGAGAAGCGAACGCACATCCTCGAGGGCTACCTGATCGCGCTCGACAACCTCGACGCAGTGATCGCGCTGATTCGGGCCGCCGCAGACACCGAGGCTGCGAAGAACGGCCTGATGGAGAAGTTCGAGCTCTCCGAGCTGCAGGCGCTCGCCATCCTCGAGCTGCGGCTGCGCGCTCTGACCGCGCTGGAGCGCAAGGGCGTCGAGGAGGAGTACCGCGACAAGCAGGAACGCATCGCCGAGCTGCGCCTGCTGCTCTCCGACGAGACGAAGATCGACACTCTGATCAAGGACGAGCTGCTCGAGCTCCAGGGCATCTACGCGCGGCACGACGACCGGCGCACGGAGATCGTCGCCGCCGAGGAAGAGCTCGAGCTCGAGGATCTGATCGCTGAAGAAGACATGGTGATCGCGATCACCCGCTCCGGCTACATCAAGAGGCTGCCCGTGACGGCCTACCGTGAACAGCGGCGCGGCGGCATCGGCGTGATGGGGATGGACTTGAAGGACGAGGACTACATCGAGCACCTGTTTGTCGCCTCGACCCACGACTACATCCTGTTCTTCACGAGCGTCGGCAAGGTGTATCGCCTCAAGGTGCACGAGCTGCCGCTCGGCTCGCGCCAGTCGAAGGGACGCGCGATCGTCAACCTGCTGCCGTTCCGCCAGGGCGAGAACGTGCGGGCGGTGATCCAGACGCGCAACTTCGAAGAAGCGAAGTACCTGTTGTTCGCGACGAAGAACGGCGTCGTCAAGAAGACGGAGCTCGGCGCGTACAACACGAACCTGAAGGCGGACGGCATCATCGCGATCAAGATGCGCGAGGGAGACGAGCTCGTCGGGGTGCGGCACAGCTCCGGTGACGACGACATCCTGATGGTGTCTCGGCTCGGCCAGGCGATCCGCTTCTCGGAGCAGGATGTACGCGCGATGGGCCGCGACGCGTCCGGCGTGCAGGGCATGCGCCTGCGTGGCGAGGACGAGGTGATCTCGGTGGCGATCGCGGCCGACGACTCCGATCTCCTCGTCGTGACGGAGAACGGCTACGGCAAGCGCACGCGTGTCTCCGAGTACCCGACCAAGGGTCGCGGCGGCATGGGTGTCAAGACCGTGCAGCTCACGGCTGCCCGCGGCCATCTCGCCGGCGCCCGCGTCGTGCGCGACGGCTACCAGGTGATGCTGATCTCGACCGGCGGCACGGTGATCAAGATGCCCGTTGAGGACGTCAAGCGGCTCGGCCGTTCGACCCAGGGCGTGATCGTGATGCGCCTGCGCGAGGGCGAGCTCGTCTCGTCGCTCGCACCGGTGGTCGAGTCCGGCGACGAGGAGCCCGGCGTCGAGGGCGTCGAGCTCCCGCACCTCTCGACCGACGACTGAGCCCGCCCGCGGGGGCCTCTGTCCCCCTTCCGTGTGATTTGCCCGGCTGCCGCTTCCCTTTTGCAAGAGATAGTGGTAGAAGAGCAACCGGGGGGTCGGGACCACCGCGGACAAAGGAAGCCCTCTCAGATGGCCTACAGCACGCAGGTCGACCTGCTCGAGCCGATCGACATGGCCGAGCACCTGGACAAGATCGAGCTCTACCTCGGCCAGGTGTGCGCGATCGCCGGCATCTCGAAGATGCAGCTCGACTACTGGACGAACAAGGCCCAGATCCCGACCAAGGGAAAAAAGCAGCGGATCTACGACATGGACGCCGTCGAGACCGTGATGCTGATCAAGCAGGCGAAGGACAAGGGCCTGAACCTCGGCGCCGCGATCGACGCGGCCCGGCGCTTCCGCGAGCGGAGGACCGCGCTCGCCTAGCGGCTGAGCTCTGTCGCCGCGCGTTCGGGCGCGACGGAGTCGATGTACACACCGGCCCCCAGCTCCAGCCCGGCGAGCCTGGTCGTGCGCGGGAAGACCTCGAGGTGCCAGTGGGGCCCATCGTGGAGCCACGCGTTCAGCGGCACGAGCGCTTCGCCGCGAATGCGCTGGAGCCGCCGGACGAGCTCGGCCAGCAGGCGCAGGGCGGACGCGAGCAGGTCGCTCCGGAGGGCCTCGGCCTCGCCGCGAGACGGCGCGATCAGCAGCTCGTAGGGAGCCCGGCTTGCCACCGGGCAGCCGGCCGTCACGCCATCGCGCTCGAGCACCTCGATCACTGCCGGCAGTCCGCGCTCCGCGACCACCAGCGGCGCCGGCGCCGGCAGCCAGGCCAGCTGGGAATGCGAGTGCGGCAGAGAAGCGCCCGCTTCGTGCCCCTCGTTGAGGATCGGGAAGCAAAAACCTCCTTCGTCATGCGCACGGCGTTGCCAGGCCTCCGCAACGAGGTCGATCGTCTCGTCGGCAAGCTCGCCGAACGAGTGCACGTGCGCCGGGCCGTGGATCACGACCTCCTGCCGCTCGAGCGCCGGATAGAGATTCGGCACGACGCGAACCTGCCAGCCTGTGGGACCGGTGCCGAGCCGTAGCGTCTCCGGCGGCGTCAGCGCCTCATTCCCTGCGCAGAACGGGCACGATGCGGGGTCATCGCCGGCCGGTCCCTGTGCGCCGGGCCGGTCTGCGCGGCCGGGCGCGATCGCCACCCACCGCCCGGTCATCGCGTCGTGGCGGAGGTCGGCCACTGCCGGGGCGCTTAGGAAGGAGACTTGTCGCTGAGCGCGGTGAAGGCCCTCAGCATCTCGATCGGAATCGGGAAGGCAATGGTGGTCGACGGGGTCGCGCCCAGCTCGAGGAGCGTCTGCAAGTAGCGCAACTGCAACGCGATCGGATGCGCCTCGATCACCTGCGCGGCGTCCTTCAAACGCTCCGATGCCTGGTACTCGCCCTCGGCGTTGATCACCTTCGCGCGGCGTTCCCGCTCGGCTTCGGCCTGTCGTGCCATCGCGCGCTGCATCCCCTGTGGGATCTCGACGTCCTTCACTTCGACGATCGAGACCTTGATCCCCCACGGCGCCGTTTGCTCGTCGATGATCCCCTGCAGGATTGCGTTGATCTTCTCGCGCTCGGACAGCAGCTCGTTGAGCTGGTGCTGGCCGAGCACCGAGCGCAGCGTCGTTTGTGCGATCTGCGACGTCGCGACCATGAAGTTCTCGACCTGCACGATCGCGTCCTCCGGCTTGATGATCCGGAAGTACGCGACAGCGTTCACGCGCACCGGCACGTTGTCCTTCGTGATCACTTCCTGCGGCGGGATGTTCAGCGTGATCGTTCGCAGGTCGACCCGGACCATGCGGTCGACGACCGGGATCAGGATGAAGAGGCCCGGCCCCTTGGGCTCCGGCAGCAGCCGGCCGAGCCGAAAGACGATGCCGCGCTCGTACTCGCGCGCCACCTTGATCGCCCCGATCGCGAAGAGCAGCACCAAGAAGAGGACGATCGCGAAGACGATGAGCGCCGCGTTCACGACAACAGCCTAGATGGGTCGTACGCGGAGCGATAGGCCGTCGAGCGCCTCGACCTGCACCTGCTCGCCTTCGTGCAGCGGACGATCCGACTCCGCACGCCACAGCTCGCCGCGCACGAACACGAGCCCGTCCCTGCCGACGACGCCTTCCATGCCGACGATCTCCTCCGGCCCGAGCCGCGGCGGCCGCCGGCGGATTGCCAGTGCCTTCGAGATGCCAAAGGCCCAAAGCCCGCCGAGCACCACGGTGATCGCGATAATCAGCGGCTCGGACGTGTGGTACGGCGCAGGAAGGTTGTGGAACAGCGTGATCATCCCGATCGCCATCGCAACGAGCCCCGACAACGTCAACGCGCCGTGAGTCGGCACGTGCAAGTCGATCACGAGCAGCGCGGCGCCGAGCAGGACGAGCGCCAGGCCGGCCCACGAGAGCGGCAGCACCGAGAAGCCGAAGAGCGCTGTGATCATGCAGATCGCCCCGAATGCACCCGGGATCACCGCGCCAGGATGGAACAGCTCGAAGCCCAGGCCGGCGAGCCCGGCGAGGAAGAGCAGCGAGACGATGTTCGGATTGATCAGCGTCGACAGGAACCGGGTCAGGAATCCCTGATGCACGTCGTCGATCGTTGCGTTCGCCGTGTGCAGCGTGAAGTGACGGGGTGTGGTCACGCGGCCGTCGATCGTGTTCAGAAGTGCGGGCAGCGTGGGCGAGATCACGTCGATCACGTTCATCCGCAGCGCTTCGGCCGCTGTCAGGTTCGACGCCTTGCGCACAGCCGCGTCGGCCCACTTCGCGTTGCGCCCGTGCGATTGCGCCAACCCGCGCAGGGAGGCAGCCGCGTCGTTCACGACCTTTCGCCGCAAGTCGCTGCCGATGTTCGACCCGTTGCCGGTGATCGGTGTCGACGAGCCGATGTTCGTCTGGGGCGCCATCGCGAGCAGATCGGCTGCCTGGGAGATCCAGACGCCGGCCGATGCGGCGCGTGCGCCGGCGGGAGCGACGTACACGATCACCGGGATCTTCAGCGACAGCTCGCGGGCCACGATCTTCCGCATCGATTCTTCGAGGCCGCCGGGGGTGTCGAGGACGATCACCGCGGCGGAATAGCCCTGTGACTCGGCGCGGCCGAGCTCATGGTTGAGCCAGTCCTGAGTGACCGGGTCGACGTCGGCGGTGAAGTGGATCGCCAGGACCCGAGGGTGCGCGGGCGCACTACCCGCGGCCACGCCCGCAGGGAGAGCGAGGGCGAGCAAGAACAGGGCCAGGAGCAGGCGCTTCACCGCAATAGGAATTGTATGCCGAAGCTCGTCCCCATCCTCGCCGCCGTTGCCGCGGTGCTCGTCTCGCCTGCTCTCGCGCGCGCGGGCGACGTCGCGATGCGTGTGCAGGAGGTGCCGCTCGGCACCCGAGTCATCGCCGCCGCGCCTACTCCGATGCACTTCAACATGCTCGCCGTCCACTGGATCGGGCCAGGCACCGTTCTCTATCGCACGCACCGCCTGCACGGCCGGTGGTCGGCCTGGACCGCGGCGGACGCCGACATCGCTCCCGATGGCGGCACCGGGCGCTGGCACGACGGCAATCTCGACTGGACGGGCGCGTCCGACGACTTTCAGTTCCGCATGACGGGCGACGTGCGCCGGCTGCGTGCATACGAGCTCTGGTCGCGTGTCACGAAGCGCGCGTCGCGCCACCTCACACAGGCCGGTCTCCCGGCGATCGTGCCGCGGTCCGGTTGGCATGCCAACGAAGAGATCGTCCGCGCGAGCCCGCGGTACGCGCCGGCCGTCCGCCTGGCCGTCGTCCATCACACGGCAGGCACGAACTCGTATACGCCTGCGCAGGCAGCAGCGATCGTGCGTGGCATCGAGGTCTACCACGTGCGGGGAAACGGCTGGGACGACATCGGCTACAACTTTCTCGTCGACCGGTTCGGCACCGTGTACGAGGGCCGCGCTGGTGGAATCGACAGGAATGTGATCGGCGCCCACTCGGAGGGCTTCAACTCGGGCACCACCGGCATCGCGCTGATCGGCAACTTCATGACGGCGACGCCGCCCAGGGCAATGCAGGACGCGCTGGTCAAGCTGCTCGCGTGGCGGCTCGACGTGGCGCACATCGATCCACTGTCGACCGTCGTCTACACATCGGGTGGCAACTACAAGTTCAAGGCCGGCAAGCTCGTGACGCTGCGCGCGATCTCGGGCCACCGTGACACCGGCCCGAGCGAGTGCCCGGGCAACGACGCCTACGCGCTGTTGCCGGGGATCGCGAAGAGCGTCTCGCTGACGGGGCTGCCCAAGCTCTACTCACCGACGATCGCCGGTGCGCTCGGCGGGTCGATCCGCTTCCAGGCGCGAGTGTCCTCGGCGCTGCCCTGGACCGTGACGATCGCCGACCAACTCGGCAACACCGTTGCCTCGGGGGCCGGCCGCGGCCCGCTCGTCGACTGGCGGTGGAACTCGCTGATCGCGGGCAAGGGCCCGTTCACGTGGACGATCGCTGCACCCGGCGCGCGGCCGGCGACCGGGACGATCGGCACCGGGCGCCCGGTCCCGCCTCCGAGCCTGTCGCTCACGAACCTCACCGCTGCGCCGGTCGTGCTCGCCCCAGCGGGTGACGGTAGCGGTGGCAAGTCCACCGTCACATTCACGCTTGGCGCCCCGGCGACCGTGACGGCGCAGGTGCAGGACGGGAACGGCGTGCAAGTCCTGACGGTGTTGAACCAACAGCGCACCGCGGGACAGAACACCTTCAGCTGGTCGGCGGCAACGCTTCCCGACGGCCGCTACGAGCTCGCCGTGACCGCCAAGGCCGGAGCGAAGAACGTCACGAAGACCGCTGCGCTGACGGTCGATCGCACCCTGACTGGGCTGGCGCCGGCACTCGCCGTCGTCTCGCCGAACGGCGACGGGGTAGCCGACACCGTCACGTGGTCGTTCAGCCTGGCAGGCGATGCGCCCCTGCGGCTCGACATCGAGCAGGCAGGCCTCATCGTCGCTTCGCCGTTCCAGGGCGAGCTCGCCGCCGGGCCACATTCACTCGCTTGGGACGGCACGGCGAACGGCGGACCGCTCCCGGACGGCAAGTACGTCGCGTTGTTCACCGTCACGGACGGGCTCGGCGAGGTGCAGATTCCGCTCCCTGTAACGATCGACACGCACCCGCCGACCCTCACCCTCGTCGATCCCCACGTGCTGAGGTTCACCCTCGACGAGCCGGCGACCGTGACCGTGTTGGTCAACGAGATGACGCGTGTTGTGATCGCGGAGCCCAAGGGGACCTTCACGATCCCCTTCCAGGGCAGCGTCTACGCCCTCTCGGCACAGGCGCAGGACGCGGGCGGAAACCTCAGCCCGGTTGTAACGGCGTAGCCCAGGCGTCGTAGCCGCGCTCGAGGCGCTCGAGCACGTCGACGAGCAGCTCGAGCCGGTCGCGGACGACGAAGCCGGCGCCGGGCCAGGCGCTGCTACCGACGTTGATCCCGACCCCGAGCACGACGCGCTCGCCGGCCTCGGCCAGGATGCCGGCCACCTTGCGCCCGTCGACGAGGACGTCGTTCGGATGCTTGATCGTCGCTGCCGGCCCGACGGCGGCGGCCACGGCCTCGGCGGCCACCAGCGTCAACTCGGGCCAGCGGGCGACCGGCTGGCGGGGGTAGAGCGCGACCGAGAACATGAGGCCGGAGTCGACCCACGTGCGGCCGAGCCGGCCGCGACCCGCCGTCTGGTGCTCGGCGAGCGCAACGGCGCCGTGCGCCGCGTCCGCCGGAAGCAGCCGCTGCGTCGTCTCGGTCTCGCGCGCATAGTGATATTCGCGTCCATATGAGCCTCGGAGCTCAGGCAGTACGACCTCGGGGGTCAGGTCGATCACTGGCACTAGAGTAGGCGCGTGCAACCTTCCAGCAGCCGCTCGCGTCGAATTGTGCGTGACCTGCGGCCCGACGGGCCGCTCGTCTACGAGAGGCTCTCGGACCCGATTCTGGTGCAGCGCGCAAAAGACGGAGACAAGCTGGCCCTGGCGACGCTCTGCGAGCGTCACGCCCCCCGGGTGGAGCGGATCGCGCTGCATGTCCTCCGCGACCCCGAGGACGCCCGCGATGCCGCCCAGGAGTCGCTTGTGAAGCTCGTGCAGCGCGTCGGGCAGTTCAAGGGACAGTCGCAGTTCTCCACGTGGCTGCATCGGCTCGTCGTCAACACCTGCAAGGACGTCGCGCAGGCCCGCTGGGCGGCGGAGCGGCGCACCGAACCGCTGTTCGAGGATTCGCGCGTCGCCCCTGACGGCGATCCGGCCCGCGCGCTCGCCGAGTCGGAGGCGCGGCTCGAGCTCGGCCGCTGCCTTGCCGACCTGCCGCCCGCCCAGGCGCGCGTCGTCGTTCTGCAGGACGCGTTCGACGTCCCGTTCGACGAGATCTCGGCCGCTACCGGGCTGCCGGTCGGAACCGCCAAGTGCTACGCCCATCGCGGGCGCAACGCACTGCGGGAACGGGTCTCTGCTTGACGGAGGTATTGCTTGACCAGGCGGCGATCGAGGAGATCCTGCCGCACCGGGCCCCGATGCTCCTGATCGACGAGGTGATCGAGCTCGTGCCCGGCGAGCGCGTCGTCGCGCGCAAGACGGTCACCGAGGAGGACTGTGCGGGCCACTTTCCCGGCAATCCGATCATGCCCGGCGTGAAGATGGTCGAGGCGCTCGCGCAGTGCGGCGCGGTTGCGGTGCTCTCGCAGGAGGAGAATCGTGGCAAGCTCGCGCTGTTTGCCGGCATCGACGACGTGCGGTTCAAGCGCGTCGTGCGGCCGGGGGATGTGCTGACGCTCGAGTGCGTTGTCGAGACCGTTCGCGGCCCGGTCGGGCGCGGCAAGGCGAAGGCGACCGTCGACGGACAGCTCGCGGTGCGCGGCACGCTCACGTTTGCAGTGGGAACCGGGGCTGGAGCGGAGAACACGTGATTGCTCGGACGAACGGGCAGCCGATCTCGATCACCGGCCTCGGCGTGCACGTGCCCGAACGGGTGCTGACGAATGACGACCTGTCGAAGCTCGTCGACACCAACGACGAGTGGATCCTCGAGCGCACCGGCATCAGCGAGCGGCGAATTGCCGCGGAGGACGAGGCGCTCACGGACATCTGCCTCCCGGCGGCGCGACGCGCGCTCGAGATGGCGAACGTCGCGGCGGCAACGATCGACCTGATCATCGTCGCAACCGTCACGCCCGACATGGCGTTCCCGTCGTCGAGCGCTCTGCTCGCCGACACGCTCGGTATGCCGGATGCGGCGGCCTACGACCTGTCGGCCGGCTGCACCGGGTTCGTCTACGCGATCGCGCAGGCGCACGCGATGCTTGCCGCCGGACTCTCGAAACGCGCACTCGTGGTCGGCGGTGACGTGCTCTCGAAGATCCTCGACTGGACCGACCGCTCGACCCTCGTTCTCTTCGGGGACGGCGCGGGCGCGGTCGTGATGGAGCGCGTCGAGGAGGGTGGGTTCCTCGGCTTCGAGCTCGGCGCCGACGGCGGCGGCGGCGCGAATCTCTGGCTGCCGGGCTCCGGCTCGCGGAGGTTCGATGACCCGGACAAGTACGTCAAGATGAACGGCCGTGAGGTCTTCAAGTTCGCCACGCGCGTGATGGTCAGCTCGGCGGAGGCAATCCTCGTCGAGTGCGACAAGACAGTCGACGACATCGACGTGTACGTGCCGCACCAGGCGAACGTCCGGATCATCGATCACGCTGCGCGGAAGCTCGGCTTCCCGCAGGAGAAGACAATCGTGAACGTGAATAGGTACGGGAACACCTCATCGGGCTCAATCCCGCTCGCGCTCGCCGACGCCGCCGACGACGGACGGCTGAAACCAGGCAAACTGGTGCTTCTGACAGGCATGGGGGCGGGGCTGACCTGGGGGTCGGCCTTGATCGAGTGGACACACCAAACGACTGGAGCTGCAGCATGACCAGGATCGCCTTCATGTTCCCCGGCCAGGGCTCGATGGAAGCCGGGATGGGCAAGGACGTCGCGGAAGCCGTGCCCGAGGCGATGGCTGTGTACGAGGCCGGCAGCGAGGCGTCGGGCATGGACCTCAAGGAGCTCTGCTTCGACCGACCCGTCGCCGATCTCGTCGACACCGAGGTGCAGCAGCCTGCACTCGTCGCGACCTGCCTCTCGTTCGACGCCGCTCTTCGGGCGC
Source organism: Gaiellaceae bacterium (assembly GCA_036271075.1). Classification (GTDB taxonomy): domain Bacteria; phylum Actinomycetota; class Thermoleophilia; order Gaiellales; family Gaiellaceae; genus PALSA-600. The sequence continues at coordinate 121,607 of DATBBH010000007.1, read as the reverse complement.
GTGGCATCAGTCCAGACGTGGTCGTCGGGCATTCGGTCGGCGAGTTCTCCGCACTCGGCTCTGCGCAGTCGATGACGGTTCGTGACGCGATTGGGCTGGTACGCGAGCGCGGGATCGCGATGGCGGAGGCGGCCAAGGCACACCCGGGCTCGATGGCGGCGATTCTCGGCCTCGCCGACGAGGCGGTTGAAGCGCTCTGCCACAAGATCACGAACGTCTGGCCCGCGAACTACAACTGCCCCGGTCAGCTCGTCATCTCGGGTGAGACGCCGTCCGTCGAGGAGGCCTGCGAAGAGGCGACGCGCGAAGGCGCGCGGCGCGCGATCAAGCTACGCGTCTCGGGTGCATTCCATTCACCGCTGGTGGCGAAGGCGGCCGATCGGTTGCGCCCCGCAGTGGAGCGCGTCCACATCGGCGAGGGCGTTGCGGAGTTCATGTCGACGGTGACCGCGCGGGTCGAGGATGCGCAGCACTATCGCGAGCTCCTGATCGACCAGCTCACAGCGCCCGTGAGGTTCACCCAGGCTGCACGCGAGCTGGTCACGGGCGGCGTTACCACCTTCGTCGAGGTCGGGCCCGGCAACGTGCTCGGCGGTTTACTGAAGAGGATCGACAGATCGGTGCGCACCTTCTCGGTTCACGACCTGAAGTCGCTCGACGAGGTCACCAACGCACTTGGCTAGCAGCGCACCGTTCGCCACACTCGAGGGAAAGCTCGCGCTCGTCACAGGCGCCTCGCGCGGGATCGGCCGCGCGATCGCAGTCGGGCTTGCGGCCGGCGGCGCGGATGTCGTCATCGGCTACCGGTCGGGCCAGGAGGAGGCGGAGCAGCTCGCAGCCGAACTCGGCGCGCGCGCGGTCCAGGCAGATGTCTCGTCTGCCGAGGATGCGAAGCGGCTCGTCGACGAGGCCGGCGACGTCGACGTGCTGGTCAACAACGCCGGCCTGACACGCGACGGCCTGCTCGCCCGAATGTCGGACGACGACTGGCGCACGGTGATCGACACGAATCTCAGCTCGGTCTTCTACACCTGTCGCGCCGTCACGCGGCCGATGATGAAGAAGCGCGGCGGTTCGATCGTCAACATCAGCTCGGTGGTCGGCGTGCACGGCAATTGGGGCCAGACCAACTACGCCGCCTCGAAGGCCGGCATCATCGGCTTTACGAAGTCGCTTGCGCGCGAGCTCGGCTCGCGGAACATCCGCGCGAACGTGGTCGCGCCGGGGTACGTCAAGACCCAGCTCACCGAGGTTCTCCCCGAGGAGGCGACCGCGGCGATGATCCAGAACACGCCGCTCGGACGGGTCGCTGAGCCGGAGGAGGTCGCCGGCGCGGTACGCTTCCTCGCTTCCGACGAGTCCTCGTTCATCACGGGTGAGGTCCTGCTCGTCGACGGCGGGTTGGGAATGTGATGCAACGTCGAGTCGTGATCACCGGTCTGGGCATGGTCAGCCCGCTTGGCAATGACGTCGAGACGTCGTGGTCACGCCTGGTCGCAGGCGAGTCCGGCGCCGGCGAGATCACCGCCTTCGACCACACGGACTACAACGTCCACTTCGCGTGCGAGCTGAAGGACTTCGACCCGACGGTCTGGGTCGATCGCAAGGCCTCGCGCAGGATGGACCGTTTCACGCAGATGATCCTCTCGGCGGCCCGCCAGGCGGAGGCGGACTCGGGGGTCGACGTCTCGTCCGACCCGGAGCGCTGCGGTGCGTCGATTGCGACCGGGATCGGCGGCTTGCAGAGCTACCAGGAGTGCTACCACGTGCTGCTCACGCGCGGCCCCGACCGGGTGAGCCCCTTCTCGATCCCGTCGATCATTCCGAACATGGGCGCCGGCTGGGTGTCGATCGAGCTGGGCACGAAGGGCCCGCTGATGAGCGAGTGCACCGCGTGCGCCGCGTCGAACATGGCGATCGGTGACGCGATGGACGAGATTCGCATCGGCCGCGCGGACGTGATGTTCGCCGGCGGAACGGAGGCGCCGCTCACCGAGGTTGGCATCGCCGGCTTCGACGCGATGCGCGCGCTCTCGCGCAGGAACGACGATCCGGCACACGCCTCGCGCCCCTTCGACAACGAGCGCGACGGTCTCGTGATGGGTGAGGCTGCCGCAGTGCTGGTGCTGGAGGAGCTCGAGCACGCGCAGGCGCGCGGCGCCAAGATCTACGCCGAGCTGATCGGCTACGGCATCTCGTCGGACGCCTCTCACATGACCGAGCCCGACCCGACCGGCGAAAGTCCCGCGCGCGCGATCAAGATGGCGCTGCGCGACGCAGGCGTCGAGCCGACTGAGGTCGGCTATGTGAACGCGCATGCGACCTCGACGCCGCTCGGCGATGCAGCCGAGACGAAGGTGATCAAGAACGCATTCGGTGAGGAGCACGCGACGACGAAGCTCGCGGTCTCGTCGACGAAGGGCGCGACCGGTCACTGCTTCGGCGCGGCGGGCGCGGTCGAGGCTGTGTTCACCACGCTCGCCGTCGTGGATCGCAAGGCACCGCCGACGATCAACTACACCGAGCCTGACCCCGATTGCGATCTCGATTACGTCCCGAACGAAGCGCGCGAGCTGCCCGACCTGCGTGTCGCGGTCTCGAACTCGTTCGGCTTCGGCGGCCACAACGCGTCGATCGTCGTCCGCGCGTTCGGCGACTGACAACAGGAAAACCAACACCCAGGCGCGAATCAGGCGCGCATGGGCCGCACAGGCGTTGTCGTCCGAGACGACTCTTACCGTCTTGCCATGCGCCTCGTCGACGTGGGCGGCCGCCTGGTCGAGTTGCACATACGCCGCTCGAAGCGCGTCAACGGGCACCGCCTCTACGTGCGTCAAGGATTGCCGCCGGAGCTCGTCGTGCGTCCGCGCGCGTCGGACTCATACATCGACGACGCGATCGCGATGCACATGGCGTGGCTCGAGAGCCAGCTTGCGAACGTCGCCGAGCCGTGTCTCGGGCTCGAACGCCTGCACCTCACCGAGCAGCAGGGCCGCCGAGAGGCACACGCGCGGATCTTGTTGATCGCGCAGTCCGAGGCTGCCGCTCTCGGCGTCTCCTACACACGGTTGACGCTGCGCGATCAGCGGAGCCGGTGGGGGTCGTGCTCGAGCAAGGGTGCCCTCAGCTTCAATTGGCGACTCGTGCTCGCACCGCACGACGTGCTCGACTACGTCGTCGTGCACGAGGTGTGCCATCTCGTCGAGCACCATCATGGGCCGGCGTTCTGGCAGCTCGTCGGGCGGCGTCGGCCGAAGTACACCGACTCCAAGGCGTGGCTCGATGAGCACGGTTGGGAGCTGCTCGCGTATCGCCCGCCCCTCGAAGCCGCTGCCTAAGATGGTCGCGTGGAGCGGTGGGCGAGCTTTGACTGTTACGGCACGTTGATCGACTGGGACGGCGGCGTACGCGCCGAGCTCGCCCGGGTCTTCGGCGATGCGCAAGCCGACGAGCTGCTTGTGCGCTACCACGAGGATGAGCCGGAGCTGCAGCGCAGCGGGGCGATGAGCTATCGCGAGGTTCTGACGGAATCGATGCGCCGCCTCGGCGCACCCGCTGGGGCCGAGCACGGGCTCGCCGAGTCGCTGCCGGGTTGGCGCGCGTTCCCTGAGGTGCGCGGTGCGCTCGACGAGCTACGGAGCCGCGGCTGGAAGCTCGCGATTCTGTCCAACACCGACGACGACTTCATCGCGGCCTCGCAGATCCAGATCGGCGTGCCGTTCGACGAGGTGGTTGTCGCGCAGGAGATCGGCTCGTACAAGCCGGCGCACCGTCACTGGGACGAGTTCTTCGCGCGCACGCATGCGCCACGCGAGGGCCACGTGCATGTGGCCGCCTCGCTGTTCCACGACATCGCGCCCGCGAGCGAGCTCGGCCTGCGCAGTGTGTGGATCAACCGCACCGGTGAGGTTGCGACCACCGTGCGACCGACTCGCGAGCTGCCCGATCTCCTGGCGCTGCCGGAGACGCTCGCCGAGCTCGTCCCCGGGTAAGGCTCGTACCGTGAGCGCCCTTCGCGCCAGGTGCCCCGACTGCCGCACGCTGACGGCGGTCGCGATCGGGCCCGAGTACCAGTGCCACTCCTGCGGGCGCGAGTTCGCCGCAGGCCTCGTGCGCGTCCCGCGCGCCTGGGGCGACGGTGGCGACGCGATGGCGGGCGCCGCCGCGTTGGCGCTGCCCTGGCCCGAAGCCGCGACGATCGACGAGCCCACGCTCGACCGGCAGATCGCAGCGCTCGGCCGCGAGCTGCCGCAGCGGCCACTCGTGCTCGGAGGCTGTTGCTGCGCCCACATCGGCGCCGTCCGCGAGCTCGCGCGGCGCCATGGCCGCATCGGCGTCGTCTGGATCGACGCTCACGGTGACCTCAACACGCCCGAGAGCTCACCGTCCGGCAACGCCTGGGGCATGCCGTTGCGCATGCTGATCGACGCCGGGGACGTCGCCCCGGCCGATGTCACGCTGCTCGGCGCCCGCAATCTCGATCCCCCCGAGGTGGACTTCATCCGGAAAACGGGCATCCGCCACGAGCTCGGCGAGCTGCCCGAGCGGATCTACGTCGCGCTCGACTGCGACGTGTTCGAACCGGGCTGCCTGGACGTGTTCATGCCGGAGCCGGGCGGCCCGACGCTGGAGGACGCCGAGCCCATGCTCGCGTCGATCCCGAGGCCGGCCGGCGCCGGGCTGACAGGGCTCGTGCGTTCGGACCGGAACGAAGCGCTCCTACCGAGGCTCGTGCACGCGCTTGGCTTGTGAACCACACTGTTTGTAACCGGCTGGTGACGGGCTGGGGTCTAAGCTCTCGACATGTCCGAGGCCCGGATCGACGTCCAAGTCGAGCACAAGCACGCTCTAGCGGCTGACGAGCAGAAGCATCCGAACACCTGTCCGAGGTGCGGGTCGCACTACCGCGACGACGAGTTGGCGGCGGCGCTGTGGGTCTGCGGCCACTGCGAGCATCACTTCCCGATGCGGGCGCGCGCGCGGATCGACTGGTACGCGGATCCCGGGTCGTTCGTCGAGGAGGCCGCCGGAGTGCGGTCGGAGGATCCACTCGATTTCTTCGACCTGCGCCCCTACGCCGAGCGGCTTGCAGAAGCGGAGCTGAACACCGGGCTCGGCGAAGCCGCCGTGATCGGCCAGGCAACGATGGACGGCCATTCGATCGAGCTTTCGGTGATGGACTTCACCTTCATGGGCGGCTCGATGGGGAGCGCAGTCGGCGAGAAGTTCTCACGGGCCTGCGACTCGGCGATCGAACGCGGCGTGCCCCTCGTCTCCGTCACGTCGTCCGGCGGTGCGCGCATGCAGGAAGGAATCCTCTCGCTGATGCAGCTGCCGAAGACGGTGTGCGCAGTGGAGGATCTGCACGACGCGCGCATCCCGATGTTCACGGTGATGGCGCACCCGACGACGGCCGGCGTGCTCGCATCGTTTGCGTCGCTCGGTGACGTGACGATCGCCGAGCCCGGCGCGTTGATCGCGTTCACCGGGCCGCGCGTCGTTCAGCAGACGACCCGCGAGAAGCTCCCGGAGGACTTCGGGCTTTCAGAGCAGAACCTGCGCTTCGGGCACCTCGACGCGATCGTGCCGCGCTCGGAGCAGCGCGGACAGCTCGTCAAGCTGCTGAGGCTGTTCGCGTCGGAGCGCAGCAGCAGTTGACGGAGAGAGACCAGGAGCTGAATCTCCGCCGGCGGCTCTCCGGGCTGTCGCGATTGCCGCTCCTGCGCGGTGCGCGTCTCGACGGCGAGGCGGAGCGGCTCGAGCGGCAGCTCGACCGCCTGAGGACCGACACGAGTGACGAGGCGATCTGGCGGTCGGTCGAGCTCGCGCGTCATCCCGATCGCCCGTACACCATGGACTACGTCGCGCGCTTCATCGACGACTGGGTCGAGCTGCACGGCGACCGCGGCCGAGCCGACGACGGCGCGCTCGTCACGGGGCTGGGCTCGCTCGACGGGCGCACGGTCGTCCTGATCGGGCACCAGAAGGGCCGGGATGTGAAAGAGCGCCTCGACCGCCAGTTCGGCATGGCCTATCCGGAGGGGTACGGCAAGGCGATGCGGGTGATGGAGATCGCCGAGCGGTTCGGCTTCCCGGTCGTCTCGCTCGTCGACACACCTGGCGCCTACCCCGGTGTCGCGGCCGAGCAGCACGGGCAGGGAGGAGCGATCGCCCGCTCACAGGCCGAGATGGCGCGGCTGACCGTGCCGACGGTCGCCTGCATCATCGGGGAGGGCGGCTCGGGTGGCGCTGTGGCGATCGCGGTCTCCGACCGGGTGCTGATGCAGGAGAACGCGATCTACTCGGTGATCACGCCGGAGGGCTGTGCCGCGATCCTCTGGCGCGACGCCGGCGAAGCGAAGAAGGCCGCAGCCGCGTTCAAGCCGGACGCGCTGCATTGCCTCGAGCTGGGCGTGATCGACGGGATCGTCGCCGAGCCCCCGGGCGGGGCCCAGACCGATCACGACGAGGCGGCCCGCCTGCTGCGCGCAGCGCTCGTGGAGGCCCTGGAAGAGCTGGAGGAGACCCCCGGCGAGGAGCTGCGCCGGCGCCGGCGGGCCAAGTTCCGCGGCATGGGTGTGTATGCGTGACGTTTGCCACACAATCCACGGCCTTTCCACAGCATCCACAGGGTTTTCAACGGGCACAAACGCACGCTGAAAGCGCGTCGAGGCCCGCCAAAAAGCGGGCCCCGTGCGCCTAACCCCCCGTCAGGAAGAAAAGCTGGCTCCAGTCATTTCCGTCCCGGGCAGACCTAAACCTCGCCGCCTGTGGAAAAGGGATGCACTCCCGCCGGCGCGGGAGCACCAGAAAGAGCGAAGCTTCCAAGGTGTCGCTCTCCGAATACCGGCGTAAGCGCGACCCCAAGCAGACGCCTGAGCCCTTCACCACGAGCGGCCGGCGAGGCTCGCTGCCGACTTTCGTGGTGCAGCGGCACGACGCACGCAGGCTCCACTACGACTTTCGCCTCGAGCGAAACGGCGCCCTCGCGTCGTGGGCCGTGCCGAAGGGTGTGCCGCTCGAGCCGGGCGAGAAGGCGCTCGCTGTCCACGTCGAGGATCATCCGCTCGAATACGGGTCGTTCCACGGGGAGATCCCGCAGGGGCAGTACGGCGCGGGCACCGTCGAGATCTGGGACGAGGGCACCTACGAGCTGCTGGAGGAGAAGCGAAACGGCCAGCTGACGTTCGAGCTGCGGGGCAAGCGATTGCACGGACGCTGGTCGCTCGTGCCGGCGCACCTGGACGGCAAGGAGCAGAACTGGCTCCTGATCAAGGGTCGCGACGGCGAGGAGGGCGGACCGGCGCCGCGGACCTATCGGCCGATGCTCGCAACCCTCGCCACCGCGATCCCGCACGGAGACGACTGGACCTACGAGGTGAAGTTCGATGGCTACCGCGCGCTCGCCTACGTCCGTGGCAGCGAGTGCACGCTGCTCTCGCGCTCGGGCAACGACTTGACCGGCCGTTTCCCGGAGATCGCGAAGGCGATCGTCAAGGCGGTCAAGAGCCCGAACGCCGTCGTCGACGGTGAGCTGGCGAGGACCGACCCGTCCGGGCGCACGAGCTTCTCCGAGCTCCAGCGAGGCACCGGGGCGCTCGTCTACTACGCGTTCGACCTGCTCGAGCTCGACGCCGAGCCGAAGATCGACCTTCCTTTGCGGGAGCGAAAGGCGCAGCTGCGCACTCTGCTCGACGGCCGCGTCAAGAACGTCGCGTACTCGGAGGACTTCGACGACGGCGACGCGCTCTTCGAAGTCGCCCGCGAGCGAGGCCTCGAGGGCGTGATCGCGAAGCGGCGCGACAGCACCTACAAGGAGGGCAGGCGCACCCGGGATTGGCTCAAGGCGAAGACCGAGAACAACGAGGAGTTCATCGTCGCCGGCTACACGCGCGGGGGCGGCAGGCGGGCAGGGACCTTCGGCTCGCTCGTGCTCGCGGTCAACGACGGCGCAGAGCTCCGTTATGTCGGAAACGTCGGCACCGGGTTCGACGACGCAGAGATCCGCAAGCTGCTGGAGCTGCTCGAGCCGCTGCGGCGCAAGACCTCGCCGTTCGCGGTCGAGCCGAAGCTGCCGCGGGTCCGCAAGGGAGACGTGCAATGGGTCGAGCCGCAGCTCGTCGCGCAGGTGCGCTTCGGCGAGTGGACGCACGAGGGACATCTGCGCCATCCGGCCTATCTCGGCCTGCGCGAGGACAAGAGCGCCGCCGAGGTGCAGCGGGACGAACCTGTTCACGAGGAGGAACCGCTTCAACAGGTGCTGCGCAGGGGCCGCCGCGAGCTGAAGCTTTCGAACCTCGACAAGCCGTTCTGGCCCGAGGAGGGGATTACGAAAGGCGACCTGCTGCGCTACTACCGCGCGATCGCCCCCGTGCTCGTGCCGCATCTGAAGTACCGGCCGTTCACGATGCGCCGCTACCCCGACGGCGCCTACGGCAAGGCGTTTTTCCAAAAGGACGCGCCGACGCACATGCCCGACTGGATCGCGACGTATCGCGCACTCGTCTCGACGCGGGAGAGCCCGCGGGAACGGAAGTGGGTCGACTTCCCGGTCGTGAACGACGAGCTCTCGTTGCTCTGGATGGTGAACATGGGCTGCATCGACATGAACACCTGGTACTCGCGGGTGGACAAGCCGGAGCGGCCGGACTTCGTGCTCTTCGACCTCGACCCGACGCCCGAGGTGCCGTGGTCGCAGACGGTCGAAGTCGCGCTGATTGTGAAGGAGCTGCTCGACGCGCTCGGGCTCGAGTCGTTCCCGAAGACGTCGGGTGGCAAGGGATTCCACGTGCTGGTTCCGATCGATCGGCGGGCGACGTTCGACGACACGCGAGGCTTCGCCGAGCACGTCGCCGGCGCGATCGCGCGTACGCACCCGAACCTCGCGACCACCGAGTGGTCGAAAGCCCGCCGTCGCGGTGTGCTGATCGACTCCAACCAGAACGGCGAAGGCAAGACGATCGCGTCCGTCTATTCGGTGCGGCCGAAGCCGAACGCACCCGTGTCGACGCCGCTCACCTGGGACGAGGTGAACGACAAGCTCAATCCGTCGATCTACACGATGCCCGTGGTCCTGGAGCGGGTGAAAGCGAAGGGCGACCTCTATGCCGGGATGTTGACGACGAAACAGTCGTTGTCGAAGGCGCTCAAGCGCCTGGCTTGATCGGGTGCGTGTGGGATGCCTCCTTGGCGACCGCCAACTCCTTGCCGTCGATCACCGCATAGCGCAACGCGATCGCGCTCAGCTCGTCGGACGCTTCCTTTGCCGCGTGCCCGAGCTTCGCATCGAGCGTCGCAGGGTCGTCGAGATAGAGCATGCGCGTCCAGAACGTCGTCAGGACGATCGAGACCCAGGGCATGAAGATCGCGTTTCGCTCGAGCGCCGCTGACGGCCTCTGCACGAAGAACGCGACGAAGATGCCGACCGTCAGGCCCGCGAGCCCGATCGCGGCCGCCGCTTGCCCGACAGTCCCTGCGGTCAGGCCCTTCACGAACGCGGCGACGACCGCTGCGACGCCGAACACCATCATCGCCACGTACCCGACGAACACCACCCGGTACGAGCGTCGCAGGTACGCCGTCGTGCGCGCGAGTGTTTGCACGTCGTCGTGCAGGATCGACGCCGCGAGTTCGCGTAGCTCAGCCGCCGTCTGTTCAGGATCCCCGTGCCGCGGGCGGGGCAGCCGCATCGTCATGGCGTGCCCTCCTTTGACCTTGTGCCGGCTCGGTCAAGCCTCCGCCGGTTTCGCTGAGGCGGCAGCCTACAAGGCGCCGAAGAGCGGGAGCAACCCCTCGAGCCCATCGATCTCGACCGCAACGGGGGAGGCGAATCGCGCACGGGTGAGCTCGACGTCCAGATGCTCGACGGGCACGCCGCGCGGGCTCACGTCGTGAGCGCCGACGATCTCGTAGCCGAGCTTCCGCGAGACGCCGAGCGAGGCCGGGTTGCCCTCGATTGCGCCGGACGTGGCCGTCTGCGCGCCGAGGCCGGTGAATGCGAGTTCCAGGACGGCCGAGCGCATCTCGGTGCCGAGGCCGCGCCCCTGCCAGGGCAGGCCGAGCCACGACCCGGTCTCGACCAGGCGTCGCTCGGCGAACCGCTCGCCTCGGATCTCCTGGACGCCGATCGGCTCGCCGTCCTGAAAGGCCACGAACGGCAACGACCATTCGTCGGCAGTGCACGCCGCCAGCTTGTCGCGATGATGCGCCACGAAGCTCTCTTCGTCGAGCGCGTCCGTCCACGCAACTTCGAACGGCATGTCCCCGGGATCGTGGATGCCCGCCTCGGCGACCCTGAACAGCCGCCGGGTCTCGGCCACTGTCGGGAGCCGCAGCTCGAGCCGCGGTGTGCGGAGGCGAAGCCGGGTCAACGGATGTGGGAACTTCGTCAGGAAGTCACGGCGGCCGACGAGGTCGAAGCCGAGCTTGCTGTAGAGAAGCCGCGGCCAGTCGTCTGCGAGCGCTTCGAGGAACACGACGTCGTGCCGGCGGCGCGCTTCGTCGAGTGCGTGCTGCACGATCGCACGGCCGAAGCCGCGGCCGCGGTAGGCGTGCAACGCCTCGACGTCTTCGATCTGTGCGGTGTGCCCGTCGCTGCGCACCTCGCAGTAGGCGGCGATCTCACCGTCGACGATCGCGGCGAAGAAGCGGGTTGAGACAGCGCGCATGATCAGCCGCTTCGCGTCGTTCAACTGGTCGGCGATCTCGCGGTCTCCCCAGGGCTCGGCCAGCGTCGCCGCCGTGCGCGCGGGCACGAGTCGTTCGAACTCGACCTCCTGCACCATGGAGGCGTCGACCCGTCGGTCGGGCTCGCGTGCGTACGCGAACGCGAGGTGCGTGGAGGGGAGGTAGCCGTGGCGGCCGAGCGCCACCGCCGCCGCGTCGTCGCCATGTTCGAGGATCACGCGACGGTGGTGGTATCGCTCCATCACCTCCTCGGCCTCCAACGCGATCGCGTCGGGGTCGGTGCCGGGATGCTCGATCGAGAGGTAGTTCGCGTCGTAGACGTTCGGCGCCGTGTCCGCGAACAGGCCGATCCCGTGCGCGGTCGGCACACGCCGTTCGGCGGCGGCCAGCTCCACCGCCCGGCGGAACTCGCGAATCCTCTCGATCAGGCCCTCGGGCACGCTGAATTGATGTCAGCGATCGGCGAGCTCCGCCAGTCGCTTCTCGAGAAACCGGCGTTCATGCCCGGTCGTCGTCAGTGCCAGCGCGCGCGTGTAGGCCGTGCGAGCCTCGTCGAGGCGATCGAGCCTGCGCAGGAGCTCGGCGCGCGTCGAGTGGAAGTACTGATACTCGCCGAGGTCGAGCCGATCGACGAGCGCGATACCGCGCTCGGGGCCCTCCGCCTCCGCGACGGCGACGGCTCGATTCAACTCGACCACCGGCGATCGAGTCAGCCGTGCGAGCTCACCGTAGAGCGCGGCGATCTGCGGCCAGTCGACCGGCTGCTCGGCATGGAGCGAGGCGATCGCCGCCTGGACGACGTACGGACCGTGGCCCTGCAGCGCGAGCGCCCGGTCCAGCGCGATCTGCCCTGCTTCGATTTGCACGTCGTTCCACAACGCCCGGTCCTGGTCTCGCAACAACACCAACTCGCCGTCGCGGATGCGTGCCTCGCGGCGAGCGTCGTGCAGGAGCATCAAGGCGAGGAGGCCGAGTACCTCGGGCTCATCGGGCATGAGCTCGGCGAGCGCCTGTCCCAGCCGGATCGCCTCGGCCGCGAGATCGCCACGGCCGCCGTAGCCCTCGTTGAAGACGAGATAAACGACCGCGAGCACCGCGACGAGCCGATCGGGCAGCAGATGTGCGGGTGGGACACGGAACGGGATTCCGGCTGCAGCGATCTTGTGCTTGGCGCGGACAAGTCGTTGGGCCATGGTCGGTTCCGGCACGAGGAAGGCGCGTGCGATCTCATCCGTGCTGAGGCCCCCGAGTGTCCGCAGTGTCAGCGCCACCTGCGCGTCGACGGCGAGGGCCGGGTGGCAGCACGTGAAGATCAGCTCGAGCCGCTCGTCGGCGAAAATCGTCTCTTCCAGGTCGTCGTCGTCCACGGTGTCGGGCACCTCGAGCAGTCGTGTCTTGGCGGCGAGCGTCCGGTCGCGGCGGATGCGATCGATGGCGCGGTTCCGCGCAGTTGTCTGCAGCCAGCCGCCCGGGTTGGCGGGGACGCCGTCGCGCGGCCAGCGCTCGGCGGCGATTGCGAACGCCTCCTTGGCGGCTTCCTCGGCGAGGTCGAAGTCGCCCAGGAAGCCGATCAGTGAGGCGAGCACCCGTCCCCACTCGTCGCGAAAGACCTGCTCGAGCAGTGTCAGCGCTCCACGAGCGGCCGGACTTCGACGCTGCCGCCCATGCGGGCGGCGGGAATGCGCGCGGCGATCTCGAGCGCGGCGTCGAGATCGTCCGCCTCGACCAAGTAGAAGCCGCCGAGCGCCTCCTTCGTCTCCGCGAACGGCCCATCGGTCGTCAGCGTGTTGCCGCCGTCGACCTGCACGGTTGTCGCCGTCGAAGCCGGTTGCAGCTGTGCGCCGCCGAACGTCTGCGGCAACTCCGAGATGGCGAAGTACTCGCCCATCAGCGCGTTCTGCTCGGCCTCGGACAGCTTGGCCCACGCGTCCGGCGCGTCGTCGGAATAGATGAGGAGTGCGTACTTCACGGGATCCTCCTTGGGAAGTGGTCGCTTGTACGACGAACGGGCCACCGGAAAATCGACAGCGTCATCGCAACCGCTCCAGGAAGGTGAGCGCACCGCGCTTGTCGAGCATGTCGTTGAGGTTGCCGCACTTAGGGCTTTGTACGCACGACGGGCAGCCGTCGTGGCATGGGCAGCCTCGAATCAAGGCGGCGGTGTCACGGGCCCAGCCCTCGAACTGCTCGAAGCCGCGCTCGGTGATCCCGACACCGCCGGAGTGGCCGTCGTAGACGAATACGGTCGGCCGCCCGGTCTGCGGATGAATGTTCGTCGAGAGGCCGCCGATGTCCCAGCGGTCGCACATCGCCCAGAGCGGGAGCAGCGCGATCAGCGCGTGCTCCGCGGCGTGCAGCGTGCCGAGGAGCTTCGGCATCTCGTCGACCTCGGCGAGCTGGTGTGGCTCGGGCAGGAACCAGATCGCCTCGGTTGTGAACGTGGCCGGCGGGAGATCGAGGGCGACGAGCTCGATGCGCTCCTGCCCGGAGATCGTCTTGCGCTCATAGCCGACGACTTGCTCGGTCACTTCGATCTCGCCGAACGCCAGCTCGAGGCCGAGGCGCCACTCGACACGGCGAGGCTCGACGATCTGGGTCATCGTCTCCTTCTTCGCCTGCGTGTACCAGTTGCCGGCGAACGGCTCGACGACCGCATGGAGCGTCGTCAGGTCGAGCTCGTGGACGAGGAACGACTCGCCGCGATGCAGATACACGGCGCCCTCATGGACAGTCGTGTAGGCGCGACTGCGCTCGACGAGCCCGAGCACCGCTCCGGTGCTTCCGTCGACGACCGTGAACGAGTCGGGATCGGTCGAGCGGAGCGGCACGCGCGCGGCGGGGTGGTCCTTCCCGGCCCAGACGATGCCGGCGGGCGTCTCCTTCAACGCGGCGTCGGCGCGAGCGGCGTGGATCGCCTCCGACCCGAGCGTTGCGGCGTCGTCAGCCGTGATCGGTGCTTCGTACGCGGCGGCGCGCACGTGGCCTGCGAGCACCCGCGCGTTGGTGTGGTCGAGGATCGCTGCCTCCACGCGTCGATCGAGCAGCTTGTCGGGCTCCCGCATGAAGAACTGATCGAGCGCGTCCTCCGTCGCGACCAGGACGGCGAGCCCGTTGCCCCGCCGCCCAGCGCGTCCCCACTGCTGGCGCAACGACGCGACAGTGCCCGGGAAACCGACGGAGATCACCGCGTCGAGCAGCCCGACGTCGATCCCCAGCTCGAGCGCATTCGTCGCGGAGACCCCGAGGAGCTCGCCGGCGGCAAGCCGCCGCTCGATCTCGCGGCGCTCTTGCGCCGTGTAGCCGGCACGGTAGGGGGAGAGGTGCGTGTCGTCACCGAGGCGTTCGGCGGTGAAGCGGTGGATCAGCTCGGCCGCCTTACGGCTCTTCGCAAACGTCAGCGTGCGCAGACCGCGGTCGACGAACATCGCCTGCAGCCGCGCCGCCTCCGCGAGCGACGAGGCGCGCAGGCCGAGCTCGCCGTCGACGAGCGGTGGGTTCCAGAGGACGACCGTGCGCTCGGTGCGCGGCGCCGCGTCGTCGCCGATCACGGTCACCGGATCGCCGATGAGCGCCGAGCCGAGCTCGCCGGGGTTCGAGATGGTCGCGGAGGCGAGCACGAACTGCGGGGCAGCGCCGTAGACGTTTGCCAGCCGGCGCAGGCGGCGCAACACGTTCGCGACGTGCGAGCCGAAGACACCGCGGTAGACGTGCGCCTCGTCGACGATCACGTATCGAAGGTTCGCGAGCACGTCGCCCCAGCGGTCGTGGTTGGGCAGCAGCCCCACGTGGATCATGTCGGGGTTCGTCAGGATCACGTTCGCCCACTTGCGAATCTGCCAGCGCTGCTCGGTCGGCGTGTCGCCGTCATAGATCGCAGGCTTGAGCCGTGGGACGCGATACCCGGCCAGCGTTCGGAACTGATCCTGCGCGAGCGCCTTCGTCGGATAGAGGTACAGCGCGCGGCTCTTGGGCTGCCGTGCGAGCTCGTCGAGCACCGGCAGGTTGAACGCGAGCGTCTTGCCCGAGGCGGTGCCCGTGGTCACCATGACGTGCTCGCCGCGCTGCGACGCGTCCCAGACGGCCCGCTGGTGGGCATAGAGGTGCGGCACGCCGACCGCATCGCGGACGCGCGGGTCGAGCTCAGTGGGTAGCGGCGCGAACTGTGCCTCGCGCTCCGGCTCGGTGACGAGGTGCGCGAGCTCCTCGCCCTCGAGCAGCCCCTCCCAGCGCAGGACGTCGACGCTCACCTCGACGATGCTAGCCTCGCGGTACCGGGGTGCCCGAACGGGCTGAGATCACACCCGTCGAACCTGATCCGGTTAGGACCGGCGAAGGGAGAGTTTTGCTGCCAAGAGCGTTGACGATCGCCGGCTCGGACAGCGGCGGCGGCGCAGGGATCCAGGCCGACCTGAAGGCGTTCGCCGCCGCAGGAGCGCACGGCATGTCGGCGATCGTCGCGCTGACGGCGCAGAACACGACCGGCGTCACGGCCGTGCACGAGGTTCCGGCCGCCTTCGTCGTCGCGCAGCTCGAGTCGGTCTATTCGGACATCGGCGTCGATGCGGCGAAGACCGGGATGCTCTTCTCGCGACGCGTGATCGAGGCCGTTGCGGAGTTTCTCGCCGCCCACCCCACGCCGCTCGTCGTCGATCCGGTGCTGGTTGCGTCATCGGGCGCCAAGTTGCTCGAAGAGGACGCGGTTGCGGCGCTGGTCGCTTTGCTGTTCCCGCTCGCGACCGTGGTCACCCCGAACCTGCTCGAGGCACGCGCGATTGCCGGCGAAGGGACCCGCGCGGAGCTCGCCGAGCGGCTCGTCGCGCTCGGCGCACCGGCCGCGCTCGTCACCGGTGGTCACGGCGACGAGGCCGTCGACCACCTGTTCGACGGGCGCGAGCATTTCGCGATCCCCGTCGAGCGGCTCGAGATCGCGGCGACGCATGGCGCCGGCTGCACGCACTCCGCGACGCTTGCCGCACTCCTCGCCAGAGGGCTGCCGCTCGCGGCGGCGGCTCGTTCCGCAGCTCGCGTTGCGACCGACGCAGTTCGTAACGGCCTGCCCGAGCTCGGTGCGGGCGACGGGCCGGTCGATGTCCTCAACGTGAAAGGAAGGCATGCAGACGGCTGAATCCCTGCGGCGGCTGCGAGAGGCGAAGCCGCTCGTCCACCAGATCACGAACTACGTGGTGATGAACGAGACCGCGAACGCGACGCTCGCACTTGGAGCGCTGCCCGTGATGGCGCACGCGCGCGAAGAGGTCGAGGAGATGGCTGCGATCGCAGGTGCGCTCGTTTTGAACATCGGCACGCTCTCGACGAGCTGGGTCGAGGCGATGCTGCTCGCCGGCCACGCTGCGAACGAGCATGGCGTGCCGGTCGTCCTCGATCCCGTTGGGGCCGGCGCGACCAAGTACCGGACCGAGACGGCGAAGCGCATCCTCGCTGAGGTCCGCGTGACGGTGCTGCGCGGGAACGCGGGCGAGATCGCCACGCTGGTCGGGGTCGCCGCGGAGGTGCGCGGTGTCGAGTCGATCGGCGTGGCGGGCGATGCGGCCGAGCTGGCCCGCGCAGCCGGAGCGCAGCTGGGGCTCGTTGCGTCGGTCACCGGGCCGGTCGACCACGTCTCCGACGGCGCAACCGTCGTGGCGATTGCGAACGGCGATCCAATGATGGCGTCGATCACCGGCACGGGCTGCATGTCTTCGGCGCTGACGGGCTGCTTCCTGGCCGTCAATCGCGAGCGCCCGCTCGAGGCCGCGGCGGAGGCGCTGATTGCGTTCGGCGTCGCCGGCGAGGACGCGGCGCGCGGTGTGCGCGGGCCGGGCTCGTTCCACGTGGCGCTGTACGACTCGCTCGCGGCGCTCGACCCGGCAACCCTCGACGACCGGGCCCGCGTTTCGTGAGAGTGCATGCGCTCGTGGAGGATCTCGAGACGGCGCGGCGTGCGGTCGCGGCCGGCGCCACGATCGTGCAGTTGCGGGTGAAGGCGCCCACGGGGGAGATCGTGGCCCGCGGCGGCGGCTTCGGCGAGCTCGGTGTGACCTTCGTCATCAACGACGACGTGAATGCGGCGGTGGCGCTCGGCGCTGACGGCGTGCATCTCGGTCAGGCCGATGTGGGTGCCGCGCAGGCGCGGGCAAGCGGTCTGCTGCTCGGCCGCTCGGTGACGACGCTCGCGGAGGCACTCGCCGCCGATGCTGACTATCTCGGTGCGGGGCCGGTGTGGGAGACACCGTCGAAGGTGGATGCGGCGCCGCCGATCGGCCTCGACGGGCTTCGCGCCATCTGCGCTGCCGTGCGCGTCCCCGTGATCGCGATCGGCGGCATCGACGCGTCGAACGCGGGCGCGTGCATCCGGGCGGGCGCGGCCGGCGTGGCGACGATCCGCGCAGCGACCGATCCGGGTCTGAGGAGGGCGGTTGACGCGGCTCTCGGCGAGCGGTGAGCTCGCGCTCCTCGGGGAGCTCGAGCGGCGGGGGCTGATCGTCGGTGTCGAGCACGACGCAGCCCTACTCGGCGCGGATCTCGTCGTCACGCAGGACGCGCTCGTCGAGGGGGTGCACTTTCGCCTCGACTGGATCGGCTGGCGCGACCTCGGCTTCCGCGCCGCAGCGGTCAACCTGAGCGATCTCGCCGCTTCCGGTGCGACGCCGGAGGCGCTGCTCGTGACGCTCGCGGCGCCTGCAAGCACCGAAACCGCCGACGTGATCGCGCTCTACGAAGGAATCGCCGAGACCGGCGTGCCGGTCGTCGGTGGCGATACGACCGCTGCAGAGGCTGTGCTCATCTCGCTGACCGCGCTCGGCCGCAGTGAACGAGTTCCGGGCCGGGCGGGCGCGCGGCCCGGTGACGTGCTCGTCGTCAGCGGCCCCCTCGGCGCGTCGGGCGCGGCGTTCCGGGCCGGCGGATACGCGCGTCCGCCGCTGCGCATCGACGAAGGGCGCGCCCTCGCACGTGAGGCGCACGCTCTGCTGGATATCTCAGACGGGCTCGCCGTCGACGTCGGTCACATCGCCACGCGCTCTGGTGTCCGCTGCGTGGTCGAGCTCGACCGCGTCCCGCTCGCGCCGGGCGCCACGGTCGACGACCTCGGCTTCGGTGAGGACTTCGAGCTGTTGGCTGCGGTCGCCGATCCGCAGGGACGCGCCGTGATCGGGCGCGTCGAGGAAGGCACCGGGGTCAGCTTCCTCCTGCACGGGCTGCCCCACAGCCTCGCGGGCTGGGAGCACTTCGTCCGGTCAGAGTGAGAAGTACGGCTCGAACGTCTTCTGAAAGTGCTTCTTCCCACGGGCGCCGTAAACGGTCTCGCGCGCCTCGCCGCCGTGGAAGAGCATCACCGTGGGAATCGACAGCACCCCGAAGCGGTCGGCCGTGCGTGGGTTCTCGTCGATGTCGAGCTTCACGAACTCCACACGTCCGTTCGCAGCGGCGAGCTCGTCCAGTGCCGGCTCGATCGCCTTGCAGGGACCGCACCACGGCGCCCAGAAGTCGACGACGACGGGGCTCGCCGCGCCGAGGACCTCGGCGTCGAACGTGTCGTCGGTGACGCTCCGCACGCGAGGCAGGCTACCCGCGCAGGCGTAGCAGCGGCACGGCCCAGACGGCCTCCAGGACGATCGCCTTGCTCATCTTCGACTGACCGGCGGTGCGGTCCGAGAACGTGATCGGGATCTCGACGACGCGGAACCCGGCGCGCTTGACGCGGTACGTCGTCTCGATCTGAAACGCGTAGCCGCGTGGGGTGATCGCGTCCAGGTCGAGCTCTTCGAGCACCTTGCGCCTGAAGCACTTGAACCCGCCGGTCGGATCCTTCACGCCCATCTGGAGAAACAGCCCTGTGTAGAGGGATGCGCCGCGGGAGATCGCGCGCCGGAGCAGTCCCCAGTTGCCGACATGGCCGCCCTGCACGTACCGGGAGCCGAGCACGAGGTCGGCGCCTTCCTCGGCTGTGGCGATCAGGCGCGGGACGTCCTTCGGGTCGTGGGAGAAGTCGCAGTCCAGCTCGAGGATCAGCTCAGCGCCGTCTGCGAGCGCGCGGCGGAAGCCCGCGATGTACGCCGGCCCCAATCCCTCCTTGCGCGCGCGATGCAGCACGTCGACGAACTCCAGCTCGCCCGCGAGCCGGTCGGCTATCTCCCCGGTGCCGTCCGGGGAGCTGTCGTCGATCACCAGCACGCGGTCGCCCGCTCGGAGGACGTCGCGCAGGGCAAGCAGCATCGGCTCGAGATTCGCCCGTTCGTTGTAGGTCGGGAGGCAGACGGTCGCGCGCATCGGCGCGCCTATGATCGCTGGCGTGGCGGAACTCCCGCGGAATGACCTGCTCGCGTCGCAGTTCGACCTGCTCGCAGACCTGATGGAGCTCGAAGGCGCCGACGGCTTCCGCATCGGCGCGTATCGCAAGGCGGCGGCCCGCATCCGCGAAACGCCCTCATCGGTGGCGCAGCTTGCGCTCGATGGAAAGGCGAAGCAGCTGCAGGGGATCGGGAAGACGATCGAGGCGAAGATCGTCGAGGTCGTCGCCGACGGGGAGATCCACGCACTGACCAAACGGAAGGCCGAGGTGCCGGCGGAGGTCGCCGTGTTCATGCGGCTGCCCGGGCTCGGCCCGAAGACGGCGCGCCGAATCTGGCAGGAGCTCGGCATCACGACCGTCGCGGCGCTCCAGGCAGCTGCCCAGGCGCAGCAGCTGCGAGGGCACGCCGGCATCGGGCCCGGCACGGAGGAGAAGATCGCGGCGGCGCTCGCGCAGCCTCAGGCGACCGAGGGACCGAGACGCGCGCTCCTCGGCAACACCCTCCCGAAGCTGCGCGCGGTCGTCGAGGTGCTGCGCGAGCACCCGGCCTCGGTCGAGGTGTCGCTCGCGGGTTCAGCGCGGCGGATGCGAGAGACAGTTCGAGACCTCGACATCATCGCGACGGCTACCGACCCGGTCGCGCTGGTCGAGCATTTCTGCTCACTCGAGTGGGTCGTCGACGTTGCAGCCAAAGGGCCGACGAAGGCAACGGTCGTCTCGCAGGACGGCTCGCGCTTCGACCTCCGTGTTGTGCCGCCCGAGAGCTACGGCAATCTGCTTCAGCACTTCACCGGCTCGAAGAACCACAACGTCGCGTTGCGTGAGGATGCGGTACGCCGCGGCTACTCGGTCTCCGAGTACTCGGTCACCGAAGTCGAATCCGGGGAGGAGCATCGGTTCGCCCGCGAGGAGGACGTGTACCGCTTGCTCGGCTACGACTGGATCCCGCCCGAGCTGCGCGAGGACGGCGGTGAGCTTGCTGCCGCCCGCGCCGGCACGCTGCCGAAGCTCGTCGAGCTCGCCGACCTGCGCGGCGATCTGCATACGCACACGACTTGGTCCGACGGCAAGGACACGCTCGAGGACATGGTCGCGGCTGCGCGGTTGCGCGGTTACTCGTACTACGCGATCTGTGACCACGCACAACGGCTGCGTGGCGACCTGCTGCACCGGCAAGCCGAGGCGATCGACAGGCTCAACAAGCGCGTGGCTCCGTTTCGCATCCTCAAGGGCATCGAGGTGAACATCCGTCCCGACGGGACGCTCGACGTCGCCGACGCTGACCTTGCGACGCGCGACTGGGTGGTCGCCTCGACCCATTCACGGTTCGACCACAACCCGACCGAACGAATTCTCGCCGCGATGGAAAGCCCGTACGTCGACTGCATCGGTCACCCGACGAACCGCAGGATCAGCACGCGGCGGCCGTCACCGATCGACCTCGAGCGGGTGATCGAGAAGGCACTCGAGACCGGGACCTTTATCGAGATGAACTCGCAGCCCGACCGGCTCGACCTGCGGGACGTCCACGCGCGGGCAGCACGCGAGGCCGGGTTGAAGGTCGTGATCGACTCCGACGGGCATCAGATCGGCGCGCTCGACTATGTCGAGCTCGGTGTTGGCCAAGCACGCCGCGCGTGGTTGACGAAGGACGACGTCCTGAACACTCGCACGTGGAAGCAGATCGAGAAGCTGCGTAAGAAGAGATGACCTTTCGTGACGACCTGAACCTGGCCGCCGACTGGGTGGACGCGTACCTCGGGCGGGTCGGCAAGCTGCCGGTTGCGGCGCGTGTCGAACTGGGAGCCGTGCGAGCGCGCCTGCCGGAGTCGGCGCCCGAGCACGGCGAGCCGTTCGAAGCACTCCTGCGCGATCTCGACGAGCTGATCCTGCCGGGCCTGACGCACTGGAACCACCCGCGCTTCTTCGCGTGGTTCGCGAACACCGGCTCGGAGCCGGGGATCCTCGCCGAGCTCCTGATCGCGACGCTGAACGTGAACAACATGACGTGGCTTGCGTCCCCAGCGGCGACGGAGCTCGAGGTGACGGTCCTGGATTGGCTGGCGCAGCTCCTCGGGCTGCCGCGTGGTTGGCATGGGCAGATCGAGGACACGGCGTCGACGGCGACCGTGGCGGCCCTGGCCGCTGCGCGCACGCGCAAGCCGGGCGGCGTCGTCTACGCGTCGGAGCAGGCGAACTTCAGCGTCGAGAAGGCTGCGCGGCTCGTCGGGCTCGACTTTCGGAAGGTGGACGTCGACGACGAGTACCGGATGCGCGCCGACTTCTCGCTCGACACTGCGACCGCCGTTGTCGCGACGGTCGGCACCACCGGCACGACTGCCGTCGACCCGGTGCCTGAGCTTGCGCGACGCTGCGCCGAGGCAGGCGTCTGGCTACACGTCGACGCGGCCTACGCCGGCTCGGCGGCGGTGTGCCCGGAGCTGCGCTGGTGCCTCGACGGCGTCGAGCACGCCGATTCCGTGGTCGTCAACCCGCACAAGTGGCTCTTCACACCGATGGATTGCTCGACGCTTTGGACACGGCGCCCCGAGGCGTTCCACGAGGCGTTCGCGCTCGTGCCCGACTATCTCGCTGCCACCGACGCCGCCGTCGACCTGAAGGACTACGGGCCTGCGCTCGGACGGAGGTTCCGCGCGCTCAAGCTGTGGGCCGTGCTGCGCTGGTACGGAGCCGAGGGACTACGGGCGCTGATTCGGGAGCACGTCCGTCTCGCCCAACTCTTCGCATCGCTCGTCGAGGCGGAGCCGGGCTGGGAGGTCGTCGCGCCGCATCCGTTCTCGACCGTCTGCTTCCGCCACGTCGAGGCGGACAACGTCGAACTGGCACGCGCTGCAACGGCGACCGGCGAGCTATTCGTCGCTCCGGCGCGGCTCGACGGGCGGGACATGATCCGGCTCGCGATCGGCAACGCGCAGACGACCGAGGACGACATCCGCCGCTCGTGGGAGGTGCTGCGCAGCTGCGTTATAGAGCCGTGATCTTCGATCTCTGGGAGACCTTGATCGACTGGGACCGGGAGGCTGCGGCGGCGATGGCTGACGAGGTCGACGCGCTGGTCGGCGGCGGCTTCGGTGAGCGCTGGAGTCGTTCGACGACGCGTTACAACGCGCCGATCCGGGACGCCCTCGCCGAGGCCGGCGTGCCCGAGGAGCTCCACGACGACATCTGCACCTTGCGACTGCGCTACCACCGCCGTGCGCTCGTCCCGCGGGCAGGGTCGGTCGACACGTTGCGGCGCTTGCGCGCCGACGGATATCTCCTCGGGCTGGTCACCGTTTGCAGCGAGGACATCGAGGTGCTGTGGCCCGAGTCGGAGTTCGCGGGACTGTTCGACGCGGAGGTGTTCTCGTCGAGTGTCGGCTATTCGAAGCCGGATCCGCGCATCTACCTGCGCTGCTGCGAGCTGCTCGACGTCGAGCCACACGAGGCCGTGTTCGTCGGCGACGGCGCGAACGACGAACTGGCCGGAGCTCGCCGCGTCGGCATGGACGCGATCCTGATTCATCGTGAGGGCGAGGGACCGCTGTGGCCCGGGCTCGAAGACTGGGATGGCCCACGAGTGACATCGATCCCAGGCGTGCTCGGCGTGCTCGAATGAACCCTTCACGACGTCTGAGCTTCCTCTGAGCCACGTCTGAGCTTGCTCTGACGACGATCCCGAGCCGGCGGTCCCCTGATCTGTGGAATTTGCAGGGGAATCAGCGATCTGTCCGCCCGTGGCGTGGTGGGTTCTTCTCAGCGCATCTTCCGCGAAGAAGCAGACCTCCGGCGTCGGAGGCGGCTCAGACGCCGCTCCTCTGGCTGAGCGCCTCGAGGGCGGCGTCGTGCAGCGCGACGCGATAGCGCCAGAGCGCATGGCCCGTCGCCAGCAGGCGCTCGCGAAGCGGGCCGGCGAGCTCGGTCAGCGTGCCCCAGCGAGCGCCTGCGATCTCCTCCGCATCTCGGGGGGCGAGCTCGGTGTCCCCGGTGCGGGCCAGGAAGACGTGCGTGCGCCATGCCACCTCGCCGTGGTCATGCAGAAATGTGGCCCGGGTGGCGACCAGATAGCGCTCGAGGCGAACGTCGAGGCCGGTCTCCTCCAGCGCCTCACGCTCCGCGCCGGCCACGAAGTCCTCGCCCGGCTTGATCCCGCCGCCGGGTGGCCGCCAGATCCCCTCGGCGAACTGGGGCTTGCGGATCAGCGCGATCCGATCGTCCGGATCGAGGATGAACAACGTCACGTCGTGCAGCCGGCTCGGGTTGTAGGTCGCAAGCGCATGCTCGCGTTCGCTGATCTCGCCGGTCCACCTCAGCTCGAGCGGCTCGCCATATCTGGCCCGGAGCAGTGCGAGGACTTCGTCGGTCACGTGCACAATCCGGATCATGCCCCGCGTGCGCAGGCCCAGGCGCCAGGCCCCGGTCCTCGAGTTGCTCGAGTCGACGCTGCCCGAGCTACGGCGTGGCTTGACCGAATCGGCCGCACGCACCCTCGCCTACGAGCTGTTCGAGAAGCTCGGCTTCGGCGCGGTCGCAGTCACCGACACTCACGAGGTGCTGGCGTTCGTCGGTGCGGGAGCCGACCATCACGGCGCCGGCGACCAGCCGATCCGGCCGGTCTACGAGGCGCTCGCCCAACAGCGCTCGCTGCTTGCGCCGCTTGGGATCCGCACGGAGTGCGTGCATCCCGCCTGCCCGCTGGGCGCCGCGGCGGTCGTCCCGCTGCTGTTGACCGACGGCCCCGCGGGCGCCGTGGTCGCGTTCGCGACGGCTGGCTCGCCGCTCGACGAGACCGCCGTCGAGACGCTCGACCTGCTCGGCACGCAACTCTCTGCGCAGCTGCAGCTGTCGGAGCTTCACTCGGCCACGACAACTGCGCTGCAGGCACAGATGGAGCCGCACTTCGTCTTCAACTCGCTGAACACGATTGCGTCGTTCATACGCACCGAGCCGGAACGCGCGCGCCGGCTCGTGCTCGCGTTCGCAGACCACCTGCGCAGTCGCCTCGCCCGGCCGGGTGAGTTCATCACGCTCGAGGAGGAGCTGCGACATGTGCGCAGCTACCTCGAGCTCGAGCAGGCGCGGTTCGGCGCGCAGCTCGAGGTGACGATCGATGCCACGCCGGCGGCTCTCCTGGTCAGGTTGCCCCCGCTGCTCGTCCAGCCGCTCGTCGAGAACGCGATCAAGCACGGCAAGACCGACCGGCCGCTCAACCTGCTCGTGCGGGCGCGCATCCGGCGTGGTCGGCTGCACGTGACGGTGCGCGACGACGGGCGCGGCATCGCACGCGAGGTGGTCGACCGCGTGCTCGAGCCGGGCGTTGGTGCAGGCGACGGCACGGGCCTCGGCCTGGCGAACGTCAACCAGCGGCTGATCGCGCACTACGGCGAGCGCGTCAGGTTGCGGTCGTTCCCGTTCGGGACGGTCGTGCGGCTCGAGGTGCCGGTCACGTGATTACGGCGTTGCTGGTCGACGACGAGGCACCGGCGCGGTCGGAGCTGCGGTATCTGCTGGCCGAGCACGCCGACGTCCAGGTCGCCGGTGAAGCAGCTAGGGCGGGCGAGGCACTCGAGTTGGCGCGGCAGCTCGAGCCGGACGTCGTCTTCCTCGACGTCGAGATGCCGGGCCTCAGTGGAGTCGAAGCTGCGCCACTCGTTCGCGAGCGAGCCGACCCGCCTGCTGTCGTCTTCGTGACAGCGCACGAGCGCTACGCGCTCGACGCGTTTGCCGTCGAGGCGTTCGACTACCTGTTGAAGCCGGTCGACCCGGAGCGGCTAGCGCGAGTCGTGGAGCGGCTCCGGGAGCGGTCAGTCGAGAATGTTCTCCGGGTCGAGAAGGTGGCTGTCGTGGCTGCGGGCGGTACCGAGCTCCTCGATTACGACCAAGTGCACTACGCACAAGCTGACGGGGACTACAGCCGGGTGCACACCTACGACCGCTCATACCTCTGTACAGCATCGCTCGGAGAGCTCGAGGAGAAGCTTCCGGCTGGACGCTTCGCGCGCATTCATCGCTCGTACCTCGTCAACCTGAGCAAGGTGGCAGGCGTGCGCCGTGTCGCACCGGAGCGGCTGTGCCTGCAGCTCGCCGACGCGGAGAAGACCGAGCTCGACGTCGCACGCCGCCAGGCGCGGCAGCTGCGCGAGCGCCTGGGCTTCTAAAGCTGACGCAAGAGCTCGACGAACGCATCCGTCGACCCGACGATCACGTCGGCACGTTCGCCGAGCTCCGACGGCCCTTCGGCCGAGACGACGGCGACTCGCACCGCCGCTTCCAGGCCGTCGAGCGCCGCGAAGCCATCGAGGTCGGTCGTGTCGTCGCCTGCGTAAAGCGCGCGCTGGAGCCCACTCTCTGCGAGCAGGTGCCGGACGGCGGTTCCCTTCGTCGCATCCACCGGCGGCAGGATCTCCAGCACCATTCGCCCCCAGCGCGTGCGCAGGCCCTCGGCGAGCGCCGCGGCCGCGACCGCCTCCAGCTCGATGCGCGCCTCCGTCTCATTCGGCGCCAGCCGATAGTGGTAGGCGGCGGTCAGCGGCTTCGTCTCCTGCCAGGGCCACGGCCAGGCGGCGGCGAACGCGTGCACGCGGTCGGCCCACCTTGCGGCGCTCGCCTCGAGCTCCAGGCCGTGCTGGCCGACATAGCGCAAGCCGTCGACGCCGACGATCGCGCGTGCGACGTCGCTGGTTCTCCCGGTGATGCACGCGACGAGGGCGTAACGCCCAGCGAGGCGCTCGAGCTCGCGGCGGGTCGCGGGTGGGACCGAGGAATCCTCAGGCCGCGGCACGATCGGTGCGAGCACGCCGTCGACGTCGAAAAAGAGCGCCGCCTTGTCCGGCTCGGCGGCGACCAGGGTGAGCGTATCCACCCCGCGTAGAGTACGAAACGTGCCGAAGCTGGTTGCGATCGGGGTCGTCGCAGGCTTCTTCGGGGCGATCTTCGGCGTCGGTGGCGGGATCGTGATCGTGCCGCTGCTCACGCTGCTGCTGGCCTTCGACCAGCGCCGCGCCGCCGCGACATCGCTGGCTGCGATCCTCGTCTCGTCCGTGGCGGGCGCAATCACCTACGGCTTCCATGGTGAAGTGAAGGTGGGGGCGGCTGCTCTCGTCGGCATCCCCGCGATGTTCGGTGTGCTCGTCGGTACGACGTTGCAGCAGCGGATCCCCGTGCAGCGGCTCTCCTACGGTTTCGCGGTGCTGCTCGCTGCGGTCGGGGTGCGGCTGCTCGTATGACCTACGTGCTCGTGATCCTGATCGGTGCGGCCGGCGGTGTTCTCTCCGGCCTGTTCGGCGTCGGCGGCGGCATCCTCTTCGTGCCGACGCTTGCGCTTGTGCTCGGGTTGACTCAGCTCCACGCCGAGGCCTCGTCGCTGCTCGCGATTCTGCCGGCGGCGCTCGTCGGGACGTGGCGCCAGAGGCGCTACGGCAACGTCGACTTTCGCGTCGCTGCCGTGATCGGAGTAGCGTCGATCGTGGGCGTCCAGGCGGGCGTGATCGTCGCCGAATCGCTGACCGACAGCACCCTCCGGAGGCTCTTCGGCGTTTTGCTCTTGAGCACCTCCGCGCAAATGATCTGGCGCTTGCAGCGCAGATCGTGAACACTTCGCCGATGACCGAGCACGAGGAGATCTGGATACCGCTCGTCGACGAGCCGATCGGCTCGATCGTCACGCAGCTGCAGGCGGAGCATCCCGAGATCGACGAGCTCGTCGCCGGACCGCACAAGATCCTCGCCTTCCGGACGTTTGCCTACATCCGCGTCGGCCTGCTGCTCGGGCAGCTGCTCGTCGAGCACGATGTGCCGGAGTACGACGGGTCGGAGACCTGGATCGAGGCGTTGCTGCGCGATCCGGAGCACAAACAAGCAGTGGTGCGGGAAGTGCGCGCCGTGGCGGAAGAGGTCGCGGCCGACCCTCGCTACGCCGGCGAAGAGCCGATCGGCCCGGACGACGAGGCGCGCGAGCGCTTCCGTGAGTTCGCGCGCAGGCAGCTCGGCTAGCCCCCTCGAGAGCGAATCGCCTGAGGAATCGTCGATCACTGGCAGAATCAGGGACAGTGCGCCGCTGGCTCGCACTGCTCCTGCCCCTTGTGCTGCTCACCTTCGGGTCAGCGGGCGCTGAGGGGCCCGCGCGCGCCCCGGGGGCGGCTGCCACCGCGTGGGCGATCAAGGTCGTAGTTCCCGCCGCGAGCCCGGTTGCCACGGCCGTCGTCGTCTCGCCGCCGAATGCGGCCCCTGCGATCGGTGGCGCGTTCTCCTATCCCGCAGACGGCTCGATCGTCTCCGCGCAGTCGACGACCGTGAGCGCGACCACTGCAGTCGTGACGAATGCGTCTGCAAAGTCCCAGAGCGTCGTCACCGCGCTCTCGCTGTTCAAGGGCGAGATCACCGCTGACGCGGTCACTGCTCGCGCCTCGGCCGGAACCGGCTACTCCGGGGCGGGCGGCAACGCGAACGGCAGCAGCGTCACGAATCTGAGGATCGGCGGCCAGCCGGTCGCGCCTGGCGCAGTGAAGGTCGCGCTCGGCGATTGGGGACAGCTGACGATCGGCAGCGTCGGGACCGACCGCAGCGCGCCCGCCGGGGCGCGCGGCTACCGCGGCTTCGTCACCGAACTGGACGTCCGCCTGACGGCCGACCACGGCGGGCTGCCCGCCTCGAGCGAGATCCAGATCGGCTATGCCGAGGCCGCCGCTCAGACCGCGCCACCCGCGGCGCCGACTGAGACGACCACGACGACCGAGACCGTTCCGGGGACGGTCGTGAACCCGAGCGCCGGGGACGCGCCGCAGCTCCGGCCGAAGCAGGGAGCCACCCCGTCGAAGTCCACCCCGCTGAAGGTGCAGCCGAAGCTCACGGCCGGCCATTACGTCTTCCCGGTCTACGGCACCTCCTCATACATCGACACCTTCGGTGCGGCTCGCTCGGACGTCACCTATCACCACGGCGACGACATCTTCGGCCAGCTCGGCCAGCCGCTCCTCGCAGTCGCCGACGGCACGGTGTTCTCGGTCGGCTGGAACAAGATCGGTGGCAACCGGCTCTGGCTGCTCGACCAGCAGGGGAACCAGTTCTACTACGCACACCTCTCAGCGTTCTCGACGGCGGCGACGGACGGCGCGCACGTCAAGGCCGGGCAGGTCGTCGGGTTCATGGGTGACACCGGCGACGCCGAGGGAACGCCGTACCACCTGCATTTCGAGATCCATCCCGTCTCACTGCTCTATCTCGGCTACGACGGTGCCGTCGACCCGACGGCGTACCTCGATGCGTGGAAGCACCAGCAGGACTTGCCGTTCCCGATCGCCGCAGGCTGGGCGCCGGCGGTTCCCGGCGGCCCCGGCGTGCCCGAGCCGGGCGCGATCCTGCTCGGCATGAACGACATCTCCACCGCCGACGGGCTCGACCCGGCTTCGCTCGAGCGCGCGCTCACGCCCCTGAAGGCGTCAGCGCTGATGCAAACGCTCGTTCCGACGGTGCCCGCGCCGAGGACCGATCTTGGTCGCGGGTAGCCGGAACGCATGACTTCTCGCTAGGACGCACCGCCGTTCGAAGACGGATAGTCGCCGCCGAACTCGCCGTCGCCGCCGCTGATCATCTCCTTTACCCACCTGCGCGTCTCGGGCCCCGTGACTGGATTGAAGAGGATGCCGAGGGCGATTCCAGCGATGAGCAGCGTCGTGTTTCGTCCACTGTGCGACCTCTTGCCCTGCAGCCGGTCGGCCGCGTTCCTCAGGTCGTCGATCGCAGCCCTGAGCTTCTCGCGGATCTCATCGTCGGTGGCGACTCGGGTGGCGAGCGTGACGGCGCTCCGTCCGCCGATCAACTCGTTGTAGAGATCCTTCGCCGTCGCGAACGCGCTCATCACGTCGGCGCGCAGCTTGTCGTCGTTCATAGCGCGTTCGACGTAGGGTTTGACGTTCTCCGCTGCGCCGTAGACCTTGTCCTTTGTCTTGACCATGCTTGCCGGATCCTTTCGCCTCGATACCGCGCGCCTGTTACCCCGGGCTGTCCGCGGCAAACAAGCGCTCTTTATAGCTGTGCTCATCCTCGCAGGCTGCGGTGGGTCGGGCGAGCCGAAGGGGCATTACCAGCGCGTTGCCGGCCGGGGCTTCAGCTTTGGGGCACCTGCCGGCTGGCGGATCGAGCACGCGGTGGGGCACATCTCCGCCTCGAGCGACTCCCAGCTCGTCCAGGTGTCGACGTTCCCGCTCGTCCACCCATATAGGGACTCGCTGTTCGGCGCGGTGGCGAACGAGCTGGCAGTGCGGATGAAGGCGCTCGCGAAGGAAACGGGCGGAGTGCTCGAGGGGACGAGCACCGTCACGGCGGGAGGCATCCGATCCCACGTCTACGAAATGAAGGTCGGCGACCACATCGACGCGTACACGTTCGTCCTGCGGGGAAGCCGCGAGTATCAGTTGCTCTGCCGGCGCAGCTCATCGACGAGCGACGCATTCTGCAAGCACCTGATCACGAGCTTCGCCGTGGCATAGCGGCCTGGCGCTCGATCCCCTGCGCGGCACGAGGGCGGGCGCGACGCTTCCCGTCGAACGCAGCCGCGAACACGTCCTCGATCGTGTCGGCCGGAACGAACTCGAGTGCGGCACGCGCCTCGGGCGGCAGGTCGTCGAGGTCGGGCTCGTTCTCACGCGGGAAGATCACGCGCTTGAGCCCCGCGCGCTGCGCCGCCAGCGACTTCTCGCGCAGGCCCCCGATCGGCAGGACCTGGCCCGTGAGCGTGATCTCTCCGGTCATGCCGACATCGTCTGCGACCGGCTCGCCACGCACGAGCGACGCGATCGCCGTTGCCATGGTCACCCCGGCCGACGGCCCGTCCTTGGGCACGGCCCCCGCCGGAACATGGATGTGGATGTCGTGGGTCGCAAACCAGTCGTCGGCGAGCCCCATCTCGGCGGTGTGTGAGCGCACCCATGAGAGGGCGGCCTGCGCCGACTCCTGCATCACCTCTCCGAGTTGCCCGGTGATCGTGAGCTTGCCCTTGCCCGGATACGCGGTCGCCTCGATGAAGAGCACGTCGCCGCCGACCGCGGTGTAGGCGAGGCCGGTCGCGACGCCGGGATCGGAGGTGCGCTTGCGCACCTCGCCGGAGAAGCGTCGTGCACCGAGCCACTCGCGCAAGCGGGTGTCGTCGACGCGGATCTTCTGCGCCCGGCCCTTTGCCACCTGCGTGGCGGCCTTGCGACAGATGTCTGCGAGTCGCCGCTCGAGATTTCGGACGCCCGCCTCGCGTGTGTGCTCCCGGATCACCGACCGGAGCACCTTGTCCGACAGCGTCAGCTGCCGGCGCTGCAGCCCGTGCAGCCGCAGCTGCTTCGGCAACAGGTAGCGCTTCGCGATCCCCAGCTTCTCGTCCTCGGTGTACCCCGAGAGCTGGATCACGTCCATCCGGTCGAGCAACGCCCCAGGGATCGTGTCGAGGGTGTTCGCGGTGCAGATGAACAGCACCTTCGAGAGATCGAACGGCAGGTCGAGATAGTGGTCGCGAAAGGTGCGATTCTGCTCCGGGTCGAGCACCTCGAGCATCGCGCTCGCCGGATCGCCGCGCCAGTCGCTGCCCATCTTGTCGATCTCGTCGATCAGGACGACCGGATTCGCCGACTCTGCATCGCGTAACGACCGGATGATCGAGCCGGGCATCGAGCCGATGTAGGTGCGGCGATGGCCGCGGATCTCCGACTCGTCGCGCACTCCGCCGACGGAGAGCCGGACGAACTTGCGTCCGAGCGCGTTTGCGATCGAGTGGCCGAGCGATGTCTTGCCGACGCCTGGCGGCCCCGCGAAGCAGAGGATCTGGCCGGAGACCTCGTTGCGCAGCTTCGCGACGGCGAGGTACTCGATGATCCGGTCCTTGACCTTCTCCAGGTCGAAGTGATCCGTGTCGAGCACCTCACGCGCGTGCTCGAGATCGAGATTGTCCTCCGTGTAGGTCGACCACGGCACGGTCAGGATCCACTCGAGATAGGTGCGGATGACGCCGTACTCGGCGGCCGCCGGCGGTAGTTTCTCGAGCCGCTGGAGCTCGCGGTCGGCGGCTTTGCGCACCTCCTCGGACAACGTGCCGAGCGCGTCGAGCCGTTCGCGCAGCTCGGCGATCTCGGCCTGCTCCGGGTCGTCCTCGCCGAGCTCCTGCTGGATCGCCTTCAGCTGCTGGCGCAGGAAATACTCGCGCTGGCCCTTCTCCATCTCCGACTGGACCTGCGACTGGATCTTCGAGCCGAGCTCGAACACCTCCAGCTCGCGGCTCAAGATCGCCGAGACGGTGCGGAGGCGCTGCTCGACGTTCACCTCCTCGAGGATCTCCTGGCGCTCCTCGGTCTTGATCGTGCGGAGCGTCGACGCCACGAGGTGGCAGAGCGCGCTCGGATCGTCGACGTTGGCCGCTGCGAGCTGAAGCTCCTCCGGAAGGTAGGGCGCCAGCCCGATGATGCGCGCAAACAGGCCCTGCACGTTGCGAGTCAGCGCCTCCAGCTCCGGAGTCTCCACGAGCACGTCGGGCAGCGCACTGAACTCGCCGAGCAAATACGGGTCGGTGTCGAGGCGGTGCTCGAGCTTCATCCGCTCGATGCCCTGCACGAGGATCCGCAGCGTCCCGTCGGGAACCTTGATCATCTTGTGCACGAGGGCGACGGTGCCGATCTCGTAGAGGTCGTCCCAGCCGGGTGACTCCAGCGAGGCGTCTTTCGCCGTGATGAGCGCGAGCAGCCGGTCGCCTGCGACGACGTCGTCGATCAGCCGCACGGAGCGCTCCTGTCCGACGGCGAGCGGCGACATCGACTGCGGGAACACGACCGTCTCCTTCAGCGGCAAGACCGGCAGCGCCGCCGGGAACTCCAGCTGCTGCTCCTCCGGCTCTGCCGAGTCGAATGCGATCTCCGTCATGCCCGCTCAACCCTGATCCGGTAGCGGCCGGGCGCAGGCGCCTGCTCGACCACCGGCAACTCGATCGTGAGCACTCCTTGCTCGAAGCGTGCCTGCGCGCCCGCCGGATCGACGTCCTCGAGGAGCCGGACCTGCCGCTGGAACGGGCCGTATTCGATCTCCATCTGCTGGTAGACGCGTCCCGGCTGTTGGGGCCGTTTGCGCTCGCCCGCGATCACGAGCAGGCGCTCGCCTGCGACGACGCGCACCGATCTCGCCTCCACGCCTGGGAGCTCGACGACCACGGTCAGTGCGTGCGGCTCGTCCGTGTGAAAGCAGTCCACATTCGGCCGGAACCCGCGGCGGAGCCCGGAGAAGCGTGGTACCTGCCAGAGGTCCGCGAACAGCTCCTCGATCTCTTCCTGCAGCTTGTCGACGTCCCTGCGCGACATCCCGTGCAAACCGTACCCCGTCAGGCCGGACCGAAGCCTCGGGCGGCTCCGTCCGACGCCCGGCAGACGATTGCGACTGTGGCGGTCGTTCACCCGCGCTGGTCGGCCTGGAGCTTTCTCGTCTACGCGGGTGGGCTCACCGTGCTCGGCGCCATGGGCGCCTGGCTCACGTATTTCGCGTCGCGGTCGGGCGACGCTGGCTATGCCGGCTGGGCGCTCCTCGTGCTGGTCGTCGTGGCGGCGATCGCGATCCGCTTCCGCGCCACGGGCCACCCCGTCACGGCCGGGGTCTTCGCCTTCGTTGCGGTGACAGCCTTCGTCGCGTTCCTGAGCGCGCTGTGGACGTGGTTCGGGTGGGGATCGTCCTCGCTCACGTCGTCGAGCTTCAGCGGCTTCCACTTTGCGCGCCTGCTGCTCGAGCTGCTCTGGCTGTCGTCCGCGGTGATCGCCGTTGGCCTGTTCCGGGCACCGCTGCTGGCGGCGCAGGCAGTGCCCGCGGGGTGGATCTTCGTCACCGACCTGATCTCGAACGGCGGCTGGTGGTCCGCCATCGTGACGCTCTTCGTCGGGCTCTGCTACCTCGCCGTCGCGCTGGCCGTGGACGCGGGCCCGAGCCGACCGTACGGCTTCTGGCTCCACCTCGGCGCCGGGCTGATGATCGGCGGCAGCCTCCTCTGGTTCTGGCATGGCGGCAGCTTCGAATGGACGCTGATCATCGTCGCCTCGCTGATCTTTGTCTTCTGGTCGAGGGTCGTCGGCCGCTCCAGCTGGGCGGTGCTCGGCGCCGTCGGCCTGTTCCTGGCGTCGGTGCACTTCACGCTCGAGTGGACGCACGTGCAGTTCGTGTTCTTCAACGGCGGCAGCGGCTCGGCCCGCGCTTGGGTGCCGCCGCTCGTCTTCACGTGCCTCGGCTTCGTGCTCGTTGCGCTCGGGCTGGCCCTGGGCCGGCGCAGCTCAACCGTCGCGGCCGCCCCTAGCTAACGAATTCCGTACCGCCGCGACACGAAAGCCGCAAGATGCCGTTGGAAGATGAGGGGATGCGCTACCTCGCAGCCTCGATCGGGCTCCTCACGACGCTCGTCCTGATCGCTCCCTTCCACTAACGTCGGACGGTGCACGCGGCGCCCGTCCTGCGTGGCGGGCGGGTCGCGCGAGCGGTCTGGCTCGTCGCCGGCCTTCTGCTCTTTGCCTGCGGCGTCGTGGCGTTCCTCGAATCGCGGCTCGGCCTGCCACCGTGGGACGTGCTGCATCAGGGGATCGCGAATCACACGCCGCTCTCGTTCGGGCTGGCGAACGAGCTCGTCGCCGTAGTCGTGCTCTTCGTGGCCTGGTCGCTCGGATCGAGGCCTGGCCCCGGCACGATCGCGAACGCGGTCCTGATCGGCCTCTTCATCGCCTTCGTGCAGCCGCTCGGTTTCGTGCAGCACCTGTCGACGTGGCCCTTGCCCGCGCGTGCGATGCTGCTCGCGCTCGGGCTCGTGCTCTTCGGGGTCGGCTCGGCGTTCTACATCGGTGCGGCGTACGGGGCCGGGCCGCGTGACTCGTTGATGCTGGTCGGCGCACTCCGCACGCACGTCCGGATCGGAGTGGTGCGCGCGGTGCTCGAGGGGACGGTGCTGCTGGCGGGGTTTGCCTTGGGCGGCCATGTGGGCATGGGTACGTTGGTGTTCGCGGTGCTGATCGGCCCGTCGGTCGAGGGGTCGTTCTGGCTGATCTCGCGCACGCGGCTCGTGACCTGACCAGGAAGCCGCCGCTGTAGCATCGCCCGCATGAAGGGCCTGATCTGCGCCGGCGGCACCGCGACCAGGCTCGAGGAGCTGACGCGCGTCACGAACAAGCACCTGCTGCCGGTCGGCCGGTGGCCGATGGTCTACTACCCGCTGCAGCTCCTGCAACGGCTCGGTGTCCGCGAGGTGCTGCTCGTCACCGGCCAGCAGCACGCGGGACAGTTCATCGATCTGCTGGGCAACGGTCACGTTCGCTCGCGGTCGGGGGACGAGCCACTCTTCGACCTCGACCTGTCGTACAAGGTGCAGGTCGAGGCGGGAGGGATCGCGCAGGTGGTCG
The DNA here is from genome assembly GCA_036271075.1 of Gaiellaceae bacterium. Taxonomy (GTDB): domain Bacteria; phylum Actinomycetota; class Thermoleophilia; order Gaiellales; family Gaiellaceae; genus PALSA-600. The sequence goes on along the minus strand of DATBBH010000007.1, from coordinate 87,239 downwards.
GCATGGCGCGCGACTTCGCGGCGGGCGACAAGCTCGTGGTGTGCCTCGGCGACAACATCTTTGAGCACGCGCACGCCGATGCCGTGGCCTCGTGGGGCAACGGCGCGCTCGTCTTCGTCAAGGAGGTGCCCGACCCCGAGAACTTCGGGGTCGCTGTCTACGACGACGCGATGAACGTCACCGACATCGTCGAGAAGGCGGGACGGGTCGATACGCGCTACGACTCGCCCCCGTCGAACGACGCTGTCGTCGGCTTGTACTGCTACCCGCCGGACGTCTTCGAGATCATCGAGCGGCTCGCGCCGTCGAGTCGTGGCGAGCTCGAGATCACCGACGTCAACCGTCTCTACGCGCAGCGGGGCGAGCTCGAGGTGCGTCGCGTCGAGGGGTGGTGGCACGACGGCGGCAAGCACTGGGGCGACCTTGCCGAAGTGGGCCGGCTGATCGAAGAAACAGGGGCGAACAAGTAGTGGTCACGCGTGTCCCGCTTGCGCGCCACGAGGACGAGCGCGGCTGGTTCCAGGAGCTGATGCGGGCCAGCGCGCTGCCGAAGCCGGTTCGGCAGGCGAATCTCGCGCGTTCGCGGCAGGGCGTGATCCGCGCGCTGCACTATCACGAGCGCGGCCAGGACGACCTGTTCGTCTGCCTCGAGGGCATGGTGCGTGTCGTCGTCCTGAACCGCGAGACCGGGGAGACGTTCACGGAGGACATCGGTGACGACAACCCGGTCGCGATCTACGTCGAGGGGCGGAACGCACACGGCTACGAAGCGCTGACCGACTGTCTCTTCTGTTACTTCGTCACCGAGGAGTACGACCCCGCGCGCCCGGACGAACACGGCGTCGCGTGGAACGATCCGCGCGTGGTCGACCTGTGGAGCACCCGATCGCCGATCTTGTCGGAGCGGGACCAGCGCGCCGCGTTGTGATCACGGGCGCCGGTGGCCAGCTCGGCCACGCGCTCGCCGAGGCGTTCCCCGACGCGCGCGCCCTGACGCGGGCGGACTGGGACGTCACGTATCCGCCGCCGCCCGCGCTCGAGGCCGAGCTCGTCCTGCACGCGGCGGCGTGGACGGACGTGGACGGCGCCGAAGTCGAGCCGCAGGAGACCGCTGCAGTGAACGTCGGCGGCGTGCAGCATGCAGCCGAGCTCGGTGCGCCGCTCGTCGTCTGGTCGACCGACTACGTCTTCGACGGCACGAAGCGCGAGCCATACGTCGAATCCGACGCTCCGGCTCCGCTCGGCGTCTACGGACGCACGAAGCTGCACGGCGAGGCGGCGGCGGGTGAGCGGGCGTGGATCGTGCGCTCCTCCTGGCTCTATGGCTGGACGTCGACCAACTTCGTGCGCACGATGCTGCGGCTCGGCTCGAAGCACCGCGAGGTCAGCGTCGTGGACGACCAGCGCGGTGCTCCGACCTACGTCGGGCACCTCGCGGAGGCGACCAAGCAGCTGCTGCAGCTGCCGTTCGGCGTCTACCACGTCGCCGCTGCCGGCGAGTGCACGTGGGCCGACTTCGCCGAGGCGATCTTCGAGGAGGCCGGGCTCGGCACGCGCGTGCGCCGCATCACGAGCGCCGAGTTTGGCAGCCGTGCTCCCCGCCCGGCCTATTCCGTTCTCCGCAGCGAGAAGGGCGCGCCCGAGCTGCCCCATTGGCGCGACGGGCTGCGCGAGTGCCTGGCACGGCTGTGAGTACGCTGTAGCGATGCGCGTCCTCGTCACCGGCGGCGCGGGCTTCATCGGCTCGTGCTTCGCCCGGCGCCTGGCCGACCGCGGCGAGGACGTCGTCGTGCTCGACAAGCTCACCTACGCCGGCAACCGCGCGAACCTCGACGGCGTCGAGCACGAGTTCCACGAGGGCGACATCGCCGATCCGGATGCGGTCGCGCGGTCTGCGCAGGCCTGCGACGCGATCGTCAACTTCGCCGCCGAGACGCACGTCGACCGCTCGATCCTGGGCCCAGCAGAGTTCATCCTCACCGACGTGCTCGGCACGCAGGTATTGCTCGATCACGCGCGGCACGCCCGCCTGCGGCTCGTGCACGTCTCCACGGACGAGGTGTACGGCGACATCCCGCTCGGTGCGCCGGGCTGCAGCGAAGACGCCCCGCTTCGCACCTCGAGCCCGTACTCGGCCTCGAAAGCCGGCGGCGAGCTTCAGGTGTTTGCCTATGTGCGCACCTTCGGTGTCGACGCGCTCGTCACACGGGGGGCGAACACCTACGGTCCGCGCCAGTACCCCGAGAAGTTCCTGCCGCTCTTCATCACGAACGCGTTCGACGGCGAGCACCTGCCCGTGTACGGCGACGGCAAGCAGCGCCGCGAGTGGCTCCACGTGGACGATCACTGCGACGCCATAGAGATCGCGTTGCGCCACGGCGCGGCAGGCGAGGCGTACAACATCAGCGGGCAGGAGCGCGAGAACATGGACATCGTCAAGCGCATCCTCGAGCTCACCGGCGCCAGCCCGGACATCGTCAGGCACGTCGAGGACCGGCCGGGCCACGACCGCCGCTACGCGGTGGACTCGTCCAAGCTGCGCGGTCTCGGCTGGGCGCCCGCCCATTCGCTGGATGCAGGCGGGCTCGAGGAGACGGTCGAGTGGTACCGGGCGAACCGCGAGTGGTGGGAGCCGATCAAATCCGGCGACTACCGCCGCTACTACGAGGCGCAGTACGCCGCCCGGCTCTCCTAGTCGCAGCTCTTGTGCACGTCGTGGCGTAGCTGCTCGATCTCCGGGCGGTGGCCCTGAATGGACTGCGACCGGTCGAGGAGCTCCTTGACGTTCGAGCACTCGCCGAGCGCGAACGTCGTGAAGGCGAGGTTGTAGTCGGCGTAGGCCTCGTCGATCGAGCCGGTGCCGTTCAGTTTCTGCACCGCCTGCTGCAAAAGCGGCAGCGCCCCTGCGTAGTCACCGGCTTGCATCTTGGCGTAGCCGGCGTTGTTCAGGGCTGCTCCACTCGCGCCGCTCGCAGGCGGTGCGGTCGTGGGCTGAGTCGTGACCGTCTCGCGAACCGTCTGCCCCGGCGTCGTCACGGTGCGCACGACCGTGCTCGCCTGCGGCGCGCCGCCGCCGCCACGCGTAGCGAGCACCGCGACGACGATGCCCGCCGCGAGCAGGATCGCGAGCAAGGCGGGCAGCCACCAGCCCGACGAGCGGCGCACCTGGGCAGGACGTGTGACCGCAGTCGCACGCGCGGCCGGCGCGATCCATGTGTCGCCGGCGTCCTCGTGGAGCTCCCGTCGCAGCTCACCGACGAACTCGGCCGCCGTCGGGTAGCGGGCGTGTGGATCCTTGGCGAGTGCGCGGTCGAAGATCCTGTCGTAGCCGGGAGGCAGCGTTGGGCTCGCGTCGTGGATGGAAGGCACCGGGGCATGTGCATGCGCGGCGGCCTCTGCGGTCGCTGAGCTCGACTCGAATGGCCTCCGCCCGGCCAGAAGCTCCCAGGCAACGACAGCGAGGCTGTAGAGGTCGCTCGCTGCGGTCGCGCGCTCGCCCTCCGCCTGCTCGGGCGAGAGGTAGCCCGCCGTGCCGAGGATCGTCCCGACCTGCGTGAAGGAGTCGAGCCCCACGGCGCTCGCGATTCCGAAGTCGGCCACATGCACGTGACCGCTGCCGTCGAGCAGCAGGTTCGCCGGCTTGACGTCACGGTGCACGATGCCGGCCGCGTGCGCGGCGTCGAGTGCGACGGCCGCCTCTTCGAGCCAGTCGAGCGTCTGCCCGGCCGAGTAGGGGGTGCGCCCGGCGAGTCGCTGCTCCAGCGATCCGCCGGGGAAGTACTCCATCACGATCAGCGGCCGGCCGTTGTGCTCGCCGACGTCGAAGATCGTGACGATGTTCGGGGTGCCCGACAGCCTCGCCGCCGCGAGCGCTTCGCGCTTGAAGCGAGCCCTCGAGTCCCCGTCCGCGGAGACGCGCTCGGCGAGCAGCTTGACCGCCACGTCGCGGCCCAGCTCGCGATCTGTCGCGCGGAAGATCTCTCCCATGCCGCCGTGGGCGATCGGGCGCACGTCCTCGTAGCGCGGGGGCAGCAGGGTGTCGAGATCGGCAGGCATGGTTCAGCGGGCGACGAAAGAAGTCACCATAGAGCGGCTCCTTGCCGTTCGCGGCGCTATGGAAACGTTCGGTAAAGCCTCGTCAGACGTTGCTGAGACCTCGGCTACCTTGGCCCGCGTGGGTCGCACCGCCCTCCGGCTGGCCGCTGCGTCGCTGCTGCTCCTCGGCGGCCTCGCGCTGTCGGTGCTCGCCGCCGGCCCGGCGCTCGGCCTGGGCGCGACCACGTCGGCGCCCGGCTCGACGACGACGACCTTGAACACGGTGACGAGCCCCGCGAAGGCGGTGCTCGTCGTCAGCGGGCACGGGTGGGGCCACGGCCTCGGGATGAGCCAGTGGGGCGCGTACGGGTATGCGAAGCACGGCTGGACGTACGACCGGATCCTTGCCCACTACTACCTGGGCACGACGCTTGGGCCGGCCAAGGTCACGACCGTGCGGGTCTTGCTCGTTGCAGCGAAGAAAACCACGTTGAGCTCGACCGTGCCCTGGACCGTCACCGACGCGACCGGGCAGCACGCGAAGCTCGACCCCGGCACGATCGTCCTCAAGGGGACACCCGCGCTTGCGGCGCAGCCCGGGCTGCTGCCGCCCTACACGTTTGCATCGGGTCAACCGATCTCGGTGGACGGTGCGCCGTACCGCGGCAAGCTCGTGGTCTCCGGGGCCGGGAAGCGCGTTCAGGTGATCGATTCGGTCGGTCTCGAGTCGTACTTGAAAGGGGTCGTGCCGGCGGAGATGCCGATGAGCTGGGCACCCGAGGCGTTGAAGGCGCAGGCGGTCGCAGCCCGCTCGTACGCGCTCGCGAATCTCGCGACGGGCCGCCCGTTCGACCTCTACGGCGACACTCGCAGCCAGGTGTACGGGGGTGTCAAGGTCGAATCGCCGAGCTCCAGCGACGCCGTCGACGCCACCAAGGGTGAGGTCGTCCTCTACAACGGCAAGGTCGCCGACACGCTGTTCTTCTCGACGTCGGGGGGACGCACGGCTTCCGCGCTCGAGTCGACCGGCATCGCAGTGCCGTACCTCGTTCCCGTCTCCGACCCCTACGACACCCTGTCGCCCTACCACGACTGGGGCCCGGTGGTGCTCGACGCGGCGAAGGTCGCGAAGGCGCTCAAGCTCTCGGCACCGCTCGCCGACATGCAGCTGACCAACGGGCCGTCGGGTCGCGCGCAGTCGGTGACGGTCGTCTCCGACGACGACTCGCAGGTGACCCTGACGGGCAACCAGGTTCGCACCGCCCTCGGTCTCCGCTCGACCTGGTTCACGCCGGGGCTGCTCGAGCTCCTGCCGACTGCGAAGACGATGACCTACGGCGGCGCCGTGTCGCTCACCGGCGTTGCCCGCGGCGCCGATGCCGTGTCGCTCGAATCGAAGACGGCAACGCTGCCCGTTTGGGCGCCCGCAGGTGAGCTCCTACTGGGGCCAGACGGCTCGTTCTCGACGATCGTTCATCCGCAGGCGACGACGCAGTACCGCCTTGCCTGGGGCGACGTGCGTGCCGGGCTCGCCAAGATCGCAGTCGCGCCGAGAGTCGACGCCACCATCGGCCCGTCGGCGATCGGCGGTGTGATCAGGCCCGCGCTCGGCGATGCGGTCGTGCAGCTCCAGCAGCGAGCCGGCACAGCCTGGACTACGGTCGCCACCACGGTGACCGATCCGTCGGGTGCCTGGAGCTTCGCTTGGGCAGCGGCGCCGGGCACCTACCGCGTCCGCTGCGTGCCGGGCCAGGGCCTGGCCGCGGGCGTCTCCTCTACGCTCGTCGTCCCGTGAGGCGCCGTCTCGCGGTCGGGATCGCGCTCGCTGCGCTCGTGCTGCCTGCGACGGCCGCGGCGTTCGACAACCTCGAGCCGCTCGCAGCTCACCAGTGGTACCTCGTCAGCGACCACGCCTGGACCTACTGGCCGACGCAGCCGCAGCTCTTCCCGATCAACATCGCAGTGATCGACTCGGGCATCGACGGGACGCATCCAGAGTTCGTGGGGCGGGTCGTGGCCGCGAAGTCGTTCGTGGGCGGTTCGCCGTACCGCGACGACCAGGGTCACGGCACGTTCGTCGCCGGGGAGATCGCCGCCAGCCCGTTCAACAACCAAGGGATCGCCGGCATGGCCTTCAACGCGCGGCTGATGATCGCGAAGGTCGTGCGGCCCGATGGAACGGTATCGCTGAGCGGTGAGGTAGCAGCGATTCGCTGGGCTGTCGACAACGGCGCGCGTGTGATCAACCTCAGCCTCGGCGGGGTCCGCGATCCACTCAACCCCGCGCTCGACACCTACTCGCCGCTCGAGCAGGCGGCGGTCGAATACGCCTATTCGAGGGGCGCCGTCGTCGTCGCGGCGGTGGGCAACGGACCGCAGTCCCCGGCGACGCCGTGGGGCTTCGCGCACTATCCGGCCTCCCTGCCGCACGTGATCGGCGTCAGCGCGGTGCGCCAGGACGGATCGGTCCCCGACTATTCGAACCGCGACGTCGTCTACAACGATCTCGCGGCGCCCGGCGACGGAATCTTCTCGACCATCCCGACCAATCTGGTCGAGACGCGTGCGGGCTGTAGCGACGAGCCGTACTCCGACTGCGGCCCCTTCGAGTTCCATGACGCGATCGGCACGTCGTTTGCGGCGCCGCAGGTCTCGGCGGCAGCCGCGCTGCTGCTCGGCCAAGATCCCAGTCTTCGTCCGGAGCAGGTCTCCTGGTTGCTCGAGCGCAGCGCCGACGATGCCAACGCTTCGACCGGCTGCGCCAAGTGCCCGGTCGGCCGCGACATGTTCACCGGCTGGGGGACGCTCGACGTCGAAAGCGCGCTCAGGCTGTTGGCACAAGGGCAGCTGCCGCCCGCCGACCACTACGAGCCGAACGACAACGCCGGGCCATGGGCGCATGCTCTGCCACCGCTCCCGCACACGATCGAGGCGACGCTCGACTACTGGGACGACAATCTCGACGTCTACCGGGTCTACCTGCAGAAGGGCCGCCGGCTCTTCGCCCGGGTGACGCCGGCGGGGCCCGGCAAGGTGCAGATGAGCGTCTGGGCGCCCGGCACGCAGCGTGTCGACACGCTCGACGATCAACGCTTGCTGCTCGCACAGTCGCGAACCGTTGGCGCCCAGTCGCGGGTCGCCTACCGTGCTACCCGCACCGGCACCTATTTTCTCGAGCTGCGCGTCGGCCGCCCGACGCGCGATCCGCTGGCCTACCGGCTGTCAGCGGCGCGCTCCTAGCCGCCGTTCTCGCGCAGCTCGGCGGGGTCGACGTCGCGTAGTACGCGCGCCGGGGAGCCGACGACGACCTTGCGCGCAGGCACGTCCTTCGTCACGACCGCTCCCGCGCCGACGAAAGCCTCCTCGCCGACCTCGATTGCGGGACAGAGGATCGCTCCGCCGCCGATCCGCGCGCCGCGCCTGATCGTCGGCCCTTTCATCAGCGCCTTGCGCTCCCTGGTGCGGCCCATGAAGTTGTCGTTCGTCGTCACGACACACGGTGCGATGAAGACGTCCTCCTCGAGCGTCGAGTAGGCCGTCACGTACGCCTCGGCCTGGATCCGCGTTCCGGCGCCGACGGTCGTATCGTTCTCGATCAGCGAGCCTCGGCCGAGGATGCAGTCGTCGGCCATCTGCACGCGCTCGCGGATGCACGACTGGTCACCGACGATGCAGTTGGCGCCGATCGACGAGCCCGCGAACACGATCGCGCCGGTCGAGATGACGGTGCCCTCGCCAATCGTCGTCGGCGGCAGTAGGTCGCGCTTCGCCGTGGAGGACGCCCCGAGCGACGGCTGCTTGCCGACGACGGCGTGCTCGAGCACGCGCACGCCTTCGCCGAGCACCGTGCCCTCGTGGACGATCGCGCTGGGGTGGATCTCATGCATTGAGTGCATTCGTCAGCATCTCGAGCGCGCGCACGACGCGTGCGCCGTCACGTGCGACCTGCGACCGGTCGTGTTGCCCGTCGATCAGCTCGAGGAAGTAGGTGCACTCGAGCCGCAACGGCTCGTGAGTGGAGATCTTCGGGATCGAGATGTCACCGGAGTACAGCTCGCCCGCAGCTCCTGCGCGCTTCTCGTAGACGGTCACCTTGCGCTCGGGCTCCATGTCGTCGAAGACGACCATCTTCTCGCGGCCGACGACGGTCATCTTCCGCATCTTGTGCGGATCGAGCCACGAGAGGTGCATGTGCGCGATCTTCCCGCTCGGGAAGCGCAGGAAGCAGAACACGACGTCCTCGACGCCGGGGTGAATCGACGCGCTGCCCTGTGCGGTGACGAAGTCCGGGTTCTCGTCGAGCAGGTAGAGGATCACCGACAGGTCGTGCACGCCGAGCGACCAGAGCGCGTTCTCGTTCGAGCGAACGATCCCGAGATTGACGCGGTTGCCGTAGACGCAGAGCACGTCGCCGAGCTCGCCGCCGACGATCAGCTCCTTCAGCTTGAGCACGCCGGGGTGGTAGAGCAGCAGGTGGCCCGGCATCAGCACGAGGTCGTTGTCGGCCGCGAGCGTCACGAGCTCGTCCGTCTCGGCTGCGCGCATCGCGGGCGGCTTCTCGACGAACACGTGCTTGCCTGCTTCGAGGGCCTGCTTGGCGAGCGCGTAGTGCGTCGGCACCGGCGTCGCGATCGCGACGGCTTCGAGCTCGTCGTCGTCGAGCAGTTCGTCGAAGTTCGTCGTCGCCCGCGCGTTCGGGTAGCGCGCGGCGATCGGGCTCAGGTGCGTTTCGTCGAGATCGCAGAGCCAGGTGAGCTCGGCGAGGTCGTTGAAGTTGCGGACGAGGTTCGGGCCCCAGTAGTTCAGGCCGACGACGCCGATCTTCGTCACAGCTTCCAGACCTTGCCGTCGACTTCGTGGCCCTTCGTCGCGTTACGGAAGTCGACGATCACGTGCCCGCGGTCGACGACGTCGCGGTAGTCGATGCCAGAGTGGTTGGTCACGATCGCGACGCAGTCGTACTGCTCGGGCTCGAGAGCGACGGACCTCATCCCGTCGAACTCCGGCACGTGCGGGTCGTGGTAGGAGACGTCAGCGCCGGCGGTCTTCAGCAGGTGGATCAGCTTCTCGGCGGGCGTCTCGCGCATGTCGCCGATGTCCGGCTTGTACGCGACGCCGATGATCAGGATCTTCGAACCGCTGACCGACTTGCTTGCACCGTGGTTCAGCGCCTGCGAGATCAGCGAGCGGCAGAAGTACGGCATGTTGTTGTTCACCTCGCCTGCCAGCTCGATGAAGCGCGTCGAGAAGTCGAACTCGCGCGCCTTCCAGGTGAGGTAGAAGGGATCGATCGGAATGCAGTGGCCGCCAAGGCCTGGGCCGGGCTTGAACGACGCGAACCCGAACGGCTTCGTCGCTGCGGCGTCGACGACCTCCCACACGTCGATCTCCATCCGGTCGCAGAGCTGCGCGAGCTCGTTGACAAGCGCGATGTTGACCGCGCGGTAGATGTTCTCGAGCAGCTTCGTCAGCTCGGCGGCCTCGGGCGTCGAGACCTCGTGCACCGTGTCCAGCGCGGCGCGGTACACCTCCGCAGCGAACTTCGTGCACTCCGGGGTGATTCCGCCGACCACCTTCGGCGTCGTCTTCGTCGTCCAGTCCTCACGGCCCGGGTCGACGCGTTCGGGAGACATCGCGAGATGGAAATCGACGCCGGCCTTCAGCCCAGAGCCCCGCTCGAGGATCGGCTGGAGGATCTCGCGGGTCGTGCCGGGCCAGGTGGTCGACTCGAGCACGACGATCTGGCCTCGCTGGAGCACCGGCGCGAGGCTCTCAGCGGCGCGCTCGATGAACGAGAGATCGGGCTCCCGCTGGCGCGAGAGCGGCGTGGGCAGCGCGATCAAGACGGCGTGCGCCTGCTTCACCTGTTCGTAGTCGATGCTCGCAACGACGACGCCTTGCTCGACGAGCGGCGCGAGCCGCTCTGAGGTGACGTCCTCGATGTGACTCGTGCCGGCATTCAGGTCTTCGACAATCCGCGGCTGCACGTCGATCACGAGCACACGACCGCCTGCTTCGGCGAAGGTCGCGGCGAGCGGCAAGCCGACGTAGCCCGCGCCGATGACGGCAACGTCGTAGAGGGTCGACTCGGGCACGGCGGTCAAGCGTACAGGGCGGCCGCGATCCGTTCGGAGGCGTGACCGTCGCCGTATAGCGGCGGTGCGCCCTGCGGGAAGCGGGCGTCCTTCAGCGCGGCAGCGAGCTCGGCGGGCTCGGCCAGGCGGTTCGCTCCTGCGAGCACCGTGTCGACCCACTCGGTGCTCGGGCGGAGCGTGACGCAGGGGACGCCGAGCCAGTACGCCTCCTTCTGCAGGCCGCCGGAATCGGTGACGACCGCCTCCGCCGCGGCAACGAGCGCGAGCAGCTCCAGGTAGCCGAGCGGTTCGATTGCCTCGACGTGTCCCGCCAGACGAAGCTCGTGGTCTTCGAGTGCGTGCCGCGTGCGCGGATGCACCGGAAACACGAACCTGTACTCGGCGGCGTTGATCGCCTCGACGATCGCCCGCAGGCGGTCGGGCTCGGTGTTGGCCTGACGGTGGATCGTCAGCACCGTGTAGGGCGGTTCGTACCGGCGTTCGCCGCGTCGTGCGATCGGCCCGAACAGGCGAGTCGCGTCTGCCATCACGTCGCCCACCACCTCTCGTCGGCCCGGCACGCCTTCCAGCTCGAGTTGTGTGGCCGAGCGCTCGTCCGGGCAGAAGAGCAGCGCGGACAGCCGGTCGACGTCGATTCGGTTCCGCTCCTCGGGCATCGAGCGGTCGAAGCTGCGCAGGCCGGCCTCGACGTGCGCGACCGGGACTTCCTCACCCGCTGCATGCGCGCCCGCGAGGGTCGAGCTCGTGTCGCCGTAGACGAGCACCCAGTCGGGCCGTTCGGCCTCGATCACCTCGCGGATCGGCGGCGTCATCGCCACCGGGTCGGAGGTGCGCAGATCGAGCTTGTGGGCCGGCTCCGGGATCCCGAGCTCGTCGAAGAAGACCTGCGACATGTCCGGGTCCCAGTGCTGGCCGGTGTGCAGCACCACTTCGTCGATCCCGGCGTCGCGGAGGGCAACGGAGAGCGGCGCCGACTTGATGAACTGGGGGCGGTTGCCGACGACGGAGAGGACTTTCACAGCCACGCTACGATACGCGGCGCCTTAGGGCCGTTAGCTCAGCTGGTAGAGCAGGGGACTCTTAATCCCAAGGTCGAAGGTTCGATCCCTTCACGGCCCATCCTCGAAGGTGAACGGTGGGGCGGCGATGACCGCCCCACCATGGTGCTCACTGAGCTGCGAGGTAGGCGCAGACGCCGTTTTGCCAGTCGGCGTTCGTCGGACCGGTGTCGCTGAGGGCGTCGAAGGTGGTCGCGTCGAGGACGGTTCTCCCCGGGTCCATCGAGACCATGCCGGTCCCGTCGGGGTGGCTGTAGCGCATGAGGCCCGTGTTCGTGACCGTGTTCGCCGCGACGTCCAGTGTTCGGTTCCACGTGCCGGCGTAGGGGATCGTGGCGGAGAGGTCGTCGGAGCGGTAGAGGGTGCCGGTGAAGTCGACGTGGCGGATCTCCTTGGCCAGGTTTCCGTTGTCGTCGTAGAACAGCGTCGAGCTCCGAGTCACGGTGAACGTGGAGACGACTTCCCATGCGTAGCCATACGGCGTGCACGAGAAGTTGTGGACAGGCGTCGATTGCACGATCGTCACGGTGACGTGTGCGGGGCCTGAGGCTGACGCTGACGCGGCCAGGCCGAGTGCTGTGGTGAGGGCAGCGAGCAGCGGGACGATCTTCTTCATGCCGTGCTCCTTTCGGGTTGCGACGGATTCGTCGCGGTTTGCGTGCGGTTGGGCGGGTCGTCGTTCCGAGAGAGGGAGAGGCGGCAGTGTGCTGCCTCTCCCCCCGGGCGGCTCCACCCCCCAGAGTGGAGTCGCGTTCAGGCCGGGTGATTGCGGGGCCTGAACAGTGCGGCGCGCCGCAGGGCGAGCCCACCACCGACAAGCGTGACGGCGACCAGTGAGGCCCAGCCGGCGAGCGGCCAGTCGATGCCGCCCGAGCCGCCGTTGGACACCGTCGCCGCTCCGGCGGACGAGGTTGCGCGCGTGCCGACGATCCGGGTGAACGGCCACTCGTTTTTCGGCTCCGGCATCGGCGCGGAGTCGACCAAGCCGTTCGTTGCGGCCTGCGTCAGGACGCGCGAGGTGGCGGGGCGCGTGAACGGCCACTGGTTCTTCGGCTCTGCGCTCGCTGCGCCGGCGATCATGGTGCTCAGCAATGCGACGAGGCTCGAGAGGATGACGATTCTGCGTGATGCGAACAACTGGTGCCTCCTTCGCTTGTGGCCGCCTGTGCGGCCTGTTGCGTGGAGGCTCCAGGGAGGCGCTGACCGCGCTCTTACTCCCCGCTGACGCCCCGCTGACCGGGGCAGGTCGTCCTGTAGCTGCCCCCGACGAACTGGCGCCACTCCGTGCGCGTGAAGTTGCGTCCGGCGACAGCGCAGGCGTGCGCCTCGAGAGCCGCAACCGAGGTCGGCCAGACGGAACCTGTGCCGTCCTCCCACACGACCACGAGGTGGCCGCCGTCGGGCGTGAACTGAGCGTTCCCCCAGAAGTTCGGCGCCCCGCGCAGGTTGCTGCCGAACTGCTGCAGCGTGGCGGTGGTCCAGAGCTTCGCGATTCCGTCCGAACCGCCGGTCGTTGCGAACGTCGAGCCCGTCGGGTCGAAGGCGATGCTCGAGACGGGGGCGGCCGCGGCCGCCGTCGGCCTCCCCAGTTCGCGACCCGTGGCCGGGTTCCAGAGCTGGACGATGCCCGCGTATGAGCCGGTCGCGAGCGTTCCGTTCGGCTCGTATGCGAGTGTCGTGTAGTGGAGGCCGCCTTCGGTCCGGATCGTCCGGCCGAGTCGTCCGGAGCCGGCCTCGTAGACCGCCACGACACCGGATTCGTCACCGGCCGCGAGGGACTCCCCATCCGGTGAGAACTTGACGCTATTGACCCAGCCGCGCTTGCTCCGCTTCTGCCAGAGCAGACGGCCGGCTGCGACGTCCCAAACCGCGGCGGTGCCGTAGCGCCACTGCACGGCGGGTGCCGTATGGTTGACGTCGCCGGCTGCCAGCAGCGAGCCGTCGGGTGAGAACGCGAGCGTCGTCACGGCTTCCGGGTACTTGGTGACGGAGCCCATCCCGTGGAGCGCGCGCACGAGTCGCGGGCGGCCGGAGACGTCCCAGAGCTGCACGTGCCCTTCGTCGCCGCTCACCGCGAGCAAGCCGTCCTTCGACCACGCCAGAGCTCCGATGTCGCCCCCGGCCCTGACCGTGAACGCGCTGCGCAGTTTCGCGGCGTCTGTGTCGAAGATGCCGACGCGCGTCCGTCCAAGGCGAGTGGCGAAGCGCCGGCCGTCGGGCGAGACGGCAAGCGGCGGAGCGATCGAGCGCTCGTCCGGCCCCGTGACGAACAGGGGGCCGGAGGAGCTTCCGAACGAGAGCCCGAAGCGGCGTGTCGTGCCGAGGTCCCACACGAAGATGGCGCCGTCGAGGCTGCACGAGTAGAGCGTCTTGCCGTCAGGGCCGAATGCAACGCCGAGCACGCGTGTGGCGTGGCCGGTCAGTCGATCGACGATCGTCCCAGAGCTGACGTCCCACACGATCACATTGCCATCCTGAGTGCCTGTCGCGAGCGTGCGGCCGTCCGGCGAGAACGCGACCGAGTTGACCGTGCCTGCCAGGGTGTCTCTCGCGGACCTCATGCGGCCCGTACGCAGGTCGACGAATCGAACCGTCCCGTCGAATCCCCCGGCGGCGAGCACCCGGCCGTTGTCGCTTACGGCCTCGGCGTTGAGGTAGTTGACCGCCGGCGGCAGCCGGAGCGGCAACCGCCGGAGCACGCGGAGCGTCCGGCCGTCGAGGACGAGCGCCTCCGTGTCACCGGCAACGACCAGGCGGCCCCCCGGGACCGACTGCAGGACATTCGCGCCGACGATTCCGAGCGGCTGCGCGGTCACCGTCCGGTGATGTGAGGTGAGGCTCCACTGGTCGATGAACGCAGGCCCGTCCGAGCCGTCGGGGCGCGTCGTGCAGTACGCGAAGTCCACCGTTTGGGTCGGGCCGAGAATGGGCACCTGAGAACCGCAGCTCTGCGCCGTCAGAAATCGGCGATCGAGTGCGAAGATCGCTAGGCGCTTGAGCGTGTGGGCGTCCGCCAGTTCCAGCTCCGCATGCGAGGTGCCCGCGTATTCGACGAACTGTTTGCCGTCCGCGCTGAACGTCGGCGCCGTTCCGTAACCGAGAGGGAAGACAGTGGCGTGGAGTCTGCGGGTCGCCAGGCTGTAGAAGCGCACCGTGGCGGTGTTGTCGGCCACCGCCAGGGTCTGGCCGTCAGGGGTGACACTCAGCCGTTGTGGCCTTGACGTGATCGGTGAGGTGAACGTTGCGATCGCACCGGGACTTCGCAGCAGCGTGGCGAGGAGCGTGCCCTCGGTCTGCGTCGACCGGCTCAGGTTGACCGCCTCCCGCGAGAGCAGCATCGCCGTATCGATGCGCGGCTCGGTCAACGCCTCCGCACCCAGCTGACGCGCGAGAGCATCGCGTGCCTCGCGCCGCGCGGTGCCGCGCTGCAGGAGCGCCGCGCCGCCGGCGAGCAGGGCGAGCACGAGCAAGACGAAGATGCCGCCCGCGAGTGTGCGCAGCCGCCGGTTGCGTCGCTTCTGTGCATCGAGCTCGCGCTCGCTCTCGTTTCGACTTGCGTCGATGAACTCGTGCTCGAGTCCGCCGAGCTCTTCAGCATGTCCAGCCTGCCAGTCGAGTACCGCCGAGAGCCGCGGGCCGCGATAGAGGTCGCCGGCCTCGCGGCCGCCCGCGTCCCAATCGACCGCGGCCGACTTCACGTGCGCTTCCAGGCGGCGAGACTCGCCCTCCTCCTCGAGCCACTCCCGCATGCGCGGCCACTCCCGGAGCAGCGCTTCGTGCGCGACCTCGACCGAGCCGTCGTCGACGGTCAGGAGTCGCGCGTCGATCAGCACTCCGAGCACCCTGTCGGCCTCCCCGAGCCCTCGGGTCAGGTCGGTGGTCGGGACGCGCCGGCGGACGGCGTTGTCGGCGTCACCGCCGGCGAGGCGGAGCATGAGCCCGCGCGCGACCTGCTTGCCCTCGTCATCGAGGTCGTCGTAGGTGTGCTCGGCGAGCCTGCCGACCGCCCCGTGCACGCCGCCGGCGCGGTGGTAGTCGGCGAGGCGCAAGATCGAGCCATCGCGTCGGCGCCACAGCTCGAGCAGCGTCGTCGAGAGAAGCGGCAGGCCCCCCGGTTCGCCCGAGACGTCGTCGACGAGTGCCGAGACGAGACCGTCCTCGACTTCGAGACCCGCGCGCTCGGCGGGCACCGAGATCGCGCGCGCAAGCTCGTCCCGCTGCATCGGCCCGATCAGGACGTGACTGGCGGAGAGCAGCCGGGCGAGCTCGGGGTAGCCTGCACAGCGACCGTAGAAGTCGGCGCGCAGTGCGAGGGTGACGACGGCTCGACGGTCGGGGTCATGCACAGCGGCGACGAGTGCGTCGATGAAGGCACCGCGCTCGTCCTCGTCGCTGCAGACCGTGAAGAGCTCCTCGAACTGGTCGACGGCAACGACGTAGCGGTCGGCCGTGCGCGTCAGCTCGAACACGCGCTCGAGCTCGATACGTGGACGGCGGCCCGGTCTGATGGCGACGGAAGGCCAGCGCTCACTGCCGGGAAGCGCGCCTGAGGCAAGCGCCCGTAGGAGGCCGGCTCGGAGCACCGATGACTTGCCGATCCCGGAGGGGCCGACGACGCCGACAAGCGTGTTCTCGGCGAGGCGGGCGACGAGATCGTCGACGACCCGCTCGCGCCCGCAGAAGAACCTCGAGTCGCCGAGGTCGAAGGAGGCGAGGCCCTTGAACGGGCAGACGGCGACGTCGCCGGGCGTCTCCACGTGGCGTGGGGAGACGTCGAGCGCTGCCTCGTGCACGAGGATCGCTCGCTCGAGCTCCTGGATGGCACGGCCGGGTTCGAGCCCGAGCTCGTCTCGCAACAGCTCGCGCGCATCGCGATACGCCTGCAGCGCGTCCGCCTGGCGTCCCGACCGGTAGAGCGCGAGCATCAGCTGTGCGCGCAATCGCTCCTGGTAGGGGTTCGCGCCGACGAGCCCCTCGAGCTCGGCGATGACGTCCGCTGCCTGGCCGAGCGCGAGCTCGGCGTCGATTCGGTCCATCGTCGCGCCGAGGCGGAGCTCCTCGAGACGTCTGATCTCTCCCTGGGCGAACTCGAGCTCGGTCAGGTCGGCGAGCGGAGGCCCTCGCCAGAGCGCGAGCGCTTCACGTAGCTCGCTGACCGCGCCTTCGGTATCGCCGCGATCGAGGGTCCTGTGCGCCTCGTGCAAGAGCAGCTCGAATCGCTGCAGGTCGACACGATCGGGCTCGACGTGGAGCACGTAGCCGGGCGAACGCGTGACGAGAATCGTCTGGTCTGGCGCCCCGTCTTCTCCCAGCGTTCGCCGGAGTCGCGAGATCGACTGTTGGAGCGCATTCGCCGCACCTCCCGAGGCGTCCTCACCGAACAACGCAGAGATCAGCCGGTCGCTCGAGACGACTTCGCCTGCGTGGAGAACGAGGAACGCGAGGAGCGCTCGTTGGCGCAGGCCTGCAAGCGCCAGCGGGTGCCCGTCCCGACGCACCTCAACCGGTCCAAGCACGGCGAACTCGAGCCCGTCTCTGGATGACCCAGGCATTGCGGCCGATTATCCGCCGGTCAGGCTGCGCCGCCAACAGGTCCTTAGGCTTCCCTTGATGCAGCAATGGGAGTACAGGGTCCTGACTCTCCGGGCGGGGCACTACACCGAGGCGCTGAACGAGTACGGGCGAGACGGCTGGGAGCTTGTCGGCGTAGCCTCGGATGTCCGCGGCGCTCCCGTTCAGGGCGGTCCGGCTGGGACGACGTTCATGCCGCGTGCTTTCGGACGGCTCGAGGACGCCGCGGCCAAGTTGAACAAGCTTGGCTCGAGCGACTCGCCGGACGTCCCTGAGCCCACGACCGCGACCACGCTGCTCTGGGTGCTCCGCCGGCCGCTGAACGAAGACTGACCGGCGATCGGAAGACATAGACTCGCGCCGTGAACAATTCGCTCCGCGTCGTCTTGCGCATGCTCGGCATCACCGCTCTGATCGCGGGCGGCCTGGCGATCGCGATCGCAGTGTTCCTCCTGGTCGTTCTGATCGGGCCGATCATCTTTTGGCTCGCCTGGAACGTGCTCAACTTCGCTGAGGCGGTGGGGCTGCCGGAGCTCGGCTTCTGGGGGATCCTGCTTGCGACGCTCTTCCTCGTCGTCGGGTGGGCGGGCAAGGTCCTGATCACGGGTGTCGTCTTCCTCATCGACCCGTCCTGGTTCCAGGCCTCCGCCGAGGTGCGTTGGCCGGAGCCGACCTTCCGGAACTTCGTCGCGGTCGCACTGCTCGCGCTCCTTGCGTCGCGGCCTCACGCGCACGCGCACGAACGCGCGCGCCACTGACGCGCGAGCGATGGCGCTCCAAAACCGCGTCACGCCGCTCGGCGAGCTGATCGCGGATCCCGCCCGTGGACTGGTCTACGGGAACCGCGGCTGCCTCCACGATGGGCAAGGGAACATCGTGCGGCGCTACCAGGTGAAGCGCTGGATCGCGTGTCGGCTCGAATTCAAGGAGCGGCGCCGCATCGAGAAGCTGCAGCCGGGGCGCTACACCGAGCTCTTCTTCCTCGACGAGGCAACTGCCTTCGCGGCCGGGCACAGACCGTGTGCCGAGTGTCGCCGCGAGGACTACAACCGCTTCATGCAGCTCGTCGGCGAGCGGCGCGCCGACGCGATTGACGAACGGCTGCACTCGGAGCGGCTCGCGCCGTATCGCGACGCACCGATCGACGAGCTGCCCGACGCCGCCTTCGTGCTTCGCGACGGTGAGCCCTGGCTCGTGCTCGGCGATGCGCTGCTGCGCTGGACACCCGCCGGGTACGCCGACCGGGTCGTGCGGCCCAGAAACGGAGAAGCGACGGTGGTCACGCCACCGTCGCTTCTGAACGTTCTCGCTGCCGGCTTCACAGGGGCAGTGCCCCTGCTGCACGACACCGCTAGATCCCGTTGACGCGCTGAGGCTTCTGCCAGGCGACGCGGATCAACTCCGCCTCCGCCTCGATCAGCCCGAGCTCGGGGCGGTGCTGCGCCGCCGAGCGCTTGCCGTTCAGGCGCCGTGGCGCCGTCGTGTCCCACGAGAGACGGTTCATGCGTGCACCCCCTGTGTGCTGTCGGAGGGCGCTGCCGCCCTCGTGATGCTGATGTCGCCGCTGACGGTCTTCGCGCGGATCTCGACGAGCGGGCCGTCGCCGGCGGGGACGTCGCCCGTCAGCTCGAGTTCCGAGCTCGTGTCGCCGCTCACCGTGTTGCAGTCGAGAAAGACCTTCGAGCCTCGTCGAACGCCGATCGAGACGTCGCCCGAGACGGAGTGCGCCGAGACGCTGCCGCGCAGCACGGCGCTGTGCTCCTGGTCGCCGCTGACGGTGTTGACGTTGACGTTGTCGTAGGCCTCGCCGATCGTCACGTCGCCCGAGGCCGAGTTGACGTTGATCGGGCCGTGCACGACCTCGATGTCGACATCGCCGGAGGCGCTCTGCACGTTGACGCCATCGCCGGCCTCGCGAACCCTCACGTCGCCACTCGCGCTCTTCACGTTGACGCCGCCGGTGACGCGGTCAGCCTCGACGTCGCCCGATGCGGTCTGGACGTGCAGCGCGCCGAGCACGCCGTGCGCGACCAGGTCGGCGGATTTCGTCTTCGCGTTGAGACTCGTGCCGTGCGGGCAGCGGACACGACAGGTGATTCCCTGACGGCCGAACATCTGGCCGAGGTTGAAACCCCGCTTGTACGGGACGTCGACGATCACCTGAGGGCGGCCGTGGTTCTCGCGCAATTCGACCGTGGCTTCGTCGATCAGGCGCTGCGACTCGTCGTCGTGCGCCGTCAGCTCGACCTCGACCCGCCCGTCGACCGAGGGGTCGACGGTGATGTCGCCGGCGGCGAGCCGGATCTCCAGCTCAGCCGGGCCTGCGACGTCGAATGACTTCTGCATCTCGCTCCTCCTAACTCTGGGCGTAGCCGGACAGGCGCTTGCCGCTGACCTGGACAGGGCGCGACTCCGCTGCGCGCGCGATCGCACGCACGAGCCACGCGTTGGTCGAGACGCCCTCGCGGTCGGCCGCCTTCTCGACGGCTCCCTTGAGCGACTCGGGAAGGCGCAGGCTGATCCGCGCCGAGAGCTCCTCGCCCGCCAGGCCGGCGGCCTCGCCAGGGGCATCGACGAACACGAGCTCGGGCTCCTGGCCGGCGAGGCGAACCTCGATGTGGCCGGAGGGCAGCTTCGAAGACAGCTCGACTGCCACCTGTGAGAACAGGTCCAGCAGCTTCAGCCGCAGGTTCGAGCCGAGCGCCTCGCCGAGGCGTTGCGCGACCTGCGCAGACCGCTCGTCGCCGAGCTCGCCGAGGTTCTGGAGGTCCTGCTGGATGCCTTCGAGGACGATGGTCAGATTCATGATGATGTCACTATGACATCAAATTTGACGCCTGTCAAGCGTCAATTAGGTGCGTGGGCGCTGTCGGGATGCTGCAAGCCAGTCCTGGAGCCAGGGAGTACGCTGAGTGGGCTCGTGAGCCAAACCGTGGAGCCGTCTGCGCCCGCACTCGCGGCCTCCCGCGACCTGTTCGAGACGGTCCTGAGTCACCTGCGCGACGGCGTCATCGTCTCCGACGCGGCAGGCAGGCGGATCTATGCGAACGACCAGGCCGCACGGCTGACCGGGTACGACTCCGCCCAGGAGCTGCTCGCCGCCCCCCTCGACGAGCCCCAGGCGCGCTTTGAGCTCTTCGACGAAGCTGGTGCGCCGCTCGAGCTCAACTCGCTGCCCGGGCGGCGAGCCGCAGCCGGGGAAGAGCCTGAGCCGATGCTGGTGCGGTACCGGCGGCTGCCGGACGGGCGCGCACAGACCTCCGAGGTCTCGGCGGTTGCCGTGCACGACGCAGGCGGTGCACTGCAGTATGTGATCTCCTTCTTCCGTGAGGTCACTGCCCAGCATGACCTGATCGACCGGCAGAAGTCGCTGTACGAAGAGGCGCAGCGGACGACGGCGCTGCTCGACGCCCTGTACGGAAGCGCTCCGGTCGGCCTCGGGTTCTGGGACCGCGAACTTCGTTATGTCCGGGTCAACGACGCGCTCGCGGCGATCAACGAGCTGGCGCCGGCGGCGCACGTCGGCAAGACCTTCGCGGAGGTCGTCCCGCAGGTCGCCGACGTCATCGAGCCGGTCGCCCGGCGCGTGCTCGAGCAACGCGAGCCGGTCGTCGCACTCGAACACACCTCAGGAACGCCAGGCAGGCCGGACGAGGTGCGTCACTGGCTCGCGAGCTATTACCCGGTCCTCGCCCACGACGGCCTGGCGATCGGCGTCGGGTGCGTGATCGAAGAGATCACCGATCGTCGTCGCGCCGAGCAGCGAACGGAGTTGCAGCACACCGTGACCGGCATCCTGGGCGAGTCGGAGACAGTCGAGGAGGCGGTGGCGCGCGTGCTCGCGGCGATCGTCGAGATCCTCGGGTGGGACGTCGCCTGCTTCTGGTCGATCGAGGCTGATGATCCGCGCGTCGTCTCGGTGCGGCGGGGCCTGCAACTGGACGGCTTTCTCGCCATGACGGAGCGACTGACCCTCACACCCGCGACGCTGCCCGGTCGCGTTGCGCTCTCCGGAGCGCCGGAGTGGCTCGAGGAGCTCGATCCCGACCGGTTTGTTCGGGCCTCGATCGCGCTGGCCGAGGGGCTGCGATCAGGGGTGGCGTTCCCGGTCCTGATCGAGAGCGAGGTGGTCGGCGTGCTCGAGACCTTTAGCATCTCCCGGCGACCTCGCGATCCCCAGCTCGAACGGATCCTCAGCGCAATCGGCGCCCAGCTCGGTCAATTCGTCCGACGCAAGCGGGCCGAGGAGGAGCGCACCCAACTGCTCCAGCGGGAGCGTCAGGCGAGGGCCGACGCGGAAGCCGCAGCCGCGACGCTGCGCAAGCTCGGACGCGTCTCGGAGGCGGCGCTCGAGCACCTGTCGCTCAGCGATCTGCTGAACGCGCTGCTGGAACGCATCGTCGAGGTGCTGCAGGCGGACACGGCTGCGATCTTGCTCGTCGCCGATGACGAGCGCCTGCACGTGCGGGCGACCGTCGGGTTCCAGCAGGAGGTCGTGCGCGCGATCCCCGTGCCGCTCGGCGCCGGGGTCGCGGGGACCGTCGCCGCGACGCGCGCATCGATGCTGATTCACGACCTGTCGGAGGTCGAGCTCATCAGTCCGGTGCTCCGTGAGCGCGGCATCAACTCGCTCGTCGCGATCCCGCTCGTCGTCGAGGACCGGGTGATCGGTGTCGTCCATGCAGGCTCCGAGGCGTTCGCACAGTTCGTCGACGAGGATGCGCGTCTGCTCGAGTTGATCGCAGACCGCATCGCGCTCGCGATCAACCAGGCCTCGCTGCACGAGGCGGAGCGCGCCGCACAGGAGCGGCTTCAGCTCCTCGCAGAGGCGAGTGCTCTGCTCGGTGCGTCACTCGACGTCGAGTCGACACTCGAGCGGCTCGGCAGCCTCGTCGCCGGCCGATTCGCCGACCTATGCGCGATCCACAGGACCGATCTGGGCGAGCCGCGCCTGGTCGCGAGCGCTCGATCGGTTCCCGATCGGGTTGGCTCTCTGTCGGGCGCGGCCGTCGGGGTGGCCGATGTGATTCGCACGGGCACAGGCGCCTTGCTGCGCGAGCTCCCGGCTGAGTTGGTCGACGCGGGTGTTCACTCGTGCCTGATCGTCCCGCTGCAGGCGCGCGGGCGAACGTTCGGGGCGATGACCCTCGCCTGGGCGGAGACGGACCGCACCTACGACGAGCGTGACCTGGAGTTCGCGCTCGACATCGCCGGACGCGCTGCGATTGCGGTCGACAACGCGGAGCTCTACCGCGCTGCCGAGGAGCGCGCGCAGGCGGCGCGCGTGCTCGCATCGGTGGGTGACGGAGTCTTTCTCGTCGACCGGCATGGGGATGTGCGCATCTGGAATCGCGCCGCGGCGGTTGCGACCGGTCTGCCCGCGACGGAGGTGATCGGTCGCCGCGCAGTCGAGGCGATTCCCGGTTGGAGCGCCATCGCCACACGCGTCCCGATTGTCGCCGCCGGCAGCGGGCCGCCGCGTGCCGAATCGTTGCCACTCGATCTCGGCGGCCGCGAGCTCTGGCTGTCGCTGCACGGTGTCGTCGTGCCCGACGGCGTGGTCTATGCGTTTCGCGATCTCACGGAGGAGCGTGCTCTCGAGACGATGCGGACCGAGTTCGTCTCGACCGTCTCGCACGAATTGCGGACGCCGCTGGCCGCGATCTACGGCGCTGCGATGACCTTGCGTCGAAGCGATGTGGTCCTCGACGAGGGGCAACGCGCGATTCTGCTCGACGTTGTCTCGGGCGAGGCCGATCGTCTTGCACGGACGGTCAACGACATCCTGTGGGCAAGCCGGCTCGACACCGACTCCTTGCACGTGACGATCCAGGATTGCGATCCGGTGGTGCTGGCGGGAGATGTCGTCCAGGCACAGCAGGCGCACCTCGATCGCGGCCATGAGCTCGTTCTGATCGCGGATGACGGCCTGCCGAATGTCTGCGGCGACCCCGACAAGGTTGGTCGAATCCTGATCAACCTCGTCGACAACGGTGTCAAGTACTCGCCTGACGGCGGCCGGGTCGAGCTCAGGGTCCGCGCGGTCGGGTCGCAGGTGCGCTTTTCCGTCAGAGACCAGGGAATCGGGATCCCCCCGGCCGAGCAGCGCCGGATCTTCGAGAAGTTCTACCGCCTGGACCCGAACATGACGCGCGGGGTCGGCGGTACCGGGCTCGGCCTCTACATCTGCCGCGAGCTCGTGCGTCGGATGGACGGACGCATCTGGGTCGAGTCCGCGGGCCTCGGGCGCGGCGCGAGCTTCCACGTCGAGCTGCCGGTCGCGGCCCCCTTTTAGCGAAGCGGGCGACCTTTCGGCCGCCCGCTTCGCGTGCCTCTAGTAACCAGTAGGCGGCGCCTCGTCGACGTAGGTCGTCGTCCGGCGGCGAGTGCCACCGACGCCGCCCCAGCTCGACCAGAAGACGAGGGAGAGGACGAGACCGACCGCGCCAACGACCATGAGGATCACCCCGACCGTATTGATGTCCAGACCCGAAACGGTCGCGTTGACCGCCCACGTCAGGATGGCGCCTGCAGCGATCAGGATCAGGCTGACTCCGATACCCATAGCGAGACCTCCTTGTGCTTCGACATTGTTGGATTCACGCCGATGCAACGGCTGAGCAGGCCGGCGGGTTACGCCTCGTCCGGGTTCCCGTTGCACTAGGCTTCGCGCGGGTGCGCAGGGGATCGATCATTCAGCTCACCGCGATCGGGCTGGTCGCAGGTGCGATCTGCACCGTGGTCGCGCTGGCGATCCCGTGGCTCCCGGTTGCAGGCGGAGAGGAGGCCGGCCGGATCCACTTCGTCTACTGGTTCACCACGGTCATCTGCATCTGCGTGTTCTCGGTCGTCGCCGCCGTGCTCATCTACTCGGTCTGGAAGTTCCGGGTCGGCCCGGATGACGACTCCGACGGGCCGCCGACCCACGGGCACACCAAGCTCGAGGTCGTCTGGACCGCGATCCCGGCCGTGCTCGTCACCGCGATCTCGATCGTCAGCGCGATCGTGCTCGCGCAGAACGGGCACGCAGGCACGAACCCGCTGATCGTCAAGGTGAACGCCCGCCAGTTCGAGTGGAAGTTCACCTATCCGAACGGCAAGAGCTACGGGTTCATGACCCTTCCCAAGGGCCGTCATGTGAAGCTCGTGATCACGGCCGACGATGTCATCCACTCGTTCTGGGTGCCTCAGCTCTCGCAGAAGCAGGACGCCGTGCCCGGCCATACCACCTACCTCGTGATCACCCCGACTCACATCGCCCGGTACCCGGTGATCTGCACCGAGTTGTGCGGTCTCGGCCACGCGCTCATGCGCAGCCACGTCGACATCCTCTCGGCGGCTGACTACGCCAAGTGGGTCAAGGCAGGTGCGGCGGCGAACGCCGGGCCGCCGGGGCTCGCGGTGTTCCAGCAGAACGGCTGCGGCGGGTGTCACACCTTCAAGCCGGCGGCTGCGACGGGCAAGGTGGGGCCGGACCTCGGCAACCTCGCGCAGGAGGCGAAGCAGGCGCATCGTGGCGCTCTCGAGGCCTTCATCGAAGAGTCGATCGTCAAGCCCGGGGCCTACATCGCGCCGGGCTTCCCCAACGCGATGCCGCCCAACTTCGGCACGCAGATCCCGCCGGACAAGCTGAAGCAGCTCGTGCAGTATCTGGCGAAAGGCCCGAACCAGTGACCGACGTCGCACACGCCGCCGACCTGCACGCAGCGCCGCCCGCCCCGGCCGGCTGGCATCGCTGGACCGCGCCCGGATGGCTGCGGGTTCTCTGGGTGACGCCGATCTTCTTCGGGCTCGGCATTGCGATCCCCGTCTTCTTCCGCTGGCTCGCCGGCTGGCAGCCGTACGGGAAGAGCGCGGTGCTCGTCACGGTCGAGCTCGTCACCACACCGCTCGGGTTCCTCATCGGGCTGGGCGGCTTCGACTACTGGGCCTACTACGGATCAGGCCGCCCGACGCGGCCGGAAGACCATTCCGGTCACGGCGCGCACTCGTGGCGCGACTACTTCCGGGTCAACACCGATCACAAGGTGATCGGGATCCAGTACGTCGTGACGACGATCATCTTCTTCTGCATCGGCGGCATGCTGGCGATGCTCTTCCGCGCCGAGCTCGCGCAGCCGGGCGACCAGTACTTCAACCCGCAGACGTTCAACGTGCTCGTCTCGAACCACGCGGCGTTGATGATCTTCCTCTTCGTCATCCCCGCGTTCGCCGGGCTCGGGAACTACGTGATCCCCTTGATGATCGGCGCCGCCGACATGGCGTTCCCACGCCTGAACGCGCTCTCGTTCTGGCTCCTGCCGATCGCCGGCACGATCCTGATCGTCGGGATGATCACCCCAGGCGGCGGCCCGTCTGCCGGCTGGACGTGCTACGCGCCCCTGTGCTCACACCAGCCGCTCGGCCAGGTGTTCTTCAACATGGGCGTGCAGTGGGCGGGCGCGAGCTCGATCATGACGGCGCTCAACTTCCTGGTCACGATCATCACGATGCGCGCGCCGGGCATGACGTTCTGGCGCATGCCGCTGCTCGTCTGGGCGAACTTCACGACGTCCCTCCTCGTCGTGATCGCCACCCCGTTCATCGCCGGCTCGCAGTTCTTCGTCATGTTCGACCGCGTGATGCACACCAACTTCTTCGAGGTGAGCGGCGGCGGCTACGTGCTCGGCTACCAGCACATCTTCTGGTTCTACTCGCACCCGGCGGTCTACATCATGATGCTGCCCGGCTTCGGGATCATCAGCGAGGTGATCGCGGTGATGAGCCGCAAGCCCATCTTCGGCTACCGGCTGATGGCGCTGAGCCTGATGGCGATCCTCGTGCTCGGCTTCTCGGTCTGGGCGCACCACATGTTCGTCGCCGGCATGGCCGGTTGGCTACGAGTGCCGATGATGGTGACGTCGATGGTGATCGCCGTGCCGACCGGGATCAAGATCTTCTCGTGGCTCGCAACCATGTGGAACGGCCGAATCCATTTCAGGACGCCGATGCTCTTCGCGCTCGGCTTCCTGTCGATGTTCGTGATCGGCGGCCTCTCGGGCATCTATCTCGCGTCCGTTCCGATCGACATTCACGCCTCCGACACCTACTTCATCGTCGCGCACATCCACTACGTGCTCTTTGGCGGCTCGGTGTTCACGATCTTCGCGGGGATCTACTACTGGTTCCCGAAGATGACGGGCCGGATGTACAGCGAGCGGCTCGGCCAGTTGCATTTCTGGCTGACGTTCATCGGCTTCAACCTCACGTTCTTCCCGATGCACTACATCGGCTTGCAGGGAATGCCGCGTCGCGTCGCCGACTACGCACACCGCTTCGCCGACATCAACCTCTTCATCTCCATCGCGTCGTTCGGGCTCGGCGCCTCGACGCTCGTCTTCCTCTACAACATGATCAACTCCTGGGCGCACGGTCCGGTTGCCGAGGCCAACCCATGGCGCGCGTTGACGCTCGAGTGGCAGGTCAGTTCTCCGCCGCCGATCTTCAACTTCGACGAGATCCCGCAGGTCGTCGGCAATCCGTACGAATACGGCGTCCCGGGTGCCAAGCACGCGATCTTCGGCGCCGCCCCGACGCCCGTCGGCGCCGAGCCCGTAGGAGCCGACTGACGTGAGCCACATCTTGGTGATCGCGAATGAGACTGTTGCGTCGCAGACGCTCCTCGACGCCGTTCGTGCGGAGGCGGGTGCCGACGGCCGCGTCACCGTGGTCGCGCCGGTCAACGAGCCGAGCCAGGGGTACGTCGTCTACGACGACACGCGCCGAGCCTCGGCCGGCAGGCGGCTCGAGAAGACGCTGAAGGCGCTCCGCGAGGCCGGAGTCGCGAGCCAGGGCTTTGTCGTCGAGACGGGCCCGATCCAGGCCGCCAAGGACGCACTGGTGCAGCTCGAGCCGAAGATCGACGAGATCGTCGTTGCGACGCACGGTGCGGAGCGTTCAGGCTGGATGCGCCGCGACGTCGTCGGCGAAATCGAGCGGATCGCCGGCGTGCCGGTCAAGCACGTCGTCGTCACGCCGGTGGAGGGCGGCGAGACCAACGTGCTCGTGATCGCGAACCAGACCGTCGTCTCGGACGAGCTGCTCGACCGGATCCGCGAGCGGGCCGCGAAGGGCCCGTCGAGCTTCCTACTCGTCGCACCGCAGAGTGACGAGGAGGAGCACACGGACGCAGACAAGCGCCTCCGTCGCGCGTTGACCGAGCTGCGCAGCGCGGGCATCGACGCGCACGGCCAGGTCGTGCACCCGGATCCGTACACCGCCGCCAGGCAGGTCGTGAACGACGAGCGCGTCGACGAGATCATCGTCTCGACCTTCCCGGGCGAGCGCAGTGGCTGGCTCCGCCGCGACCTGGTCGAGCGACTGCGCAAGGACACCGGCCTGCCCGTCGAGCATGTGACCTCGGAAACATGACCGCAGCCGCCGAAGCCCACGAACCGCACGGCCCGCCGCCGATCCACTACAGCTCGCGGGTTTCTCCGTCGGTGCTCGGGATGTTCCTGTTCATCGCGTCGGAGATCATGCTGTTCGGCTCGTTCTTCACGGTCTATTTCTTCGACCGTGTCGTCAACAACGGCGTCAACGGGGTCTGGCCGCCCAACGGGTACGAGCGCCCGGTCTACGTCGCCGGCATCAACACGCTGATCCTCGTCTCGTCGAGCTTCACCATGCACTGGGCCGACACGTCGATCAAGAAGGGCAACCGCAAGGGGCTCTGCGCCGGCATGGTGCTGACGTTCATGCTCGGCTTGACGTTCCTCGTGACGCAGCTGATCGAATACAGCCGCATCGGGTTCAACACGAGCGATACATCGTTCGCCGCGACCTTCTTCGGGCTCACAGGCCTGCACGGCGCGCACGTGTTCGTCGGACTGACGATCCTCGGTGTCATGACCGTTCGGGCGTTCCGCGGTCATTTCACCCCCGAGCACCACCACGGCATCGAGATCGGCGGCATCTACTGGCACTTCGTCGACGTGATGTGGATTGTCGTCTACGTGACCGTCTACCTCCTTTAAGAGTCATGCGCAACCCCTTCCGGAGCGAGGCAGATGCGTTCCGGTTCGTCTGGTTGACGATCGGCTACTTCGCGCTGATCGTGATCGGCTCGCTGATCAACTCGTGGGTCGGCGTGGCGGTGTTCCTCGTGCTCACGGGCTTTGCGCTGTGGTCGATCCTCCGCCGCCGCGAGCCCCAGGCACCGCTACAACAGACGCCGGCCGAGAGCCCGCCGGACGAGCACCGCATCCTCGTCGTCGCGAACGAGACGGTGGGCGGCCCGGAGCTCCTCTCCGAGCTCCGCTCGCGGTCGGCCGGCCGCAAGACGCTGGTGCTCGTCGTCTGCCCGGCGCTCAACTCGCCGCTGCGCCATTGGGTCTCGGACGAGGACGAGGCGCGCGCCGCAGCGAACGGCCGCCTCGAGCGGAGCCTCGCTTCGATGCGTGCAGCCGGAGTCGATGCGATCGGCGAGATCGGCGACGGCGACCCGATTCAGGCGATCGAGGATGCACTGCGTACGTTCCGGCCCGATGAGCTGATCGTCTCGACGCATCCGGTGGGGCGCTCGCACTGGCTGGAGCGGGGTGTCGTCGACAAAGCGCGCGAGCGTTTCGCGTTGCCGGTCACACACGTCGTCGTCGATCTCAATGCTTGACGTCTCGGCGTTGATCGTCGAGCAAGTCGATCCACTCCCGCTCCGCACCGAGCTGCGCGAAGTGCATCGCGCCGCACTCGGGGCAGGTGCGCTCTCCGACGACTGGGCTGTCCACCGGCTGCCGTTGCATGCCGAACGGGAGGACTTCGTGTTCCTCGTGGCGCGCGAGGGCTCGGAGCTCGCAGGCTTCGGCTACGGCTACACCGGCGCGTACAAGCAGTGGTGGACCGAGCACGTCTCCCGCGCACTCACGGCGGCGCAACGCGAGCAGTGGCTCGATCCCCCGCATTTCGAGATCGTGGAGCTGCACGTGCGGCCGTCCTCGCAGCGGCGTGGCGTCGGCAGTGCTCTACTGGCACAGCTGCTCAGCCGTCAGCGACACGACCGTGCGCTGCTCTCCACGCAGAAAGGCTCGAAGAAGGCCCGCAACTTCTACGCGAAGAACGGTTGGAGCGAGCTCGCAGAGGTCGACTTCGGCCGGGGCTACCCGCCTTACCTCGTGCTCGGGAAACGGCTCGGCTACTTGCCGGCGACCGAGCTGACGTAGGCAGCCACGGCTTGAATCTGGGCGGGGCTCAGCGTGCCCTTGAACGCCGGCATCGCGCCGCCGCCGACCTCGACCTGGTGCGCGACGATCGCCAGCGGCGGCTTGAGCGCGTCGAGATTCGGTCCGACGTTGCCCGACGTGCCCGCGTCCTTCAGCGTATGACAGCCGCCGCAGCCTGCTGAGAGGAAGATCTGTTTGCCTGCTGCAGTCGGCGAGGGCGTGGTTGGCGTTTTGGAGGTGGTGGTGGCAGGCGCCGGCGGCGGCTTGGCGGCCGTGACGCCGCAGTTCGGGTTCGCGGCGCACTTGGCGATGTACACCGAGACATCGTCGGCGTCGGTGCCCTGCACGAGTGTCGGGGGCATCGGCGGCTCTGGATAGGCGATCTGGCCGCGCACGATGTCCGCCATCGTCTGCAGCGAGAACCCCTGCTCCTTGTCGGATGCGAACGCGTCGTCGAGGTTCGGACCGGTCGTGCCTTGCGTGCGGGCGTTCGCGAGCGTGTGACACGACCCGCAGTTCGCGATGAAGAGCGTCTTGCCCTGGCTCGGATCGCCCGAGGTGACCCGCTTGACTGCACCGCATCCCGAGGCGGTGGCCGCGACCAGCAGGACTGCAGCTACAGCGAGGAGTCGGCGGGTTGTCAGAGTCAGCTCAGTGTCAGGACGGTTGGGAGACGCCGTCGAGCTTCGAGATCGCCTCTTCCCGCGTGGCGTAGATCGCGAAGACGCGGTCGAGCCCGGTGATTTCGAAGATCTTCGTGATGTTGCGGTCGCTACAGACGAGCGAGAGCTGGCCGTCGTTCGTCCGCAGCCGCTTGACCCCGCCGACGAGCACGCCAAGCGTGGTCGAGTCGATGAACGTCGTCGACGAGAAGTCGACGATCACCTGCTTGCCACCTTGCCCGATCACCTCGAGCAACTGCTGCTTGAACTCCGGCGCCGTGTAGAGGTCGACCTCACCGGCGAGCGAGATCACGTAAACGTCGTCGGCGAGCTGCTCGGTCTTGATGTCGAAGTTCATGCGATCCCCCAGGATGCGTCAGTGGCAGGCAACTGCCGCGTGAGTCTAACCGGAGGTCGTGCTCGAGGCGCCGGCAGCCGCTTGAGCGCGAAGTGTCTTCAGAGCCTGTTTCACCTGGGGGGCGAGCGGGTCGGTGGGGGCGAGCTTCAGGAACGCCCTGAAGGCCGCGATCGCGGTCGCCGGGTCCTGGGCGGCCTGTGCTGCCTGGCCAAGCTGGATCTGCGACGTCGCGTCGCTCGGGTTCTGCTTGACGAGCTTCCTGTACGCCGCCTCGGCGTTTCGCTGGGCGCTCTGGTAGTTCGTGTAGGCGGTCTGCTGCTTCGCGGCGGCGAGTGTCGCGACCGCGGCGGAGATCGGGTCCTTGAGCGCCGCCGGGTCTGCGAACGCCTTGCCGAGGGGCGTCGTCGAGGCCGGGGCGAACGCCGAGCTGGGCGACTCCTGCTCCGCCATCGACTGCTGCGCCGCGGCGTAGTCGTTCGAGTAGTTGGTCGCGAGCGTGCCGTACTGGGAAGCGAGTTCGGCCAGTGCGCCCTGGTCCTTCGGCCGCAGCGCCGTGTAGCGCTCGAGCGCGTTCACCGCCTCCTGTGTCCGCTGCTTCTGTTCGAGCGCGGTGGCGAGATCGCGCCAGGCCGTCGCGTCCTGGGGATGCTTGTCGGCCTTGCTCTGCAGCTTCGAGATCGAGGTGCCGCCCTTGTTGCCGAAGTTGAACGCGTTCTGGAGCGCGTCGCTGATGCCGGTCGACCCTGAACCGACGCCGAAGAAGACGAACCCGAGCGCAAAGACGACGGCGAGCAGCACGAACGCCCACTTCGCATGTACGCGCAGCCGCTGGAAGAACAACTCCTCCTGCCACTGCGGCGGCTTTTGCTTGCGCGGCGCCGCCGCTACGGGTGAAGTGCGAGCATTCTGCGCCGGGCGGCGCTTGCGGTGCTGCGTACCTCTTGCCACTGCTCCTCTTCTCGCTTCAGATACCGGGTCTCGCCGTCGACGATCGTCTCGAGCACACGTTCTGGCGAACCACCGAAGACGACGGCGGCTGCGGGATCCTCGACCGGATGGTAGGGGCTTCCCGCGAGCGAGACGACCGCCAGGTCGGCCCGCTTGCCGGGAGCCAGGGTACCCACCCGATCGTCGATTCGCAGTGCGCGGGCAGCCTCGCTGGTTGCGAGCCGGAGCGCGTCCACGGCCAGCAGCGCCTCCGGGCGCCGCTCCAGGGCCCGGGCGGCGTAGACGGCGGCGCGCATCTCCTCGAAGATGTCGAACGACGGCGTCGAGGCAGGCGAGTCGGTTCCGAGCCCGACCACGATCCCAGCCGCTCGCATGGCGGTCAGCGGTGCGACCCCGCAGCCGAGCAGGGCGTTCGAGCGTGGGCAGTGAGCGACGGGAACGCTGCGCTCCGCGAGCAGCGCGATCTCGTCGTCCGACACCTCGACACAGTGCGCACAAAGGAGATCCGGGCCGAGCACCGGCTCGAGCGAGGCAACGGCACGCTTGCCCGTCGGTGGCACGAGGATCGGAATGCCCCGGAGCACGCCGGTGCCGTGCTCGAGCCATTCGTTCTCGCTCGCGCTCTCGGCCAGGTGCGTGCCGACGGGGATGCCGAGGGAGAGGCACCAGCGATAGGTTGCGAGCGAGCACGTGTACGGCGCATGCGGCGAGACGCCGATCGTCACGAGCGCGGTCTCCTCGACCAGCGCCCGCTTCTCCTCGAAGCGGCGGCGCGCGTCCTCGGGGTCGTCGGCGAACACTTCGAGATACACCGTCGCGCGCAGCCCGAGCTCGGCCGCTGCGATTGCGCCGGCACCCGAGAAGCTGTAGTCCGCCGTCGCCGTGATCCCCGTTCGGAACGATTCAGCGACGCCCCAGCGGGCGATCGCGACCATGTCCTCGGGGCGCAGCCGGTCCTTGCGCTCGACGTGCGTCTTGATCCACGGCCCGAATGAGGTCCCGTCGCCGAAGCCGGCGTAGACGGCGTACTCGAGATGCGAGTGGGCGTTGACGAAGCCCGGCAGGATCGCCGCGTCGCTGTAGTGCCGCTCGGCGCGGCCCGTGCCGACCTCGACGATCTCGCCACCCTCCCAGCGCACCCGCCCGCCCTCGATCGGCCGCCCGTCGACGGGCAGCACCCAGTCGGCCGAGAGCTCGGTCATGTGATTCCGGCCGCAGCGGTGGCGCGAGCGGAGCGCCGGTCGAGCAGGACGGAGAGCCAGATCGAGAGCTCGTACAGGACGACGAGCGGAATCGTCTCGAAGAAGGTCGTGACCGGATCGACGCCCGGGAGCGCCACCCCGATGCAGGCGACGATGAAGTAGCCGACGCGCCGGTTCCGGCGCAGCTTCGCGGTGCTGACGATCCCCATGCGGGTGAGCCCGATCACGAACAACGGCAGCTCGAAGACGATCGCCATCGCTATCAGCACCTTGGTGGCGAAGGTGATGTACGGCCTGGCCTGGATCTGGACGTTGTAGAGGGATGAGTCGAAGTTCGTGAGGAACTTCGCCGCCGCCGGCAGGGCGACGTAGTAGCCGAAGAGGACGCCGGTCACCATCAATACGGTCGCGAGGAAGACGAACGCCTTCAGCATCCGTTCGTGCTCGGTTTCGACCGCGGGGATGAAGAACGCCCACGCCTGCCAGAGCACGACCGGCAGGGCGAGCATGAAACCGAGATAGAGGCTCAGCCAGACCGAGGTCATGAAGGGCTCGCCGATCCCCAGCGTCAGGAGCTGGCGGTGCTGCGGGGGCAACTGGTCGCTCAGGAGATGGATGACACGGTCGTGCACGACGAACGCGACGATCCAACCGACCGCAACTGCGCCGATGCAAACGAAGAGCCGCTGCCGCAACTCCTCGAGATGCTCGATGAGGGTCGCCTCCTCGCCGTGCCCGAGGCGGCGCGGCGGGCGCCAGAACCGCACCCGCATGGCCGGTTACTGAACGGTTTCGTTCTCGCGGGGCGGCGCAGGGGTGGTGCTCGTCTCCTGCGTCCCTACGGGCAGCTGCGTCGTCTGGACCGGCTCCGGCTTGTCGTGCCCGGTGACCGAGTCCTTGAACTCGCGCATCCCGCTCCCGAGGGAGCGGCCGATCTCCGGCAGCCGCTTGGCGCCGAAGAGCAGGAGGGCGAGCAGAAGCAGGAGTGCAATCTCGAGAGGGCCGATGTTGGGCATGCGGCCAGCCTAGCAGCGTTCTTCCTCGTTCCAGCAGCGAAAACCAAGCGTTAACCGCGGCCTGCGAAGCCCCCTGGGCTACGATGAGGCCTGCAGTGGAACGGGCCAACAGGCTTGTTCTGTACGCCCTTCTAGGATTCGGAGACCATGGCCAAGCTGGAGCTGAAGCAGTTGCACGTCGCGCTGGAGGACGGCACCGAGATCGTCAAGGGAGTCGATCTCGCGGTCGCCTCGGGCGAGGTGCACGCGATCATGGGCCCGAACGGCTCCGGCAAGTCGACGCTCGCCTACGCGATCGCCGGCCATCCCGCCTACGAGATCACCGGGGGCCAGATCCTCCTCGACGGCAAGGACATCACCGAGGCCGGCGCCGACGAGCGCGCCCAGGCCGGGCTCTTCCTTGCCTTCCAGTACCCGCACGCGATTCCGGGCGTGACCGTCACGAACTTCCTACGGCAGGCAATGAACGCCGTGCGCAAGGCCCGGAACGGCGGCGTCGACGACCCGATGCCGGTGCCCGAGTTCCGCAAGCTCTTCCTCCGCAAGATGGACGACCTGAAGGTGAGCCGCGAGCTTGCGTCGCGCTACCTGAACGACGGGTTCTCCGGCGGTGAGAAGAAGCGCGTCGAGATCCTGCAGATGGCGATGCTGCAGCCGAAGATCTCGGTGCTCGACGAGACCGACTCCGGTCTCGACATCGACGCCCTGAAGGTGGTCGCGGAAGGCGTGCAGCAGCTCGTCGGCCCCGACATGGGCGCGCTCGTGATCACGCACTACAACCGCATCTTGAAATACATCACTCCGGACTTCGTGCACGTGTTCGTCGACGGCAAGATCGTCGAGGAGGGTGGCCCCGAGCTCGCAGAGCAGCTCGAGGCCTCCGGGTACGTCCAGTGGGAGAAGCCGAAGGAAGTGGCAGCCTGATGGCACAGACCGAATCCGAGATCGTCCAGGGGATCGGTTCCGACTACGGAACGAAGTACGGCTTCTCCAATCCAGACGAGGCGAAGGATTACTTCTTCAAGAGCGGACGCGGGCTCTCGCATGAGCTGGTCGACGCGATCTCGGCGCACAAGGGCGAGCCGGAGTGGATGAACAAGTTCCGCCACAAGTCGCTCGACTACTTCCTCGCACGGCCGATGCCAACGTGGGGCGGCATGCCGTCACTGGCCGAGATCGACTTCGAGAACATCTACTACTACATCAAGCCGACCGAGAACCAGGCCAACTCGTGGGAGGACCTGCCCGCGGACATCAAGGACACCTGGGACAAGCTCGGCATCCCCGAGGCGGAGAAGAACTATCTCGCCGGTGTCGGAGCCCAGTACGAGAGTGAGGTCGTCTACCACAAGCTGCAAGAGCATCTCACTGCGCAGGGCGTGATCTTCCTCGACACCGACACCGCTCTGCGCGAGCACGAGGATCTGTTCAAGCAGTACTTCGGCACGATCATCCCGCAGAACGACAACAAGTTCGCGGCCCTGAACAGCGCCGTCTGGTCGGGCGGCTCGTTCATCTACGTGCCGAAGGGCGTGAGGATCGAGCTGCCGCTCCAGGCCTACTTCCGCATCAACGCGGAGAACATGGGCCAGTTCGAGCGCACACTGATCCTCGTCGACGAGGACGCCTACGTGCACTACGTCGAAGGCTGCACTGCGCCGATCTACTCGACCGATTCGCTGCACAGCGCGGTCGTCGAGATCGTGGTCAAGAAGGGCGGCCGCTGCCGCTACACCACGATCCAGAACTGGTCGAACAACGTCTACAACCTCGTCACCAAGCGGGCCGTTGCCGAGGAGAACGCGACCATGGAATGGGTCGACGGGAACCTCGGCTCGAAGCTGACGATGAAGTACCCGGCGATCTGGCTGACCGGCAAGGGCGCCCACGGCGAGGTGCTGTCGATCGCGTTCGCAGGCAAGGGCCAGCATCAGGACGCTGGCGGCAAGTGCGTTCACATCGCGCCGAAGACGACGAGCGTGATCACGTCGAAGTCGATCTCCAAGAACGGTGGCCGCGCCGGTTATCGCGGGCTGCTCGAGGTCGCGAAGGGCGCCACCGGTTCGCGGTCGAAGGTCGTCTGTGACGCGTTGATCCTCGACGACGAGTCGCGTTCCGACACCTACCCGTACATCCGCATCGACGAGAACGACGTGGACATCGGCCACGAGGCGACGGTGTCGAAGATCGGCGAGGAGCAGCTCTTCTATCTCATGTCGCGCGGGCTCAGTGAGTCGGATGCAAGTGCGATGGTTGTGAGCGGCTTCGTCGAGCCGATCACCAAGGAGCTGCCGCTCGAGTACGCCGTCGAGATGAACCGCTTGATCCAGCTCCAGATGGAGGGATCTGTAGGTTGATCGTCGAACGGACGGACTTCATCTCGGTGCCGGTCACCGACATGGAGCGGTCGAAGGGCTTCTATCGGGAGACGCTGGAGCTGGAGTTGATCGACGATGGCGGATTCCCGGAGTTCCAGCTGGGCGAGAACGTCAGCCTCTACCTGATCGACCTGACCAAGGTAGGCAGCGAGTTCAGCGGCCCGCACAACTCGTACATCGCGCTGCGGGTGGCGGACGTTCACGAGGCGCGCGCGAAGCTCGAGGCGAAGGGCGTCGCGTTCGACGGCGAGACACACAGAACTCCTGTCTGCCACATGGCCTTCTTCAGGGACCCGGACGGAAACTCGCTCATGCTGCACCGGCGACACGACGCGACACCGGCATGACGACGCTGACACGCGAGCAGGCTGCGAAGCGGTTCGCAGAGCTACCGCTGCCGTCGACGAAGGACGAGCATTGGCGCTTCACCGACCTGCGCGGCTTCGACCCACAAGAGGTCTCGAACGGCGAGGTCTCCGAGACCAAGCCTGCGCTCGAGCTCGACGTCGCTGCGCGCGCGATCGTCACCGAGCGCGGCATCGAGATCCTGGCCGCGCCGCCCGAGGGCGTGCGCTTCGAGCTCCTGTCGCCCGATTACGCGGCGACGCTCATCCCCGACGACGACAAGTTCGCAGTCGAGAACCTCGCTCGCTGGGAGCACGGTCTCCTCGTGCACGTCGCGAAGGGCGTTGAGCTCGAGCAGCCCTTGTACGTCCAGGTGAGCTCGGGCGGCGGCTCGCTCTTCTGGCGGATGGTCGTGATCGCCGACGAGGGCGCGCGCTTCTCGCTGATCGAGGACCTCTCGTCGACTTCGCCCGACACGGTCGCCTACACGAACGCGGTCGTGGAGCTGTTCGTCCACCCGGCGGCAAAGATCGAGTACGTCTCGCTGCAGAACCTCTCGCGTGAGACCTGGCACTTCGGCCGTTACAAGGCCTGGCTCGAGCGCGACAGCGAGCTGGACTGGGTGATTGGAGGCTTCGGCTCGAAGCGCGGCAAGGTCTGGATCGAGAACGACCTTGCGGGGCCCGGCGCGACCTCGCGGGTGACGGGTGCGTACTTCGCCGATGGTGACCAGCATCTCGACTACGACACGTTTCAGGAGCACATCGCGCCGAACACCGAAAGCGACTTCGCCTTCAAGGGCGCGTTGCGCGAGAACGCGAGCGCGGTGTGGCGCGGGATGATCCGCGTCGAGGAGCAGGCGCAGAAGACGAACGCCTACCAGGAGAACCGGAATCTCTTGCTGTCCGACAAGGCGCACGCGGACTCCATTCCAGGCCTCGAGATCATGGCCAACAACGTGCGCTGTACGCACGGCGCGACGCTCGGGCGGATCGACCGCGAAGAGCTCTTCTACCTGATGGCGCGCGGGTTGAGTCGTGCGGAGGCCGAGCGGCTGATCGTGCGGGGCTTTTTCCAGGACGTGCTCGACCGCATCGAGCTGGCGCCCGTGCGGGACGCGCTCGGCGCCGCGCTCGAGGCTCGTATCCCGCAGGCGTAGCCGCGCGCCGCCGCGCGATCTGTCAGCATTCGGGCTGACCCGCGCCAAAGGAGAACCAGATGCTTGGCCGCAGGACGGTCCTCGTCGCCTCACTCGCCGGCATCGCCGCCTTCAGCGGCGGCGTGGCCATGGCCTCGACCCACGGCAGCTCGCACACGCTCCAGCCGCCGAAGCTCCTACCAATGAAGCAGCAGGCGGCGAACTGGCACGTCACGCACCACTACTGCCACAAGAACAGCGCGATCTCCGCGTCGCTGTAGATCACCCGCGGGAGGGATATCCATGGTGGGCGGCCTTCAGAAGCTGACGTCAGTCCAGCAGACCGCGTTCGGCGAGTGAGCGCTCGAGCTCGAGCAGCCTCGACTCGATCTGCGCGAGGCGCTGTTCGATCGTCGTCGGCTCGCCCTCCGGCACCGGCGGCTGCTCGGACGGCGTCTCGCCAAGCAGGTGTGTCCACCGCTCCTCTCGCTGGCCGGCCCGTCGCGGCAGCAGGTGGACGAGTTCCTTGCCGTCGAGGCGAGCGAGCGTCGCGGCGACGTCCT
The DNA here is from genome assembly GCA_036271075.1 of Gaiellaceae bacterium. GTDB lineage: Bacteria > Actinomycetota > Thermoleophilia > Gaiellales > Gaiellaceae > PALSA-600. The sequence continues at coordinate 49,673 of DATBBH010000007.1, read as the reverse complement.
CGGCGGTCGTGAAGTGGTGCAGCCGTTCCGTGCGCGTCTTCAGCTCCGCGACCGTCTGCGGGCCGCGCAGCATCAGCACCGCCAGGACGGACACCTCCGAGGGCAACAGGTCGAGCGCCTCGCCGAGGAGCTGGCGGTACTTCGCCGTGCGCGAGCCCGGCCCGGTCGCGAGCCGCGCCCAGCCGAGGACACCCAGGCTCTGCGCCGCGGCGCGCACCTGAGACTCGTCGAGCTCCAGCACCGGATCGCGGTTGGTCGCCTGGTTGCACGCGAGGCGCAGCGCATTCAGAGTCAGCGGATACTGCTCCGGCGTCGTGCGCTGCTTCTCGATCAGGCAGCCGAGCACCCGCAGCTGGATCGGATCGAGGCGGTGGGCGACGCTCAAGCTCGTACGAGTGGCTTGTACTTGATCCGGTGCGGCTCGAGCGCCTCCGGGCCGCGGGTCTCGCGGACCCAGTCTGCGTACTCGGCCCAGTCGCCCTCGAACCACGTCACTTCGCTGTCGCCCTCGAAGGCGAGGATGTGTGTCGCGACGCGGTCGAGGAACCAGCGATCGTGCGTGATCACGACGGCGCAGCCGGCGAAGTCGAGCAGCGCGTCCTCGAGCGCTCGCAGGGTGTCGACGTCGAGGTCGTTGGTCGGCTCGTCGAGCAGGAGGACGTTGCCGCCGCTCTTCAGCATCTTGGCGAGGTGAACGCGGTTCCGTTCGCCGCCCGAAAGCTTGCCGACCGGCTTCTGCTGATCGCCGCCGCGGAAGTTGAACCACGAGGTGTACTGGCGCGAGTTGATCTCCTTCTTGCCGAGCAGGACGATGTCCTGGCCGCCTGAGATCTCCTTCCAGACGGTGCTCTTCGGATCGAGGCTGGCGCGCGACTGGTCGACATACCCGAGCTGCACGGTGTCGCCGATTCGCAACTCGCCCGAGTCCGGCGTCTCCTCGCCGGCGATCATCCGGAACAGCGTTGTCTTCCCCGCACCGTTCGGGCCGATCACGCCGACGATGCCGGCCGGGGGCAGCGAGAACTCGAGATTCTCGAAGAGCAGCCGGTCACCGAAGCCCTTCGAGACGCCCTTCGCCTCGATCACGATGTCGCCGAGCCGCGGCCCGGGCGGGATATGGATCTCGACCTTGTCGAGCCGCACCGCGTCCTCGTCGGCGAGCAGTTTCTCGTACGCGCCGAGGCGCGCCTTCGACTTGGCATGCCGCGCTTTCGGGGCCAGGCGCACCCATTCGAGCTCGCGCGCGAGCGTGCGCTGGCGCGCGGAGGACTGCTTCTCTTCGATCTGCAGCCGCACCTGTTTTTGCTCGAGCCAGCCCGAGTAGTTGCCTTCGTAGGGGATGCCGCGACCACGGTCGAGCTCGAGAATCCAGCCGGCGACGTTGTCGAGGAAATACCGGTCGTGCGTGACGGCGACGACGGTGCCTTTGTACTCGGCGAGGAACCGCTCGAGCCAGAACACCGATTCCGCGTCCAGGTGGTTCGTCGGCTCGTCCAGCAGCAGTAGGTCGGGAGCGCTCAACAGCAGCCGGCAGAGCGCGACCCGCCTGCGCTCGCCGCCCGAGAGCGACGCGACGTCGCGGTCGCCTTCCGGCAGTCGCAGTGCGTCCATGGCGTGATCGAGGTGCTCTTCGAGCTGCCAGGCTCCGCGCCGGTCGACCTGGTCCTGCACCTTCGCCTGCTCGGCCAGCAAGGCGTCGAAGTCGGCGTCGGGCTCGGAGAACTGAGCGGAGATTTGGTTGAAGCGGTCGAGCAGGTCGCGCAGCTCCCGAACGCCGTCCTCGACGTTCTCACGCACCGTCTTGCCCGGATCGAGCTCCGGCTCCTGCTCGAGGAGCCCAACCGTCGCGTTCGGCGCCAGGTCGGCGGCTCCGGACGACGGTTCTTCCTTCCCGGCCATGATCCGCAGCACCGTCGATTTGCCGGCGCCGTTCGGGCCGAGCACCCCGATCTTCGCGCCGGGGAAGAACGACAAGGAGATGTTCGACAGCACCTGGCGATCGGCGCCGTAGAACTTGTCGACCCTGTACATCGTGTAGATGTATTCGCTGCTCATATCCCCGCTTCCGGCGCCGGGAAAGCCGGCGCCCCGCTATTGGTGACTCCGTCGAGCCTACGTCACAGGTTCACCACGATAGCTTCACTCTTCGTTGACCTCGTCGGCGTACGGTGAGCGCTCGGTGAAGAGGCTTCTTGTCGCTGCGGCGTTCTTCGTGTTGGCGGTTCCCGCCGGCGCGACGACTTCGCGGATCCTCGCGCCGTTGGACTGGTGGCCGGTGTGGTCGCCGGACGGCGCCCGGATCGCCTTCACGCGCGTCTACGCGAACCACATGGAGCTCTACAGCCTTCGGCTCGGTAGCGGCCGGGTCACGCGCCTGGGGTCGAACGGGTACCAGCTGTCGCCGAGCTGGTCGAGCAGCGGCACGCAGCTCGCCTACGCCGCCGGCGGCGTGCTCTACGTCGTCAACGCCGACGGGACCGGCAAGCGCCGCTACAGAGCGCCCCTGCGGGCGTTCGCCCCGGCCTGGCGACCCGGCACGACGGAGCTCGCGTACCTGACGACGTCCGGCTCGACCAACACCGACCTCTGGGTCGACGGGAAGCGCTGGGCGACGAACGCGATCGGCGTCCCCGCGTGGTCACCGGACGGCAAGCAGCTCGCCTTCCAGCGGGACACGGGCATCTACGTCTCGAGCGGCCCCGGCAGCGAGCACCGCCTCGCTTCGATCGACAACCCCGGGCAGCCCGCCTGGTCACACGACGGCAACCGCGTGGCCTACGTTCAGCGCAGGACCCTGTTCTCCGTTCAGGCAGACGGCAATTCGGCGCCGAAGATCGTGGCCCGCAACGTGCGTGCCTCCGGCGCGCCGAGCTGGTCGCGCGACGACTCGAAGGTGACGATGGGCGGGGCGTGGTCGCCGACAAGCGATGCATTCGTTGCTCCCGGCCCTCGGCCGTTGTGCCCGGGGCACGTCGTCCTCCGAATTGGCCTGCGCGCGCTCACCGGCAGCTGCCTCATCGCCGGCACGCCGCGGGCGGACGTGATCGAAGGGACGCCACTTTGGGGCGACGTGATCCTGGCCGGTGCCGGCAACGACCGGATTCACGCGAACGACCGCCACACCGATCGCGTCGACTGCGGCCCCGGCCGCGATGTTGTCTGGGCGGATCGCACCGATCGCCTGACCGGCTGCGAGATCGTCCACCGCTGACCCTAAGATGCTGCCGTGCGCGTCGCCTTCGCCGCCCTGATCGCACTCGTGCTCGCGCCTGCCGCGGCCGCCTGGGCGCCGATCTCGACCACACCGCTACAGAACATCGACCGGCCCGCCGTCCTGCGCACGAGCACCGGAACCGAGCTCGTCACGTGGGACGACAACAGCTCAGGGTTGTGGCTCTGGTCGAGCAAGTCCGGTGCGCGCCAGATCGAGACCGTGCCGTTCGTTAGCCAGCCGCAACTCGTGCAACAGCCGTCCGGTGCGATCCAGCTCTACGTCGGCAGCGGCTCAGGCGTCACGCGGTTTCAGTCCAGCGACGACGGCGCCACATGGACCGGGCCATTCGCGATCGTCTCGCCGACGACGACCGGCCCCGTCGTCAGCGCGGCGCTCCGTGCCGACGGCACGCCGATGTTCACGCAGGACTCGACCTTCGGGATCAACATCTTCCAGGGCCTGAACGGCGAACAGTCGCATCAGGTCTTCTCGGCGTGCTGCGGCTATGCCGAATCGCTCGCCGTCGACACGGCGAACTACGCCCAGGTTGCCTTCTGGTCGAACGCGACTGCGTTTCCCAACGAGTTCGTGTACGAAGGGCTGGACGGAAACGGCGCGCAGGCGGGCCCGGGTCGCCCGTTCGGCACGCCGCAGACCGCCCCGCGTGACGACTCGGTGCCGCTCGTCGCCGACACATCCGGCCGCACCTTCATGGGCTGGGCGGCCGGCTATCCGACCGCCACTGCTTTCGCGGTCAACACGTTCCAGGGCGGCAACCTCGGCTACTCCACTGTTGTCGGAGGAGGGACGTTCTCGGGCGGCGACCCGCACATGGCGCTCGCCACTGACCCGGCGAACCGGTTGTGGGCGGTCTGGACGCAGAATGGAGTCGTGCACGCGCGGAGGTCACGCAGCGCGGCGCACCACTTCGGCGCTGCGACGACAACTGGAACCGGCGGCGCGAGCGCGTACCAACTCGCAGCAATCGCGCTCCGCGACGGCCGCGTCGATGCATTTCTCAATACAGGTGCTGCGATCGTCCACCAGACGTTCGTTCCCGGCCTGACTGCAGTCGCCACCGCCACGAAGGTGACCGTGACCGATGACGGTTTCGGAGTGAAGGCGAAGCTCAAGGGCGGCGGTAAGACGCTTTCGACGAGTGCAGCCGGCGTCGCCACGCTGTCCGGGTTCAAGCGTGGTACGCGGTTCACTGCTTCTGCTCCGGGCTACGCCCCGGTCTCGTTCACGAAGCGCTAGCCGGGTACCCTTGGGGCGTGGCCGTGACCACCCCAAAGCTCGATGCACAGAAGCTACGCGCGGACTTCGCCGTCTTCGAGGAGCTGACGAACGGGCGGCCGTTCGCCTATCTCGACTCCGCCTCGTCCGCCCAGAAGCCGCGCCAGGTGCTCGACGCGATGCGCGAGTTCTACGAGCACTCGTACGCCAATGTGCACCGCGGCGTCTACACCCTGGCCGAGCGGGCGACGGCCGGCTACGAGGGCGCGCGCGAAAAGGTGCGTGCGTACATCAACGCCCCGTCCCATCGCGAGGTGATCTTCACTCGTAGCTCGACCGAGGCGCTGAACCTGATCGCGTACGCGTGGGGGCTCGACAACCTCGGCCCCGGCGACGTCGTCGTCATCACCGAGCTCGAGCACCATGCGAATTTCGTTCCGTGGCAGTTCATCGCGAAGAAAACGGGCGCTCAGTTCGCGCACATCCCGATCGACGACTACGGCGAGCTGCAGCTGGATGCGCTCGACGAAATCGGGTCGCGCGGCAACGTCAAAGTCGTCGCCAACAACCTCGTCTCGAACACGCTCGGCACGATCAACCCGGTCGAGAAGCTCGCAGGCTGGGCGCACGAGCAGGGGGCGATCATGGTCGTGGACGCCGCTCAGGCCGCGCCGCACAAGCACATCGACGTGCAGGCGCTCGGTTGTGACTTCCTCGTTTTCTCGTCGCACAAGCTGTGTGGCCCGAGCGGCGCGGGAGCGCTCTGGGGACGACGGGACCTGCTCGAGGAGATGCAGCCGTTCAACCTCGGCGGCGAGATGATCCGCTCGGTCGCGCTCGACCGCACGAGCTGGAACGAGCTGCCGTACAAGTTCGAGGCGGGCACGCCCGCGATTGCGGAATGCTACGGCTTCGGTGTCGCGCTCGACTATGTGTCGGAGGTCGGGCTCGAGGCGATCGAGGCGCACGAGCACGAGCTCGTCGTCGCGGCGATGGACCGGCTCGGCGAGATCCCCGGCCTTCGCATCTTCGGCCCGCCTGCCGAACGCCGCACGGGGATCATCAGCTTCGAGCTCGAGAACATTCATCCGCACGACGTGGCGCAGATCCTCAACTGGGAAGGCATCGCGGTGCGCGCCGGCCACCACTGCACCCAGCCGCTGATGACGCGGCTCGGCGTCGCCGCCACCACCCGCGCGAGCTTCTACCTCTACTCGATCGAAGATGACGTCGATCGGCTCGTCGCGGGGCTGCTCAAGGTGAAAGAGACGTTCGGTGTCTGAGCTCGAACAGATGTATCGCGAGGTGATCCTGGACCACTACAAGTCGCCGCGTGGCCATGGGCTGCACGAGCATCCGGACGCGCAGGCGGAGGGACAGAATCCGCTCTGCGGCGACGAGGTGACGATCACCGTCAAGTTCGGCGAGGACGGCGAGACGATCGATTCCGTCGGCTTCGACGGGCGCGGTTGCGCGATCTCGCAGGCGGCGACGTCGATGCTCACCGAGCTCGTGAAAGGCCGCAAGGCCACGGACGTTGCGGCGCTGCCGAAGGAGGAGCTGCTCGAGGAGATCGGCATTCCGTTGACGCCGATCCGGCTCAAGTGCGCGATCCTCGGGCTCGGCGTGCTCAAGGTCGCGCTGCACAAGGCCAAGGGAACGCCCCTCCCGGCGGAGTGGCAGAACCTCGGCGACGACCTGCAGTTCGACTAGTGGCGAAGATCGACGTCGCGCCGCTCGGGGAGTTCGGCTCGGGCTCCGCCAAGATCGTCACGCTCGGCTGGACGTCCATCGGCGTCTACAACTGCAACGGCAAGCTCTACGCGCTCGAGGATCGTTGTTCGCACGACGACGGGCCGTTGTGCGAGGGCGAGTGGGACGAGGATCTCTGCCGGGTCATCTGCCCGCGACACGGCTCGGCGTTCGACCTGGAGACGGGCTCGCCGCTCTCGTTGCCCGCCTACGAGCCGGTCGCGACCTACCCGGTGGTGGTCGAGGACGGGGTTGTGAAGGTGGAAGTCGCATAAAACGCTGCTGGGAGACGACCGACGAGCGGTACAACGCCTACCACGACGAGGAGTGGGGCCGCCCGGTCCGCGACGAGCGCGGCCTCTACGAGCGGCTCTGCCTCGAAGGCTTCCAGTCGGGCCTGTCGTGGCTGACGATCTTGCGCAAGCGCGAGGGCTTCCGCGCCGCCTTCGCGGGCTTCGAGCCCGAACGGGTCGCCGCATTCGGCGAGCGCGACGTCGCGCGCCTCCTGGCCGACGTCTCGATCGTTCGCCATCGCGGCAAGATCGAGGCCGCGATCGCAAATGCCCGGGCGACGGTCGCCCTGCGCGAGACGGAGCCCTTGCCCGAGCTCTTCTGGTCGTCTGCGCCCGAGCAGCACGAAGTGCCGCAGAGCCATGAGGACTGGCAGGCGTCGACCCCGGAGTCGGCGGCCCTCTCCAAGCGGTTGAAGCGCGCCGGCTTCCGGTTCGTCGGCCCGACGACGGTCTACGCCGCCATGCAGGCCTGCGGGGTCGTCAACGACCACCTGGCCGGCTGCTGGGTCCGGGAAGCCGTCGAGGCGGAGCGACGACGTCCGTCCTGACCGGTCCGGTAGATTTCCGACTAACCGCGGAAAGGAGGTGGTCCGGCGTTGGAGACTTCAAGTACGGGCAGTGGAGGTACCAGCTCGTAGAGGCGTGTCCCCGGGACCTGACGGGGAATCGCCTAGCCAGCGTGGGGGACTCGCGTTAACGCGCCGCCTTACTCGGCCGGAAGCGCCTCTACGAAGTCCAAGCTGGTAACCGGTTGAGGGCCGTCCTTCGGGGCGGCCCTTTTCTTTCGGGCAAGATCGATTCGTGAACCGGATCGAATGGGTGATCGAGCGGTGCCGCCTGCTCGCCGCGATCGGCGACGAGTTCGACCAGATGCAGCCGTTCGCGGGCCTCACGATCGGAACCGGCATCCATCTCGAGCCGAAGACCGTCGCCCTGCTCCTGACGCTGCAGCGCGGTGGTGCCGAGCTCGTCTCGACCGGGAACCTCAACACGACCCAGCAGGAGCCCTGCGACTATCTTGCCGCTCACTCTGTGGTGATCGTCGGCGGGCCGACGAGCGATCCCGGCGAGCACGACGGATTTCTCTGGGAGGTCGTCCGCGCTCAGCCCGACCTGTTCCTCGACAACGGTGGTGACCTCTTTGCCCGCTGGGTCGAGGAGCCGTACGAGAAGTTGCGCGGCGGCACCGAGGAGACGACGTCCGGCCGCATCCGCCTCGAGCCGCTGCGCGATCGGATCGGTCTGCCGGTGCTCGTGATCAACGAGAGCCCGATCAAGCAGTTCGCCGAGAACGAACATGCGGTCGGCCAGAGCGTGCTCGAGTCGTTCATGCGCCTCACCAACCTGTCGACGAACGGGAAGCGCGTGACGGTCTTCGGCTACGGCGCCTGCGGCAGAGGCGTCGCGGCGAACTTCCGCAACGCGTACGCGATCGTCTCGGTCGTCGAGCGTGATCCCGTTGCGCGCCTGCAGGCGCTGCTCGACGGCTACCTGGTGCCGGACCGCGAAGAGGCGCTGCGCACCGCCGACGTCGTCATCACCGTCACGGGCGCGCAGGGCGTCGTCACCGCCGCGGACGTCGCGCTCTTGAGAGACGGCGCAATCCTGGCGAACGCCGGCCACTTTCCGTGGGAGATCGACGCCGCGGGAATCGAGGCTGCGTCGGGCGGTCGGGTCACCGTGCTCGCGGCTGGGCACATGGTGAATCTCGCCGGCGACCGCCCGCTCGGGAACTCGATCGAGTCGATGGATCTCGGCTTCGCGCTGCAGGCGCGCTGCCTCGAGGCAATCGCCACGGGGGCGGTCGGCCCCGAGGCGTGCGTGGTTCCTGTTCCCAGGCAGATCGACGAGGCGGTCGCGGCAGCCTTCGTTGCGGTTTGAAGCTCAGGCGACGCGGCGGAGCTGCTCTTCGAGCGCGACGAGTGGCAGCTTGAAGGTCTCGACCGCATCGTTGTTCGACGCGATGTTGTCGCCTGCCTCGATCATCGCGATCTGATCCGTCGTCACGGGCGCGCCGGGCAGCCACTGCGTGGCCCGCGCTCCGGCGCGGGCGAGGCCGATCGGGATGTGGGCCAGGCGCCGCTTCTTGCCGATCGCCTTCGCGATCGCCAGGTAGAGCCCGTCCCAGTCGACGACGTCGGGCCCTCCGAGCTCGAAGGTGCGGTTCAAGGCCTCGGGCACCTCGAGCGAGCGCGCGAAGTACTCGGCGACGTCGTCGACCCAGATCGGCTGGAGACGTTGCCGACCCGAGCCGATCACGGTCACGACCGGCAAGAGACGCACTTGCGAGATGAACGTGGGCAGCGCGCCGCCCTGGCCGAAGACGAAGCTCGGCCGGAAGATCGTGTGCGGTAGCCCTGAGGCCGCGACGGCCTGCTCCATCGCCCACTTGGCGCCGTAGTACGGCACGACGTCCTTCGAGACCGGATCGACGCCGAGGGAGCTCATCAGCACGAAGCGCTCGACCCCCTGCTCTTGCGCCGCGGCGATCAGGTCGTTCGTCCCGTGGATCATGATTCGCTCGAAATCGTCGCGGCTGCCCTTGATGATCGAGACGAGGTGGATGACGTGCGTGCAGCCGTCGAGCGCCGCCTTCAGGCTGCCGGCGTCGGTGACGTCTCCCGTCGCGAGCTCGGGCTTCCAGGCGGCGACGCGTGCCGCGCGCTCCGGCCTGCGGACGAGCACGCGCACGTCCCGGTCGTGCGCGCGCAAGGCGTGGACGATCCGCATCCCGATGAACCCCGTCCCGCCGGTGACCAGGACCTTCATTGCGGGAAGTTCTGCCAGTAGCGGGACGGTGTGGGGCCGCGCTGGCCCTGGTACTTCGACCCGAGCGACGTGCTGCCGTACGGCGACGCCGCCGGCTCGGTCATCTGCATGAACGAGATCTGGCCGATCTTCATCGCGTGGTAGATCGTGATCGGCAGGTTCGCGACGTTCGAGAGCTCGAGCGTCACGTGACCGTCCCAGCCCGGGTCGATGAACCCGGCAGTCGAATGGATCAAGAGGCCCAGACGGCCCAAACTGCTCTTCCCTTCCAACCGGGCCACAAGGTCGTCCGGGAGCGCGATGCGCTCCAGCGTCGAGCCGAGCACGAACTCGCCGGGATGCAGGATGAAGGGATCGTCGTCCCCGATCTCCACGGCTTCGGTGAGTGTCTCCTGTGGTTGCTTCACGTCGATGAACGGATACCGCGCGTTGTGGAAGACGCGGAAATAGCGGTCGACTCGCACGTCCACGCTCGACGGCTGCAGCAGCGACGGCTCATACGGATCGATCTTGATCCGGCCTTCGCCGATGAACCGCTCGATCGTGCGATCGGAGAGAACCACGGGGCGATTCTACGGAGCCTTGCGTCCGTCAGTTGCCGCAGGGCGCGACGTTGCGCCAGTTGTCGACGTTGTCGTTCACCGTCTGTGTGCCGCCCGGCCCGTAGGTCATGGTGACCGCCCGGTTGTTGAGCTCTGCGCAGCTCGGGCTCGGCCCTTTCTCGACGTAGTTCCAGTCGCCGAGCACGTACTTGTACTGGAGAGCCGTCGCCTCCTTGCCCGTCAAGGTGATTGTCCAATGGGTCGCGTCGACGCGGGTCATCGTCCCTACGGTCGGATCCCAGTCGGAGCCGCCGAGCGCGGCCAGGGTGCCGGCGATGTGCACCGACCTGCCGGTCGCGTCGGTCGTGGCCGGCACGGTGACGTTGAACGTGATCGTCATCGTCCGCAGGTCGGCGAGCTGTGAGATCTCGGACGAGTTCGCCGAACGGTTCGCCGACGTGTCGACGGAGCGGACGACGTACCAGTACGTCTGTCCCTGCGACACGGTGTCGTCGACGTATGACGTGCCGGTGACGAGGGCGAGCGTCGTGTACGGCCCACCGGCGTTCGTGGCACGCAGCACGTCGTAGCCGTACTCGTCCGGAGCGGCAACGGCATCCCACGCAAGCGCGATCGACGCCGGGCTGAACGAGGTGACGTGCAGGTTCGCCGGGACCGGCGGAGGCGTCGTGTCCCCGCTCGGGTCGACGATCAGCGTGCCGCGTTCCGGGGCATAGGTCCAGTCGCGGCCGCCCGTCGTCGTGTAGCGGAACGTGTAGGCATACGTCCCTGCCTGTTGCGGGTTGATCGTGGCGACGAACTCGTCGTTCGAGCCCGCATCGACGTTGAAGGCCGCGTCCACCCACGTCCACCCCGCCGACGGGTCGCTTCCCGGAGCGCCGTAGCCGAGCTGTGCCTGCAGCGTCGGGGTCGGTCCGGGCCGGTTCGTCCACCCGTCGATCCAAACCTGCCCGTAGGCCGTCAGTCCCCCGTAGACCGAGAGCGTGAACTCGCCGCTCGGCGGCCACTGCAGGTTGCTCCAGCCGATCGTCAGGTGCGGCAGCGCCTGCACCTCGTTCGACGGCGCGCTCGCGTTGCCGGCGGCGTCGATCGCTTCAACGACGTAGTACGCGGGCACGCCGTTCGGCAGGCCCGAGTCGGAGAACGACGTTCCTGCGACGGTGCCGGCCTCCACGTAGCCGCCACCCCTGACGGGGCTGCGGAGGATCTCGTACGCGGCCGCGCCGGCGACGCTGCCCCACGCCAGCTGGGCGGTGCCGTCGCCGTCACCGGTCAGCGACACGCTCGGTGCCGCCGGCGGCGTCAGGTCGATCTGGCTGGTGACGAGGATCAGACCCGAGAGGGCTGCCAGCGGCACCTGCAATTCGCCGCCGCTCGTCGTGTACGTCGCCCCTGCCCCGTTCCCGACGCCGTAGGCGGCGCTGAACGCTGTCCCATCGGGGACGAAGCCCGCGGTCGGGATGGCAACGGTCTGTGCGGCCGCGCCCTTGTCGATCGCGACGACGGCGGCCTGCGTGCCGTCCTTGCGCCCGTAGGCGACCGTGCCGTTCGCGTCGTCGGCCTGGAGCGGCACGAGCGAGCCGTCACGCAGCACCGGTGTCGCCGCCCGCAAGGCACCAAGGGCCGCGTAATGGGCGGCCAGGGCCGTGTCCGGGTGGCCGCCTTCCTGCGGCCACGGATAGGTGCGACGGTTGTCCGGATCGTCCCCGCCGGTGACGCCGACCTCGTCGCCGTAGTAGACGGTCGGCATGCCTGCCAGCGTGTACTGAACGAGCGACGCGAGCCGGAGGCGGAGCTTCCCGTTGGCGAGGTCGGCAGCCTTCGCCGCCGGGCTGTTGTCGGCGCCCGCCGACAGCGTCCACAGCGCGCGGGTCGTGTCATGGGAGTCGATCAGGTTCATCAGCACGGAATAGGCCGGCTTCGCGTAGTCCTCCTGCTGCGAGACGAGACGCGACAGGAACTCCGACGGTGCGAGCACGCGGCCGGAGTCGCCCAGGCCCTTCCCGTCGAACGGGTGCGTGGTCAGGAACCCGAGGATCGCGTCGCGGTCGCGGTAGTTCATCGTCGAGTCCGCGCGGTCGCCCGTCAGGAACATGAGCGTCGTCGTGTCCTTCGGCCATAGCTCGCCGACGATCAATGCATTCGGATCCGTCTGCTTGACGACCTGCCGGAACTGGGTCCAGTAGTCGGCCGGGAAGCTCGGGTCTCCCATCACGTCGAGCCGCCAGCCGTCGGCGCCCTGATTGAGCCAGTAGCGCGTGACACTGTCGGGCGCGTTGACGAAGTAATCCTTGACGGACGCGTTCGACTTGTTCAGGACCGGGATCGTGTCGAAGTTGAACCAGCCCGAGTAGTCACCGGTCGTGCAGGGCACGTTCGTGTTCGTGAACACGAACCAGTCTCGGTACGGCGAGGAGGCCGATTCGCACGCGCCCGTCGTCGCGTAATGGTGGTACCGGTCGAAGAACGGCGAGTCGGACGACATGTGGTTGAACACGCCGTCGAGGATGATGTGCATCCCGAGCCCGTGCGCCTGCTGCACGAGCAGCTGGAAGTCCTTCAGGGTGCCGAAGTACGGGTTGATCGTCTTGTAGTCGGCCGTGTCGTAGCCGTGATTGGACTTCGACCAGAAGATCGGGTTCAGATAGAGCGTGTTGAAGCCGCGGTCGTGGATCTGCACGAGCGACTGGCGGATTCCCTTGAGATCGCCACCGAAGAAGTCGCGGCCGTTCGGGCCTTCGCGGTCGCCGGCGTGGTAACCGGAGAAGCCCGCACGCGGCGGGCACGGTGTGTCGTAGTTGTGGCAGTAGCCCTCCGGGAGTGAGCTCCACGGCAGCTTGACGGCAGCGGTGCCGTAGAGGACGTCGCCCGTCTTCGGGTCGTTCTTGGGGTCACCGTTTCGGAAGCGGTCGGGGAAGATCTGGTAGACGACGGCGTCCTTGGCCCACCCGGGCACGGTGAAGCTCGGGTTGTAGACGGTCAATGCCCAGCTGTTGTCGACCAGCGTCGACGTCGGCTTGCCGAGGCCTCCGTCGAGCGCGCCGGTGTCATCGGCGTAGTAGGCCGTGCTCGACCCGTCGGCGACGATGAAGCGGTACCAGTGAATATCGGGTTGCTGGTCGCCCAGCGTCGCCTGCCAGAAGTCGCAGCTGTCGCCGGCCAGCGAAGCCTGGTAGCAAGAGACACCGCTCGCAACCCGCGTCATGTGGATCAGCTGCTCGGCTGCCTGCGCGGCGCTGTAGTCGCGCAGCGTGACGCCGGTGACGTCGTTGTGGAAGGTGCGGAAGCGGATCGTGACCGGTGTCCCCGCGGGGACTGCTCCCTGCGGCGTCCGGTAGAGCGTGTCGCGCGAGTCGAAGCGGAGCCCGTCCCACTCGACGTTGTTGTCCGGCGCGTGGCCTGCCTGCACGGTCAGTGTGTGCGTCGCGGAGTCGAAGGAGAACAGCACGAGCTGGTTCGCGGCGGTGACCTGGAACTGGATGTTTGGGCCGCCGGGGACGCCGCCCGCGCCGTAGTTCTCGTTCCAGCTTCGACCGATCGTCGCCTTCACCTCATACGAGCCCACCGGCAGCGCGCGGGTCGACATCGTGTAGACGCCGTCCCCGTCGGGGTCCTCGAGCCACGAGCGCAGGCAGGCGGGATCCCAGTCCCCCGAGCAGCCGAGCTCGCTCTGGAAACTGCCCGCGGCCGTGACGATCTTCGCGTTGACGGAGTCCGCGACCCAGTGGGTCACCGGGTCGAACGCGAAGAAGACGTCGCCTCCGGGGGCTGCGAGCTTGATGTTGTCGCCACCCGTGTGGGCGCCGTAGCTGACGTCCCACGAGTGGTCGAGCGCTGCCTTGTACTCGTAGTTTCCTGCGGGAGGGGCGAACGTCGCGGCGAACACGCCGTCGGTCGGGGCGAGGTCGGTCTTCGCGCACGTGGGGTCCCAGTCGCCGCCGCAGCCGAGCTCGCTCTGAAAGTCGCCGGCGAGCGTGACGGACGACGGTTGCGTGGCCGCGGACGGTCCGAGGGCGAGCGCCAGCAGCAGCACGAGCGGTACGAGCAACGCCGCGGTCCGTCCCCTGATCATGGTTCCCCCCAGTTCTCGAGTTTGGTACGCGCGAGTCTCGCCCGATTGACCGGCGAGGTCAACGGCGTCTCGTCCGGCCGCGGCGCGGCGAGCACGGGCCTGCTTCGTCCCGCAGGGCGTCGCCGAGCGCGTTGAGCCCCTTGAGGAAGGCAGCACGCTCGTTCGCGTCGAGTGCCGCGAGAGTCTGCTCGAGCGGCTTGCTGCGCTGCTCGAGCCAGCGGCGGACTGCCTGCGCCGTTGCCTCGTGCAGGCGGATGACGGTGCGACGCCGGTCGGCAGGGTCCTCGCTCCGCTCGATCAGGCGGTGATCTTCCAGCTCGCGTGTCAGCTTGCTCACGGCGGGCAGCGAGAGCCCGAGCGCCGCCGCGGCCTCGGAGACCGTTTGCTCGCCTTCGCTCCCGATGTGCGCGAGCAGCGCCACATGCCGCCGGCCGAGTGGGGGCTCGCCGTCGACGAGCGCCAGCAGCTCTGCCGTCGGGCGTCTCCGCGCCCAAAGCCCGCGCAGCACGCGCCGGAGGGACTGGCGGAGCTGCGCCAGCTCCTGCTCTTTGGTTATCATCGGATAACTATTATCGGAAGTGAACGAGAGGAGGTGAGCGTACATGTGTGGAGGACACCACCACCGCGGCCGTCGCGGCTACCCGAACCGGGAGCAGTGGGTCGAGCGGCTGCAGTCCTATCGCGAGCACCTCGAGGGCGAGCTGAAGAACGTCCAGGAGCTGCTCGAGCGGCTGGGAGATGCGCCGCAGCCGACGGAAAGCGCCTAGGCGCTGGGCCCGGCTACCTGCCGGCGCGCTCGCGCGAGGCCGGCAGGTAGTAGCGCTCGGCGTACTCGATCACGGCCCGTTGCATCGAGTAGACGGGCGCAAGGCGGGCGATCGACCGCTGCATGAGGCCCACCCAGGCACCGCGGTCCGCAAAACGCGGCACGACGTCTTCCTCGAGCAGCCGGAAGAGCTCGGCAGCATCTGCCTCGTCGGACGAGCCGGCGAGCGCCCAGCCGACGGACGGGTCGTAGGCCTCGGCCCACCAGCCGTCGAGGACGGAGAGGTTGGGCACGCCGTTCACCGCCGCTTTCATGCCGCTCGTTCCCGAGGCCTCGTACGGCCTGCGTGGAGTGTTCAGCCAGATGTCGCAGCCGGGGATGATCGACTGTGCGAGCTTGATGTTGTAGTTCTCCAGGAACACGACCTGACCGGCGGCGGCCGGATCGCGCGCCAGCTCGACGATCCGCTGCATGACGTCCTTTCCCGGAGCGTCCTGCGGATGCGCCTTTCCGGCGACGACGAGCTGAACCGGTAGCGCGAGCAGACGCTCGAGGTCGGTGAACACCAGTCCCGCGCGCTTGTAGGTGGCGAAGCGCCGGGCGAAACCGATGGTGAGTCGGGTTGTGTCGAGGCCGGTCAGCGTCGCCAGCCGCTCTTTGAGGAGCAGGTGCGTTTGCCAAAGCGCCTCCGGGTCGAGGTCGTGCACGGCATCCCACCCGCCGAGTGCCGGCGGCGCCTCGGGGCGCACGCCGACCGAGCGCAAGAGCTCGTCGAGCTCGGGGGCGAGCCACGTGCCGAGGTGCACCCCGTTCGTGACGTAGCCGATCGGTGGCTCCTGGCCGGGCCAGAGCCCAGCCCACATCTCACGGGCGACTTCGCCGTGCAGCTCGGAGACGCCGTTTGCGAATGCGGAGAGGCGTAGCGCGAGCGGAGTCAGGCCGAATCCGTCGGCGCCGTCGCTTCGACCGAGCGCGAGCAGAGTCTCGTCGGAGATGCCGGCAGCCGCCGCGAGGTCGCCGACGTAGCGGAGGACCAGCTCGTCGTCGAACACCTCGTTGCCCGCGGGGACCGGCGTGTGAGTCGTGAACACCGTCGAGCGGCGGATGTGCTCGAGCGCGTCGTCGGCCGCCACGCCGTGGCTGACGAGGATCCGCGCCCGCTCGATCGCGAGGAACGCCGAATGACCTTCGTTCACGTGGAAGACGGTGGGCTCGAGCCCGAGTGCAGCGAGCGCACGCACGCCTCCGACGCCGAGCAGCAGCTCCTGGCGGATGCGGTGCTCACGGTCGCCGGAGTAGAGCGCATCGGTGAGCAAGTCGACGTCGAGCAGGTAGAGGGGAACCGAACCGACGTCGTATCGCCACACGGCCGCAGTCACCTGCTCGCCCGAGAGCTCGACCTCGACGGTCACCGGCTCGCGGTGCAGGCCGAGGGCTTCCGGGTCGATGGCCGCATACGTCTCGGTCTGGCGACCCTCCGGGCTCAGCCCCTGGGTGAAGTATCCCCCGCGGTAGAGCAGCCCGACGCCGACGAGCGGCAGCCCGAGCTCCGCCGCGGCCTTCAGGTGGTCGCCCGCTAGGACGCCGAGCCCGCCCGAGTAGATCGGCAGGTTCGCATCGACGCCGAACTCCATGCTGAAGTAGGCGATGAGCACGTCGTCGCCTTCGCCTGCCTGCGACCACCAGGTCGCGCGATCGCCTGTCGTCGGTGTGATCGTGTTCAAGACCGCGAGGAGGCTAGCGAACCGGTCTACCCGTTCGCCGTGAATGTCGCCACCGGCGACACGGACACGGTCCCGTCGAGGCCGCGCGCAACTGCGACCGCGTCGAGCCGCTCGTGCTTTGCGTAACGACTTGGATCGACGAATGCCCGATACGGAGCGGAGTCGTCGATCGCCAGCCGCTGCCACGAGCCGCCTCTGCGGCGGAGCGCGAACGTCACGCTCACCGGGTCGCCGGGAACGGTTGCTGCGAGCAAGTCGTATGAGGTGAGTGGGTCGGCGGATTCCTTCAGTTTCGGCGTCGGCGGCGGCGCCTTCGGTATGGCTGCCCCCGGCACCGCGACGAGGGCGGACACGGCCGGGATCGTCAGCGAGAGGTTCGCGCCGGCCGCGGTGGCCGTGCCGCCGCCGAACGCGACCTGCCAGGTGGCGTTCGGCGTCGCGACCGGCACCGTCACCTTGGCGGCGGGGCCGTTGTTGAACGCGGTGACGACCTCATGACCGGTGGCGAAGTCGATCCGTGACACGACGAGCACAGCATCATTCGCGTAGCGAACGACCGAAGCGCCGGTCGCGAGCGTGGGGTATGCGTCGCGAACCGCCGAGAGCTGTTTCAGCTGCGCTTCGATCGGGTTGTCGGTGACGTCGAACGACGAGCCCTTCCCGATCGGCGGCCCGCCGACGCGCGCCTCGGTCTGCCAGTCGCTCACCTGCGTCGGGAACATGTCCTCGCGCGCGGCCTGGTCGCCGCCCGATCCGATCATTCCCACCTCATCGCCGTAGAGCAGCGTGGGCGCACCGCGGAGGAGGTAGAGCAGGTCGTAGCCGAGCAGCACGTGCTGGACGAGCGCGCTGCCGGCCAGCCCCGGCGCCTGCGAGAGGATCTGCTGCGCCCCGCGGCCCATGTCGTGGTTGCCCAGAAAGGTCGGGAAGGCCGGATCGATGCCGTTCGGCGTGCGGAAGTAGTCGTCGTCCTGGAGCCGGAAGCCGAGGCCCTTCGCGCCGGAAGCGCCTGACGCGTAGGCAGTTGCAACCTGCTGGAACGGGAAGTCGAGGACCTGGGGCAGTCCGCGGTCGCGGACGAAGGCGGAGAGGTCGACGGCATCGTTCAGCGTCACCTCGCCGAAGATCGGGAAGTCGGCTATCCCGGCGGCCCGTGCGGCCGCGCGGACCTTCGGCACCCAGAGCTTGAAGAACGCGGCGTTCACGTGCTTGGCGGTGTCGACGCGAAAGCCGTCTACATGGAAGCGCGTGATCCACGACGAGTAGATCTGCGCGAGCCCGTTCATCACGTTCGGCTTCTCCGTGAACAGGTCGTCGAGCCCGAAGAAGTCGCCCTGCTCGAAGCACTGCTGGCTGCACGAGCTGAAGTCGATGTTGCCGCGGTCGTGGTAGTTGAGCGGGTTGTTCAGCCAGTCCGGTTTCTTCAGATGGCTGTCCGCTTTCAGGAGCAGCGGCACCTCGGGCATCGTCGAGGCCTTGAGGCAGGGGAAGTGCTTCGAGGTGACGTAATTCGCCGGGTTGAAGCGCTTGCCGTGGCAGTCACGGTAGGGAACTTCGCTGTAGGAGGATCCGTTGGTCAACTGAATCACGTCGGCTGTGTGGTTCACGACGACGTCGAGATAGACCTTGAGGCCGAGACCATGCGCCGAGGTGACGAAGTTCGTGAAGTCCTGGTCGGTGCCGAGATGCGGGTCGACCGTCGTGAAGTCGAGCCCCCAGTAGCCGTGGTACGCGGCGCTGCCGTTCTCGACCGGGTCCTGCTTCAGCACCGGCGTCACCCAGATCGCGGTGAAGCCGAGGTCCTTGATCCGCTGCAGGTGCGCGGTGAGGCCCTTGAGGTCGCCCCCGTGGTAGTACCCCGTGCTCGACGGGTCGAAGCCCGTGACACCCGTCGGCCCGGTCAGGCCACCGGTGTCGTTGGCCGTGTCGCCGTTCGCATACCGGTCCGGCAGGACGAAGTAGATCCTTTGCGAGGCCAAGGAGCTTTGCGTCGGCGGTTGCGAAAGCGCTGCCAGAGCTGAGCCTGTTGGCGGTCCGCCGACGCTGGTTGCTCCTGCTCCGCTGACGAGCGCAATCGCGAGAGCGATTGCGCCCCAGCTAGCGAAGTGGAGCGCCGGAAGCTTCATCAAAGAAGTGCAGGTTCTTCGTGTCCACCGCGATCGGAACCTCGTCGCGAAGCTTCAGTTGCACGTGCGGTGGGAACGAGGCGACGAGGTTCGGGCGTGAACCGACGACGGTCTCTTCAGTCTCGCTCTCGAGGATCTCCTCCTCTTCGGCGGCCTCGCTCTTGATGTGCCTGGCGTCGACCTTGAAATACGCCATCGACTCACCGCCGAGCGACTCGACGATCTCGACCGTGGCGTGGATCTGCGGCAGATCGTCGCGGCCCTGGGCCGGGTGCAGGTCGCCCGCGCGCAGTCCGACGATCACCGGCCGGCCGTCGTACTCCCGCAGTCGTGGGTATTGCTCGAGCGCCTCGGGGGCGATCGGCAGCACGTTGCCGCCGAGGTTGACGGACACGCCGCCGTTGACCGTCGCGGTCGCCTCGAGGAGGTTCATCGGCGGCGTCCCGATGAAGCCCGCGACGAACAGGTTCTCGGGCCGGTCGTACAGCCGCTGCGGCGCGTCGACCTGCTGCAGGATGCCGCTGGCCATCACAGCGACGCGGTCACCCATCGTCATCGCCTCGACCTGGTCGTGTGTGACGTAGACGGTCGTCGTTTGCAGCTCTCGCTGCAGGTGGGCGATGTCGGCTCGCATCTGGACGCGGAGCTTCGCGTCGAGGTTCGACAGCGGCTCGTCCATCAGGAAGACCTGTGGCTTGCGCACGATCGCGCGACCCATCGCCACCCGCTGCCGTTGTCCGCCCGAGAGCTCCTTCGGCTTGCGGTCGAGGTAGGGCGCCAGGTCGAGGAGCTTCGCCGCCCAGGCGACGCGTTCGTTGATCACGGCCTTCGCCTCTTTGCGCAGGCGCAGTCCGAAGGCGATGTTCTCCGCCACGCTCAGGTGCGGGTACAGCGCATAGTTCTGGAAGACCATTGCGATGTCGCGTTCCTTCGGCGACAGCTCGTTGACCACGCGGCCACCGATCGACAGCGTTCCCGCCGAGATCTCTTCGAGTCCCGCGACCATGCGCAGCGCGGTCGTCTTGCCGCAGCCCGACGGCCCGACGAGGACCAGGAACTCCGCGTCGTGGATGTCGAGGGTGAGGCCGAAGACGGCCTGCACGCCGTTGTCGTAGATCTTGTCCACGTCGTTGAACGCGACGTCAGCCATGGATCCTCCAGGTATGGAATGCGGGGCCGTCGGCGGGAAGGATGCCGTTCGAAGCGTCCTCGCCGTACAGCGTTTCGAGTGACGAGAAAGGAGTCGTGATCGGCGCGTGGCTCGCGCGCGCCGCCAGCACGAGCAGCCGCTCCGTCCGTGTCTCGCGCAGGAAGGCGATCGCGTCGGCCGAGACGTGTACGTAGCGGATGCCGCCGCGTGCCAGTGCCTCGCTCGATCGGCGCAGCGCGATCAGGGCGCGCAGCTCTGCCATGAACGTGCGGTCCCAGGTCTCCTCTGAGCCCCACGGCATCGTGCGGCGTGCGTCCTCGCCCCAGGCGCCTTCGAGCCCGAGCTCGTCGCCGGCGAACAGCATCGGCACGCCGGGCGTGGTCATCTGCAAACCGATGCCGACTAGGTGCCGCTCAGGCGTGCCGGCGATCGTCCTGAAGCGGGCGACATCGTGGCTGTCGAGCAGGTTCCACGAGTGCAACGCAGCCTCCCAGGGCACGCCGGCGCGGAACCGGCGCATTGCCGCCACCACGGCTGGGCCGTCGAGCTGCGGGACGCCGACCGGGATGCCCCAGAACTGCTTCTGCTGCTCGGGATCCGGATCGTCGCGCAGCAGCCACGTCCAGAGGGGGCGCATGAAGCCCGAGTAGTTCATCACTCCGTGCCAGCCCCGCACCGCCAGGTCGGGGCGGAAGTCGTGACCGTGCTCGGCGATCAGCAGATGGTCGCCGACCTGCGCGCGCATCCAGGTGGAGACGTCGCGGTTGAGGTCGACGTCGCGGTAGCGGCCGGTCATGTTCGCGACGTCGACGCGCCAGCCGTCGAGCCCGAGGTCGATGTATCGCCGCAGGACACCTGCGAACCGCTCGTGCAGCTCGGGGCTCTGCCAGTTGAGCTTCGGCAGCGAGCGATGACCGAGCCACGACTCGTAGCCGCCGGGAATCGAGTCGTCGAAGTAGTAGAAGTCGCGCTCCGGCTCGCTGCCGCGCAATGCCGCCTGGAACCACTCGTGCTTGTCGCCGGTGTGGTTCGGCGTGATGTCTCCGACGATGCGAATCCCGCGCTCATGTGCAGCGCCCGCGAGCGACTCCAGTGCCGCGTCGCCGCCGAGCAGCGGATCGACCTGGGCGAAGGTCGTCGCGTCGTAGCGATGCGTCGACCCGGCCGGGAAGAACGGCGTCAAGTAGATGAGATTCGCGCCGAGCGACTGGATGTGGTCGAGATGCTGTTCGATGCCGCGCAGGTCGCCGCCGTAGAGCTCGAACGGTGTGGGGCGGCCGCGGCCCGTCGGCAGGTCGTTCCAGTCCCGCCGGACCAGCCAGTCGGGCGCTGTGACGTCGAGCCCCGAGGAGGCAAAGCGGTCCGGGAAGATCTCGTACGCGACGGATCCGAGGTGCCAGTCCGGCCCCGACCAGGCGGCGACGGTCATCACGAAGTCGTCGGCGTCCGCCACCTCGTGCGAGGTCTGGCCGAGCGCGTTCACCCAGGCATAGCCCGCGTCGCCGCCGGCGAGGAGCCAGCGATAGCGAGAGATCGGGTTCGCGACCGGGAACGAGGCACGCCACCAGATGTCGGTGTCGGTCTCCTCGTCGACGAAGGCCTCCGCGTTGCGAGGCTCGCCGTCCCGCTCGTAGCGGAGGACGACCCGATCGGCGCTCGTCGCGCGCGGCAGCCGAAGCCGCACCACGGCCTCGTCGCCAAGCTTCGACGGACGCTGGACCACGTAGAGGTCCGAGCCGTCGTGATGCGGCTCGTCGAGCAGCGCAGCCACCTGTTGCTCTTGCATGCTCATCCCTTGACGGAGCCCGCAGTGAGCCCACTGACGATGAACGGCTGCAGGAGCAGGAAGAGCGCCGTGACGGGGATCGCCGCGAGCAGCGCGCCGGCTGTGAACGGCCCCCAGACCTTGTCATAGGAGCCGCTGATGAAGAGCTGCATGCCGACCGGCAACGTCTTGTGGCTCGTCGTCTGCAGGATCGCGGAGGCAATGATGAACTCGTTCAGCGTGAAGACGAACGAGATCAGTGCGACGACGGCGAGCACCGGCGCGGCGAGCGGTAAGACGACGCCCCAGAAGATCTGCGCCGCGGTTGCGCCGTCGACCTTCGCCGACTCGTCGAGCTCCGTCGGGATCGTGTCGAAGTAGCCCTTCATCAGCCACGCCTGCACACCGAGCGCGCCGCCGAGGTAGACGATCACCACCGCGGCCTGCTTGTCGAGACCGATCTGTGGGAAGACCTCGCCGACGTTCAGGATGATCAGGTAGATCGCAGCGACCGCCACGAACGACGGGAACATCTGGATCAGCAGTAGCCCCAGCATGCCGCCACGCCGCCCTCTGAAGCGGAAGCGGCTGAACGCGTACGCTGCGAGCGCGCCGAGCACGGTGGTCGCGATGGCGGTCGCCAGCGCGATCAGCATCGAGTTGAGGAACCAGCTCAGATACGGCGCGTCCTGCTTGGCGCCGGTGTTGCCCTTGACGGTGTTGTGCAGCAGGCTCCCGAAGTTGTGCAGCGTCACCTGCGAGGGAATCACCTGCGCGCTCTGCAGCGAGTTGTTGGCGTTGAACGCCGACGAGACGATGTAGACGACGGGGAAGAGCGCCGCGCAGATCGCGATCACCCCGACGAGATGCCGCCACCAGGTGTCCTTGAACTTCAGCCGCGTGCGCGGTCGTTTCACGGCGGCCTTCGCCACCGGCACGGTGGTCGGTGCCAACTCTGTCGTGCTCATCTCACGTTCTCCAATGACTTGGTCTTCCAGAACGAGATCGCCGAGATGCCGGCGACGAGGATGAAGATGATGATCGCGACCGCACTTGCCAGGCCATAGTCGGATCCCTTTCCGGAGGCGATTGCCAGCTTGTAGGTGTAGCTGATCAGGATGTCCGTGTTGCCCGCGATCGAGGAGGCGCCGTTGTACGGCCCGCCGCCGGTCAGCAGGTACACGTTGTTGAAGTTGTTGAAGTTGAAGGCGAACGACGCGATCATCAGCGGAGCGACGGCGACGAGAAGCAGCGGCAGCGTCACGCGGCGGAAGACCTGCCACGCACCGCCGCCGTCGACGCGCGCGGCCTCTGTGAGCTCGCTCGGGATCGACTGCAGCGAGCCCATCGAGACCAGGAAGAAGTAGGGAGTCGTCAGCCACACGCTGACGAGGATGACCGCGATCCGCGGCCAGCTGATGAACGGCAGCCAGGAGAAGACGTTGCCGCCGAACAACCACGGCACGTGAATGCCGAACAGATTGTTGACAACGCCGAAGTCGTCGTTGAGGAGCCCCGCCCAGACGAGCAGTGAGAGGAAGCCGGGGATCGCCCAGGGGATGACGAGCACGGAGCGGTACAGCCGCTGAAAGCGCAGGCCGCGCTTGTCGAGCGCGATCGCGAGGAACAGGCCGACCGCGAAGGAGAAAAAGACCGTCGACGCCGCGAAGACGAACGTCCAGAGGAAGATCGTCAGAAACGGCTTGCGGACGAGCGGGTTGTGGATGATCTGGCTGAAGTTGCGAAAGCCGACATACGTCTTCCAGCCGGGCTCCAGCTCCTCACGGCCGGAGACGAACGAACCGAGCCCGTTGTCGTGGAACACCGTGCCGTCGGTGATCCGGATGAAGACGTTGCGCTTCGAGTCGTAGCGCAGGGTCGGCTTCAGCTCGACGGCGATTGCCGTGCCCTGCGGCTGGATCGCCGCGTCGCCCGTCGTCGGCACCTTGAAGTCGCGCAGCTGCTGGTCGAGGGTGAAGAGCTCCGCACCAGTGATGATCGTGTAGCCCTTGGCCGCGGTCGGCTGGCCGGTCGCGCCGAGCTTGACGTCGCCCTTGGGCAGCTCGGTCAGCCCCTTCGGCGTCCCGACGTACACCTTGCCGCCGGTCTCGTCGTGCATGATCAGCACGAGCTTCCCGGACGAGTCGCGGGCAGGAGCGATGTCGTACTGACGGCCGTTTGCAGGCGGTGAGAGCGAATTGATCTTGATCGCCGCGATCGCCTGGCCCTGGGTGAGGATGTGCCCGGTCGAGTAGTTCGAGAGGGCGACGTTGATCGTGAAGAGGATCGGGATGATCTGGAACCCGATCAGGAAGACGGTCCCGGGGATCAGGAATTTCAACGGCAGCGTCTTGCGGCGCGGCGCGAGGTACACCAGGTCGATCAGGACCGTCGCCACGGTCAGCACGACGACGGCCGGCCAGCGACTGTGGGTGATCAGGACGTAGATCGCCCAGACGGCGAGCGCGTTCGAAGCGCAAAGGAGCGCGATCTTGATCGCGAAGCCCACGCTGCCGGAGAAAAACGCGATTCCCCGGGCGATCAGACTTGGCCGGAACGGCGGCGGCTCGACGGAGAGGGTGGGCGTAGTCGCGGTGCTCACGGGGCTGGGTCAGGTGAGAATACGCCGGGTGGGCGCTCGAAAGCGCCCACCCGGCGTTACGTGCTGTCCGGCTAGCCGATCTTGTAGGAGATCGCGCGGGCTGCGCCCTTGAAGGAGCGCGCGGCCGGCATTGCGCCTGCGCCCTTCGTCGAGCGGACCCACGCCTGGCCGAGATCGCTCCAGACACTGCTCATCTGGGGGATGTTCGGCATCGGCACGCCGCCCTTGCCGGCCCTGCCGAACTGGGCCAGGATCGGGTCGGTCGCCCTCGCCTTGACGTTCGCCGGTGCGCGGCCACCCGCAGCAGCGAGCTGCGTCTGAGCGGAGGGCGTCGAGAAGTAGTTCACGACGAGATCCTTCGCTGCCGCGTCGACGTTGTGGGTCGTTGCGAACTTGGTGACCATCATGCCGTTGACGCCGAGGAACGGCACCGACGCCTTGGCGATCGGGGGCACCTGGACGGCCTTGAACGACACGCCCGCCTTCTGGATGTCCGAGACGGCCCACGGGCCGGTGATCCAGAACGGCGTCTGCGACTTGGTGAACGCGCTGTCGCAGACCGAGTAGTCGGTCTTCGAGTTGATCAGGCCTTCCTTGTTCCATTTGTCGATCAGCTTCGAGTTCTTGAGGAACGTCGGGTTCGCGACGCCGACGTCCTTCGGGTTGAGGTTCCCTGCCTTGTTGACGCCGAAGACGTAGCCACCCAGGCCAGAGAAGAACGGGTACATGTGGTACGCGTCACCGCCCGAGCCCTGCTGGACGCAGATGCCGAAGGACAGGTGGTTCTTCTTCTTGGCGGCAAGCGCCTCGGTCTCGAGCTGCGCGAAGGTCGACGGAACCTTGGCGATCTTCGTGTTCACGAGCAGCGCGATGTTCTCGATCTGCACCGGGATGCCGTACAGCTTCTTCACGGCCGTGCCGTACGAGAACGCGTCGAGCGTGTACGGCGGGAACTGCGCTGCGACGGTCTTGCTCGGGAAGAGGGGCTCCACGAGGCCGTTCGCGGCCAGCTGGCCGGTCCAGTCATGTGCGGCCACCACGACGTCCGGCGCGTCGGCGGACGCGACGGTGCCGAGCGCCGTCTCGATCGAGCCGAAGTCCTTCGTCACGACCTGGATATTTGCGCCCTTCGACGCGGCCCAGGCGTTCGCGACCTTGGTGACGGAGGCGGCGCGATTCGCATCGGTCCAGATGACGATCGTCGGCCCCGCCTTGTGTGACGCAACTGCGGACGTTGCGGCCACAGCGCCGATGGCCGCGGTCACGCCAAGCAGCGCCCAGATGCGCTTGAGCGAGTTTTGCATGAAAATTTGCCCTTCCAGTCTTGGGGAACTACTACGACAACGGGCCAGCTGGGGGCAGGCACCGCCGCCAGTGTAGAGGGCTTTTGCCAAGCACCGCAATGGCAGATCCGGGTCATGAGCGGCCGCCTCCGCTACGCTCGGCCCCATGGCCACGACGCGCACCATCCGCCTGCAGACCGAGGTGCCGGGGCCCCGCTCGCGCGAGGTGCTCGACCGGCTGGCGAAGAGCGTCGCCGCCCCCCTTGCGATCACCTTCCCCGTGGTTGCCGCAGATGCCCACGGCTCGACGATCACCGATCTCGACGGGAACACCTTCATCGACTTCGCCGGCGGGGTCGGCTGCCTGAACGTCGGTCATTCGCACCCGCAGGTCGTCCAGGCTGCCCAGGAGCAGCTCGACCATTTCAGTCACACCGATTTCACGGTCGTGCCGTACGAGAATTACGCCTCGCTCGCCGAGCGGTTGCTCGCACGGACGCCGATCGGCGGTGCGACCAAGGCCGCCTTCTTCAACGCCGGCACGGAGGCGGTCGAAAACGCGGTCAAGTTCGCGCGCGCCCACACCGGCCGGCAGGCGGTGATCGGCTTCGAAGGCGCCTTCCACGGCCGCACGTATCTGTCGCTCGCGCTGACCTCGAAGACCCATCCGTACAAGCGCGGCCTTGGGCCCTTCGCCCCTGAGGTCTACCGCGTGCCGTTCCCGAACGCGTTCCGTGGCCCGACGGCAGGCGAGGCTCTGACGAGCTTGCGCCGGGCTTTTTCGACGCTCGTTGCCGCGGAGGACGTCGCCGCGATCGTCTTCGAGCCCGTCCAGGGCGAGGGTGGCTTCATTCCGGCGTCGCGCGAGTTCGTCGAGGGCCTCCGCGAGATCTGTGACGAGCACGGCATCGTCCTCGTCTGCGACGAGGTCCAGAGCGGCTTCGCGCGCACCGGCCGCTTCTTCGCGATCGAGCATTTCGGCGTCGAGCCGGACCTGATCACCGTCGCCAAGTCGATTGCCATGGGTCTGCCGCTTTCCGGAGTCCTGGGGCGGGCGGAGATCATGGACGCGCCGGTCGCGGGCGGGGTTGGCGGCACCTATGTCGGCAACCCGGTCGCAATTGCAGCCGCACTCGCCGTGCTCGACGTGATCGAGGACGAAGGCCTGGTCGAGCGGTCGGCTACGCTCGGCGAGCGGATGCGGTCCCGCCTCGAGGCGTGGCAGGGACGCTGGGCTCAGATCGGCGACGTTCGGGGCCTCGGCGCGATGCTCGCGCTCGAGCTCGTGGAGGAAGGCAAGGCTCCGGCGACCGGCCTGGCCTCGCGGGTTGTCGAAGAGGCGCTCGCCCGCGGGCTGCTCCTCCTGAAGGCAGGCGTGGCCGGCAACTGCATCCGGGTGCTCGTGCCACTCGTCATCTCGGACGCAGAGCTCGACGAGGCGCTCGACGCCTGGGAAGCGGCCCTGGACGCCGCGCTTTAAGCCATTGAGCCCGGGGGTAGGCTGACCCGGCAGATGGTCGGCGAGGTCCTCTCAGACCGCTACGAGCTCGAAGAGCTCGTCGGCACCGGCGGCATGTCGAGCGTCTTTCGGGCGCACGACCAGTTGCTCGACCGCAAGGTTGCGCTGAAGATCCTGCACCGGCAATACACCGACGACGTCGAGTACGTCGAGCGGTTCCGCCACGAGGCGCGGGCGGTGGCGACGCTTTCGCATCCGAACATCGTGACGGTGATCGACCGCGGCGAGCACGGCGACCGCCAGTTCATCGTCTTCGAGTACGTCGACGGTGAGAACCTGAAGCAGCTGATCAACCGAGCCGGCCCCGCGCCGGTGTCGACCGCGCTCGAGCTTGCGATTCAGGTCGCGCGTGGTCTCTCGTTCGCGCACCAGCAGGGCTTCGTACATCGCGATGTGAAGCCCCAGAACGTGCTTCTGAACGGGAACGGACAGGCGAAGGTGACCGACTTCGGCATCGCGCGCTCGCTCGACGTCCAGCACGGCATGACGCAGACCGGCACCGTTCTCGGTACCTCCGATTACATCGCGCCCGAGCAGGCGCAGGGCCACCGTGTCGACGAGCACACGGACATCTACTCGCTGGGTGTCGTTCTGTACGAGCTGCTCACGAGTCAGGTGCCGTTCCCCGGTGAGAACTTCGTCGCCGTCGCAATGCGCCACATCAACGAGCCGCCGCCGCCGATTCGCGACCAGCGTCCAGACGTCTCGCCGCGGCTCGAGGCGGCGGTGCAGAAGGCGATGGCGAAGGATCCGCAGGATCGGTTCGCGACGATGGCCGACTTCTGCCTCGAGCTCGAGTCGTGCCTGACCGAGGAGCAAGGTGCGACGCAGGTGATGGCCCCGCGCGTCCAGCGCCAGCGGCGCAAGCGCGGTGTCTCGCCGTGGCCGCTGTTGCTCGTGCTCGCGGCGCTGATCGCGATCGGCGCCGTGATCGCCGCGCTGATCCTGCACAACGGCACCGGTGTGTTCTCGATCCACCACGCATCCACGCCGGGGGCCGGCGGCGGCGCCCCGGTGCAGCTGACAGCCGTCACTGCGTACGACCCGTACGGATCGCCGCCGGGCGAGGAGCACAACGCGCAGGCGCCGAGTGCGACCGACAACAACGCCGGCACCTACTGGGAGACGGAGCATTACCACTCCGATCAACTCGGCAAAGCGGGCGTCGGCCTCGTGCTCGACGCGAAGCGCGCGGTGCAGCTGCGCGTGCTCGGGATCGCGACGGGCACGCCTGGCTTCACGGCAATGATCCGCGCCGGCGACAGCGAGGGTGCATTCCCCTACACGGTCTCCTCGTCGCAAACCGTCTCGGACGGGACGCAGTTCACGATCACGGGCGGCAAGCATCGCTACTACGTGATCTGGATCACGGCGCTGCCCCCGGGTGGGTCGACCGTCCAGATCAACGAGGTCAAAGCAACGAGCTAGAACCTGAGCTGGCGACGGCGCTCGAAGCGCTCCACTGCAAGATCCGCCAGCCGCTGCAGGAGCTCGGCGTAGTCGATCCCCGACGCCTCGAAGAGCCGCGCGTACACGCTCGTCGACGTGAAGCCCGGGATCGTGTTCAGCTCGTTGACGAGCACTTCGCCGTCGTCGCGGACGAACATATCGGCGCGGGCCATCCCTTCGCACTCGGTCGCGACGAACGCGCTGACGGCGAGCTCCTGCGCCCGCTTGATCTGCTCGTCGGTGAGCCGGGCCGGGACGATCAGGTCCATCTCGCCCTCGTCGTATTTCGCCGCGAAGTCGTACCACTCGTTGTGCGTGACGACGATCTCCCCCGGCAGAGACGCGATCGGCCGCTGGTTCCCGAGGACGCCCACCTCGACCTCGATGCCGGAGACGAACCGCTCGACCAGCACCTTCTCGTCGTGCTCGAAGGCGAGCGCGACGCCGCGGCGCAGCTCGTCGTCATCGTGGGCCTTGGTGATCCCGACACTCGACCCGAGCCGCGCCGGCTTCACGAAGACCGGATAGCCGAACGGGTTGCGCGCTTCGTCGCCGAGCCGCAGCGTGATGTTCTCGGTGACGGGCACGCCGCTGTCGCGCAGCACCGCCTTGAAGAGATCCTTGTCCATGCAGAGCGCCGAACCGAGGACGCCCGCGCCGACGTACGGCACATTCGCGAGCTCGAGCAGGCCCTGCACCGTTCCGTCCTCGCCGAATGGTCCGTGCAGCACCGGGAAGACGACGTCGGCGTCGGCGAGCGTGGTCGCGACCTCGCGGCCCGGCAGGCGCTCCGGAAGACGCGAACCAGCTTCCAGCCTGCGGCGCCCCGACCCCAGCTCCCAGTGGCCCTCGCGGTCGATCTGGACGGTGACGACCTCGTTGCCGCTCCGTTCGAGGGCGTCGATCACGCTGGTGGCGGAGGCGATCGAGATCGGGTTCTCGCTCGAGCGGCCGCCGAGGATGACCGCGATCCGGCGGCTCACGGGGTGGTCGTCGTGGTGTCGCCGCCGGGCGTTCCGTTCTGCAACTGGCCGACGTGGATCGTCACGACCTCGCCCGACTTCGCATCCGACCCGGGCGCCGGGTCCGTGGACTGGACGATCCCGTCCTGGCTCGGGTCGGTGACCGGGTCGTAGATGACCGCCGGCGTGAGGCCTGCGCCGGTCAGGATCGACTCGGCGGTCGACTGGTTCTGGCCGGTCACGTCGGGCACCTGGGTGGTCGCCGGCCCCTTCGAGACCGAGAGCGTGATCTTCGAGCCCGAGGCGACGGACGAGCCCGCCGGCGGATCCTCGGCGACCACAGTGCCTTGCGGGAAGTCCGACTGGATGTCGACGCGCAGGACGACGAAACCCAGGCCGTTCAGGGCGGACTTCGCATTCGCGAACGGCTGGGTCGTGACGTCGGGCACCGTCACCGGCTTGGCGCCCCGCGAGACGTTGATGTGGACCGTCGTTCCCTTGTCCACGCTGTCGCCGGCGTGGGGCTGCTGCGCCGTCACCGTGTCTTGCTGCGCGCCGGAGTAGATCCGCGTGATCTTTGGATTGAGCCCGAGTTGGGCGAGCGTCGCCACCGCGCTCGTCGCGTCCAGCCCGACCACGTTCGGCACGTTCACCTTCGGTTTGCCGGTCGAAACGGTGAGCGTGATCGTCGAGCCCTTGCCGACCTTGGAACCGCCACCGGGGTTCTGGTCCGAGACCTGGTCCTTCGCCACCGTGTCGCTCGGCTGGGTGACGACGCGTGGGGTCAGCCCTGCCTCCTGGATCTTCTGCACCGCCAGCGAACGCGCCATCAGCATCACGTCGGGCACTGCAACCGGCTTGTTGTTGTTCAGCTGGTCCTGGATCTTCATGTAGAGGAACCAGCCGCCCGCCGCACCGGCGACGATCAGCGCGAGCGCGAGCAGCCAGGGCCACACAGACCGGCCGCCGGGCGGCTCTTCGTAGTCGTAGTAGCCCGGTGCGCGGTAGACGGGCGGCACCGGTGGGGGCGCCACGGCGGTCCGCGGGCGCTGCACCATCGTCTGTGCGGTCGCGACGCCGGCCCCCGCGAGCACCTGTGTCATCGCGTCCTCGGTCTCCCGGGAGACGGACACGCCGCGTGCAACGCGCGCGAGGTCCGCGTCCATCTCCTCTGCCGAGTCGTAGCGCTGGTCGGGATCCTTCGCCAGGGCGCGCATGACGACGGCGTCGAGGTCGTGCGGCACGCCTGAGCGCAGCGTCGACGGCGGCTCGGGGATCTGCGACAGGTGCTTCATCGCGATCTCGACCGGTGTGTCGCCGGTGAACGGCACCGAGCCGGTGAGCATCTCGTAGAGCACGATGCCCAGCGAATAGAGGTCGGAGCGCGGGTCGACGGGGGCGCCGCGTGCCTGTTCGGGCGAAAGATATTGAGCGGTGCCGACGATCGATCCGGCCTCCGTCATCTGCGACGCGCCCGAGCGCGCGATTCCGAAGTCCGTCACCTTCAGCCGCCCGTCGCTGCCGACGACGATGTTGTGCGGCTTGATGTCGCGATGGACGATGCCGTTGCGGTGTGCGAACGAGAGCGCGCCGAGGATCTGGCGCGCGTAGTCGATCGCGATCGGGATCGGCGTCGGTCCGTTGCGGACGAGCAGCTCCTTGAGCGTGCGCCCGTCCAGGTACTCCATCGCGATGTAGTACGTCCCGGCTGCGTGGCCGCGGTCGAAGATCGACACGATGTTCGGATGGTTGAGCCCGGCCGCGCTCTGTGCCTCGCGGCGGAAGCGCTCGACGAACTGCTCGTCGGACGCGTGCCGGTCGTCGAGCAGCTTCAGCGCGACGGGGCGACCGAGCTCCTGGTCCTCGGCGAGGTAGACGATCGCCATTCCGCCCGAGCCGAGCTTGCGCTTGATCACGTAGCGCTTGTCGAACGTCCGGCCGATCATTGTGTCTGGCGAGCTCATACGAGTCCGGCTTTAGTGCTTCGACGCCGGGGTCAGGATCGCCTGCATCAGCTGCTTGGCGATCGGAGCGGCGATCGCCCCTCCGAAGCCGTTCAACTGGTGCTCCACGGCGATCGCGCCCGCGACCTGCGGATTGTCTGCCGGTGCAAAGAAGATGAACCAGGCCGTGTAGATGTTCGCCGCGCCGGTCTCTGCGGTGCCGGTCTTGCCGGCCACCTTGACGCCTGGAATCTGCGCCGCGGTGCCGGTGCCGGACTGCACGACGCCCTGCATCATCTGGTTGAGGGCGGCCGCGGTCGCAGGCGTCATCGCGTGCTTCCACACCTGCGGGTGCACGGTCACGACGGTGCTGCCGCCGGCGCTCTTCACCTTGCGCACCAGGTGCGGCACCATGATCGTGCCGTTGTTCGCCACCCCGGCGGCGACGAGCGCCATCTGCAGCGGCGTCACGAGCATGCGCTCCTGGCCGAACGCCAGGCGGCCGGGGTCGACGGCGGACGGCTTGTCGAACAACCTGTGCTTACGGAAATCGTAGAGGCCGCTCGGCGCGACCTCGTTCGG
Organism: Gaiellaceae bacterium; assembly: GCA_036271075.1. Taxonomy (GTDB): domain Bacteria; phylum Actinomycetota; class Thermoleophilia; order Gaiellales; family Gaiellaceae; genus PALSA-600. The sequence continues at coordinate 17,903 of DATBBH010000007.1, read as the reverse complement.
CGGCAGCTCGATCGGCGGCGTCGAATAGAAACCGAACTTCTTCGCTTGATCGAGGACCGTCTTCGCGCCCAGCTTGATGCCGAGATTGCAGAACACGGCGTTGATCGAATGGATGTAGGCCTGGATGAGGTCGACGTTGCCGAACTGCTCCGGGCCGTTCTGGTCGAGCGCGTTGTGCACCTGGACGCCGTATTCGGTGCAGTAGCCCGGGTCGTAAAAGCTCGAGCTCGGGGTGAACTTCCCGGAATCGAGCGCCGCGGCCGCCGTGACCGTCTTGAACGTCGACCCGGGCGCGTACAGCCCTTCGGTCGCACGGTTGTAGAGCGCCGACGACGACCCCGGGCAGGCGCTCGGCGAGCGCAAGATGCTCGCGTACCCGTGCGCCGACTCGATCTTGTTCGGGTTATAGCCCGGTGACGAAGCCATCACGTAGACCTGACCTGTCTTCGGGTTGAGCACGACCGCCGCTCCACACTTTCCCTGCAGCGCCGTCTCCGCGATCTTCTGGGCGCCGACGTGGATGTTGAGCACGAGGTTGTTGCCGGTCACCGTCGTGCCTTTGAGGCTCTGGCTGAGCTTGTCGAAGATCGTGCCGAGGTTCGCGTTGGACGCCGTCAGGTAGGCGTTCTCCTGGCGTTCGATCCCCGCGCGCGATCGTCCTTGCGTCGAGTAGCCGACGATCTGCGAGGCGAGGCCGTTCGTCGGGTAGCGACGGAAGTACAGCGTTCCGCCCGGGGTCTTCCTGACGACGTTCGCGGCCAGCACCGTCTTGCCGTCTGAGGCGTAGATCAGTCCGCGCTTGATGCGGAACTGGGCGACGCGTTGGATTGCGTTGTCCTGCTTGGCCGCGAGGCTCGGCGCCTCCCACGACTGCCAGTACGTCGTCGCGACGATCAACGACGCGAGCAGCAGTAGAGCGACCATTGCCACGCGTGAGATCTGCTTGTTCATCAGGTCGCGTTCGCCCGGTTGGAGACGAGGAGCAGCCCGGCGAGCAGGAGGAAGTTAGCGACGACGGACGAGCCGCCGTACGAGACGAAGGGAAGCGTGATCCCCGTCAAGGGGATGATCCGCAGCACACCGCCCACGATGATGAACGTCTGCAGCGCGAACCCGAAGGTCAGGCCCGCCGCCAGCAGCTTCGAGAAACCGTCGTCGGCCTGGAGCGCGATCTTCATGCCCCGCGCGACGAAGAGCATGAAGACCAGGAGCAGTGCGGCGGCGCCGACGAGGCCGAGCTCCTGCGCGAGCGCCGAGTAGATGAAATCGCTGTTCACGTACGGGATCAGCTGATGGCCGTCCGTCGTGGTGAAAGTTCCCTTGCCAAGCCCTGCTCCGCCGAAGCCGCCGTTCGCGATCGAGTAGAGCGACTTGACGAGCTGGTAGCTCTCGCAGTCCTGCCGCAGCGAGAGGCCGCCGGTCGAGGGGCAGTACACCTTCTGCGACGTCCACGGATGCAGCCAGATCGTCACACGCTCGTGGACGTGCGGGATCCTCTGGTACGCCGCGTAGCCGCCGGCCAGGAAGAGACCGATGCCGACGACCACGAACGAGAGGCGCGCCGTTGCGATGTAGAGCATCGCGAGGAAGATCCCGAAGTACAAGAGGCCCGAGCCCAGGTCGTTCGACGAGACGAGCACGAGCATGCAGGCGCCCCAGATCACGAGCAACGGGCCGACGTCCTTCAGCCGCGCCTGCGCGAGCACCTCGCGCTTCTCGCGTAGGTACGCGGCGAGGAAGACGATCAGGAAGATCTTCGAGAACTCGCCCGGCTGGAACCTGAAGCTGCCGACGTGCACCCAGAGCCGTGCGCCGTTGACCGTCGTGCCGAGGCCGGGCACGCGCGGCAGGAAGAGCAGCGCGATCGCTCCGATCCCGAAGAGGTACTTGTACTGCTCGAGCACGCGGTAATCGCGACGCAGCCACCAGAGCGTGAGTGCGAACAACGCGACGCCGACGACGATCCAAAGGCCTTGCTTGAACGCGTCGCTGACACCGAGCCGGTAGATCTCGGTGACGCCGACCGCGGTCAGAAGCCCGGCCATCGGCAGTAGGTACGGATCGGCGTTCGGCACCGTGATCCGCGCGACGATGTGCGCCGCGACATAGAGCGCGAAGAAGAAGACGGCGTAACCGAGCGAGCCCCAGCTGACCAGCGCCTGGCGGGCGATGTAGACCGACGCGAAGCCGATGCCGGTCAGGACGCCGACCACGGCCAGGTAGAGCAGCTCTCTGTTGCGGTAGGAGAGGCTCAGCGCGCGAGCCCCCACCAGACGAGCACGATGATCACGGCGACGAGCGCTGCGATCACGGCGAGTGCCAGAAGGCGCCTGCCGATGCCTGCCTGCGGTGGCTCAGGGCTCCCCTCCGCCGTGAGCGCCTCGATCTCGGCGGGCGCGACGACCATCGTGTCGACCGGCGCAGGGGCCTCCAGCCCGGTCGCAGGCGGCGGTGGCGCGACGCCATCCTCGGGATGGAGCGTGTCCTCCTCGTCGATCGGGAGCGAGAGCTCCCGTGTCTGCTCGTCGGGCTCCCCTCGGCCCGACGTCTCGCCCTCGACGAGCTCGAACAGGATTGCAGTGATGTTGTCCTCGCCGCCGGCCCGGTTCGCGGCCTGGACGAGGGCCCTCGCTGCCGCGTCGAGGTCGCCACGATGGGTCTTCACGATCGCCTCGATCTGCTCGCCGTCGACCATGTCCGACAGGCCGTCGGAGCAGATCAGGAAGACGTCACCCGGCTCCGCGGTGACGGAGAACGCGTCGACGTCGACATCGGGGTCGGTGCCGAGCGCACGCGTGATCACCGAGCGCTGCGGATGAACCTCGGCTGCTTGCGGCGAAAGCTCCCCACGCCGTACGAGCTCGGCGACCAGGGAATGATCGTCGGTGAGCTGCTCGAGCCGGTCGCCCCGCAAGAGGTAGGCACGCGAGTCGCCGACATGTCCCATCGTCACCGTGCCGTCGTCCTCGATCAGCGCGACCGTGATCGTCGTCCCCATCCCGGACGTCTCGGCGTCCGTCGAGGCGCGCTCGTGGACGCGGCGGTTCGCCTCCTGGATCAGCTCGACGACATGTGCCTCGCCGCCCAGGCCGGCGCCCGACTCCTCGAGCGCGCCCGCGGCGAGCGCCGAGGCGACCTCGCCGGCGCGCGCGCCGCCCATGCCGTCCGCAATCGCAAAGAGCGGCGGCCGGCTGACGTAGGAGTCCTCGTTCCCACGCCGTTTCCGCCCGGGATCCGTCCGCACCGCGTACTGCCCCAGCTTCATGGCTCGAACCGCAGGTCGGTCTCGCCGATCCGGACGACGTCACCCGGAACGAGCTTGCGCTCACGCGTCAGCCGGATCCCGTTCACATAGGTGCCGTTCGTCGACCCGATGTCCTCGATCCAGACGCCGTCGCGGCGCGGCTCGAAACGCGCGTGGCGAGTCGACGAGTACTCGTCCTCCGGCAGCGAGATGTCGTTCGTCACGCCGCGGCCCATCGTGAGCGGGCTCGAGTCGAGCGTGAAGACGTCACCTTCGTCGAGGGCGGGGCTGTCGAGCACGACGAGGTGGCCGGTCTCGCGAGCGAACGGCTGCTGGGGGAACCCGGCAGCGGCAGCCTGTTGGGGCGCCAGGATCATCGATTCCTGCGGCAGCCGCAGGTCGCGTGCCGCGGACCGCACGATCCGCCAGATGAAGAGGTACAGCAGGACGAGGAACGCAAGCTTCAGGACGAGCAGGGTCGTCTCGACCTGGGCGGAGGCCAGCACCGTTACTGCAGCTCCCGGGTGAAGGCAATCTCCGTCGAGCCGACGGTGAAGCGCGCGCCGTCCTCGAGCTTCAGCCGCTTCACACGCTTGCCCTTGACCTCGACGCCGTTCGTCGAATCGAGGTCGATCACCCAGTAGGTGGCGCCCTCCTGCCGCAATTCGGCGTGCCGGCGCGAGACATTCGGGTCGGCGACCTGCACGTCGGCGTCCTTCGAGCGGCCGATCACCTCGCGCCGCTTGGCGACCTCGTGGCGCTGTCCCTCCCAGGTGAGGACGGCGATCTCGCGCTGGACGCCGAGCTCGACGGCCGACGCTGCCTCCGTCGGCTGCAGTACGGGCTCGCTCGGCTTGTAGACCATGGTCGCGCCGGGCTCGGGCGCCCCTGCCGGCTCGTCTTTGCTTCCCGACTGCACCATCCGGGTCGCGATCCCGAAGACGCCTACATCGAGGTCCTCGTCGGTCTCGAGCTTCACCATCGGTGGGGTCAGGAGGACGTAGCTTTCTCGGCGGGCGTGCTCGGCCAGGTAGTCGGAGAGCTCATCCTGCAGCTGCTGCTGGTAGCTCTCGAATTGCTCGCGGTCGCCGGGCGAAAGATAGATCGTGTACTCGTTCGGCACGTAGACGCGCGACACCGAGACGTTGCGGTGGTCGTCCATTTCTTTCACCAGCTTGCGGGCCAGTTCGACCGGTTGGACGTTCGTGCGGAACGCACGGCCAAACACGCCCTCGAAGAGCGACTCGAGCTTGGATTCGATGTTGCGCAGGACTGACATTGGCGGTCGGGTCTCTACCCCCGACGACAGAGTTTATGTCCGAGGCTCGAACGCCAGTGCGGCGGCCGTCAGCCAGGAAGCCATGATCAGCGGCAGGATCGCAGCTGCCGGTGCCAGCAACGCGGTGGCGGCAAGCAGCGCGGCGCCGAAGATCACAGCCGGCCATGGACCGCGGCGGCGCGCTTGAGGCAGGAGCGCCGCGGCCGCGGCGAGCACGAGCACCTCGCCGACGAGAACGGGATGCGCCGAGAGCTGCGCCCAGAGCGCATACGCGACCGCCGTCGGCCGGGCCGAGCCGGTGATCCCGAGACCGAGCGGCGGTGCCGAGCCGTCGAACGGCAGCGGAGCACGGCGGAGTCCGGCTATCACCGCGGCGAGCAGCACCGCGCTGCCCGCCTGGACCGCACGGCGCACGCGGCCCCGGGCGAACTGGGCCGCCAGCGGCAGAAGCGCCAGCGCGGCGACCGGCGCGAGCAGCGGGCCGATTGCGAGCAGCAAGCCGGCGCGCGCGTCGCGCCAGCTCAGCGCGATCCAGGCTGCAGCGAGCGCCGCGTAGACGATCGCGAGGCCGAGCGAGATGTTCGCGAGCGGGAAGAACGCGACTGCGAGTGTGTAGAGCAGGCCGACGCGGGACGATGCGAAGCCGAGCGCGGCGCCCACCGCGGCGATCCCGAGCGGCCAGCCGGTGGGATAGAAGGGAATGGTCGCCGCCACCCAACCGGTGGTGAAGCCGGTGAGCGCGCCGGGCAGGAACCGCTCGGCCGCGACGGCGCCGACGGAGCGCGGGGGCGCTGCCGTCTTCGACCCGCCACCCTGCTTCGAGCGGCGGCGCTTGGGCAGCGAGCGCAGCTCCTGCGCCAGCCGTGCGGCGGCTGGGCGCCGTTGGGGATTGACCAGCAGCGCGCTCGCGACTGTCTGCAGCACGTGCTCCGGCAGATCGGGGCGCAGGCCGGCGAGCGGCTCGGCCCCGTGCTGGATCCGGCGCGAGGTCTCCACCATGTCGCCCCCCCAGAAGGGATGCTCGCCGGCGAGCCCCTCCCAGAGCAGCACGCCGACGCCCCAGACGTCCGCGGCGGCGGTCGCCGTCAGTCCTTGTAGTCGCTCGGGAGAGATGTACGCGAGCGTGCCGGGGATGTCGCCGAGCGCGGTCAAGGTGTCGAACTCGGCCATCTGCGCGAGGCCGAAGTCGAGCAGGCGCACGTCGACTTCGTTCGGCGGCGCATCCGTGTGCTGCGCAAGCAAGACGTTCGACGGCTTCACGTCCCGGTGGACGATTCCCTTCCCATGTGCGTGCGCGAGCGCCTCGGAGATCTGCGCAGCGACCTCGATCGTCGCGTGGTCGTCGAGCTCGCCGGCCCGCATCGCCTCACGAAGCGTGCGGCCCGGGATGTATTCGTAGGCGATGTAGACGTGCGCCGAGTCGCGTGCGAGGGAGAGGATCCGTTGGCAGCGCGGATGGCGGAGCGACGCGGCGGCGCGGGCCTCTCGCTCGGCCCGGTGGCCGGACTTGCCCTCACGGGCGACGATCTTCAGGGCGACGTCGAGACCGCTCCGCTCGTCGCGGGCCAGCCAGACATGACCCATTCCGCCGGCGCCCAGGGGCCGCAGCGGCCGGTACCGGTCGAGGAAGAGGTCCTGCGTGAACGCAGCCGACGACACCCTCCGTTTCTACGGTGCTGCCAGGACATTTCCTTTGCGGAGCGAACGAACGCGGTAGATTCGCCCTGCATATGGACCCTCGCGACGACGATATCGACTTCGACTTCTTCGAAGACGAGCCTGCGACGACCGAGCGTGCCGCGCCGCAGAGCCGCGTTCGCCTGCCGCGCCGCGGCGGAGGCGGCACCGGCGTTCGCCGTCCAACGGGTCCGCCGCGCGGCCTGACACCGCTCCTGCGGCTGCTCGCGCTGATCGCCGTTGTCATCGCAGTGCTCGTCTTCTTCGGGCTCGTCATCCAGTCGTGCGCGGCAACGTCCAAGCACGACAGGTACCAGCACTACATGTCAGAGGTCTCGACGATCGCGCACAGCTCCGAGGACAACGGCGCCGCGGTGGCGAGCGCTCTGACCACCCCCGGTACGAAGGTCAGCGGCCTGACCACGAAGCTGGCGGGGATCGCCGAGCAAGAGCGGCAGAACGTGGCGGCCGCCGAGCGCCTGAACCCACCCGGGCCGCTGCGCGACGAGAACCAGGCGATCATCCAGGCGCTGCAGCTTCGCGTCAGCGGTGTGGCGGGGCTGGCGAAGACGTTCGACACGACCGCCTCGTCCAAGTCGTCCGGGGATGCGGCCCTCCTCGCCACCCAGGCCGAGCGGCTGCTCGCGAGCGACGTCGTGTGGGACGACTTCTTCCAGGTCCCGTCGACGGCCGTGATGGCGGAAAAGGGCGTCAGCGGGGTCGTTGCGCCCGATTCGAACTTCGTCGCGAACCCGGACTTCATCACCGAGCACAACATGAGCCTCGTGCTGCAGCGGCTGCGCGGCGCGTCCACGGGTGGCACGCCCACCGGCGTGCACGGCACGAACATCGTCTCCACGAAGGCGAATCCCGGCGGTCAGGTCCTCTCCCAGACGACCGAGAACACCGTCACCGCGAGCACCGATCTCGCGTTCGTCGTCACCGTCCACGACGGCGGCGACTCGCAGGAGGTCGGGATCCAGGTGACGCTGACGATCGACAAGCCGGGTGGCGCGATCGTGAAGACGAAGACGATCCCCGTGATCAATCCCGGCCAGGACACGACCGTCACCTTCTCGGATCTGGGCGGCGTGCCGTTCGCCCGCAGGACGAACGTGAAAGTGAACGTCGCGCCGGTGCCGGCCGAGGCGGACGCCTCGAACAACAAGGCGACCTACCCGGTCATCTTCTCGCTCGGCTAGCCTCGGCGTCGTGCACGTCACGGCGACAGCTGCGCTGATCGTCGCCCTTGTGGGCGTCGGCGTGGGCCTGATCGGGCTCGGTCTGGCGTGGTGGGCTTGGCTCAAGGTGCGGCGCGTGCGCGAGGCGCAACGGCTGGTGATCGGAGGCGGGCGCAGGGATCTCGTCGAGTTCACCGTCTCGCTCCAGGGCCGCATCGACGACCTCCATCGCGCCGTCGACGAGGTGGCCGGGGGCCTCGCTCGCGTCGACCGCCGGATCGACGGGACGGTCACGAACACCTCGATTGTGCGGTATGACGCATACGAGGACACCGGCGGTCACCAGTCCGCCTCGCTGGCGCTCCTCGACTCGGCGCGCAGCGGTCTCATCGTCACGGCGATTCAGGGTCGCGACTACGCCCGCATCTACATGAAGGAGCTCGACCGCGGTCGCGCCTCGGTGGCCCTGTCTCCGGAAGAGCAGGAAGCCGTTGAGCGCGCCATGGGCCGATAGGGAGCGGCGAGCGTTCAAGTCCGCTCCGTCGGGTACATTCCGCCCAGGGTGCAGCATGTACTCGTCCTCAATGCGAGTTACGAGCCGCTCAACGTGTGCTCTCTGCGCCGCGCCCACGTACTGGTGTTCAAGGGCAAGGCAGAGGTGGTCGAGGAGCTCGATCGACCACTTCGCTCGGCCACGGACACGTTCCAGTGGCCACATGTGATTCGCCTCGTCCACTACGTCCGCGTTCCCCGCATGGTCCAGCGCAAGATCTCGCGCCGGGCGCTCTTCGCCCGGGACAACTGGCGGTGCGTCTACTGCGGCAACTCGGGTGGCCGCCTGACGCTCGATCACGTGATTCCGCGCTCCAAGGGCGGGGACTCGACCTGGGAGAACGTTGTCACCTCATGTGCGCCCTGCAACCTGCGCAAGGGGAACCGGCTCCCGCACGAGGTACAGATGGAGCTGTCGGCGAGGCCCAGGCCGCCTGCGCCCGTCCTGTTCATCCGCCTGGCGACGCCGAAGATCCCGCAGCGCTGGGAGCAGTACCTCGGCCCGTACGCGACCGCGACCGCGGCCTAAGAGGGCTCAGCTACTCGAGCGCTCGACCGGCAGCTCTGGGTGCTGCTCCCACTCCGACCACGAGCCTGGGTAGAGCCGGCCGGCGCGGCCGGCCAGGTGGAGGCGGTGCAGGGTCACGCACGCGGTGACGCCCGAGCCGCAGTACGCGACCAGCTCTCCGTCCGGCAGCCGCCCCGGCTCGTCGTTCCACGGTGTGTTGAGCGCGCCGGGGATGCGCCCCGGCACCCGGTCGACGGCGTTCGGCTCGCCGCGCCAGCGCGGTGGGAGCCGTGTGTCGACCACGACGAGCTCCCCGAGACGCCCGGCGAGCTGGAGGCGGTCGATCGTGTCGTCCGTCCGCTCGACCGGGGTGAAGGTGGCCGGCTCGGCGGTCTCCTCCCTGAACCGCAGAGGACCGTGCCACGCCGCGAAGTCGAGCACCGCGCAGTCGTGGTGACCGAAATGCCTGAGCAGCCACCACAGCCGTTCGGCGCCGCCGAGCGAGCCGTACGCAACGACGAAAGTTCCCTGACCGATCCCTGCCCGGCCCGCGGCAGCCGCGAACTGGTCGCTCGCCGGTAGCGGGTGGCGTCCGGCGAGGCCCGGCGGCGCTGACAGCTCGCGCTCCACGTCGAGGAACGCCGCGCCCGGAATGTGGCCCTCCAGGTACGCCCGCCAGCCGGCCTCGGGGTCGTCGAGCGACCAGCGGCAATCAACGAAGCGGTAGCGCACGTGTGACAGGAAAGCAGAGCGGCGGCGTAGCACCACCATGAGACGCCTATTGACGATCACACTCGCCGCCGCGGCCCTCGTCGCCATGGCGGCCTTTGCCGGCGTCGGCCGGCCCGAAGCGGCGCGCGGTGACGTAGCGCCGCCCGACACCGTGACGACCACGGGGCACGGCGTCGTTACCGTCGTGCCCGACGAGGCGTCGGTCACAGCCGGCGTGCACACCCAGGCAGCATCCGCTTCCGAGGCGCTGTCACAGAACGCGAAGCTGATGAATGCCGTCGTCGCGGCCATGAAGGCCGCGGGCGGCTCAGACCTGCAGACGCAGCAGGTGTCGCTCTATCCGCAGACGAACGAGCAGGGCCAGGTGACCGGCTACGTCGCCGACAACTCGGTGTCGGCCACGGCGAAGATCGCTGCCGCGGGCGCTCTGGTCGACGCCGCGGTCGCAGCAGGCGCCAACACGGTGAGTGGCCCGAGCCTCAGTGCCTCGGGGCGCGATGCGCGCTACCGCGACGCGCTCGGGAAGGCCGTGGAGGACGCGCGCGCGAAGGCCGAGGCCCTTGCGAAGGCAGGCGGCTTTGGCGTGGGCCAGGTCTCGTCTGTGACCGAGGAGTCGGCGAGCGCCCCGGTGCCGGTCTTTCAGGCGGCCGTCGCCAAGAGCGACGCAACGCCGATCGAGCCCGGCACGCAGGACGTCACCGCCGATGTGACTGTCACGTTCCGGATCAACTAGCGACCCGGAGTTGCAGCCGCAGGGGCCGTTCGCAGCGGGCGCAAACGCTGCGGGCGGCACCCTTGCGCTCTGCGATGTGCACCGGCAACGGCTTCTCGCAGCTGCACCACAACGGAGTTGGTTCCTTCGATCCGTGGTCCATGACCACTCCCTTCGTTCTCAACGTGTGTCCCGCGAGGGAGAGCAGCTAGCCGGCGACGGCGGGGTGTACGAAAGCGCCGGCTAGCACACGTTGAGGCGCGCGACGATGATCGCCATGAAGGCGTACTGCTTGGCGAAGCTCATCGTCGGCGCGGCGTGCATCTCTCTCCAAGTATGCGAGCGTTGTCAAATCCGCCCTAGGCGGCGACTTCCTCCGGCACGTCCAGCGCTTCGGTGGGCACCGTCTCGATTGTCTGCAGGATGCGGCCGGCGATCCGGTAGGGGTCGCCGAGCGAGTTCGGGCGGCGGTCCTCCAGATAGCCCCGGTAGCCGTTGTTCACGAAGCTGTGCGGGATCCGGATCGAGGCGCCGCGGTTGGCGAGCCCGAACGTGAACTCGTCGATCGCCGCGGTCTCGTGCAACCCCGTCAGGCGCATGTGGTTGTCGGGGCCGTAGACGGCGATGTGCTCGTCCTTGACGTCGTCGAACGCGGACATGAGGGCTTCGAAGTACTCCTCGCCGCCGACCTCGCGCATGTGCGCCGTTGAGAAGTTGGTGTGCATGCCGGAGCCGTTCCAGTCGTGCTCGATGCCGAGCGGCTTCGGGTGGAAGTTGATGTCGACGCGGTACTGCTCGCAGAGGCGCAGCATCAGGTACCGAGCGATCCACAGCTCGTCTGCGGCGCGCTTTGACCCCTTGCCGAAGATCTGGAATTCCCACTGGCCCTTGGCCACCTCGGCGTTGATGCCTTCGAGGTTGATCCCGGCTTCGAGGCAGAGGTCGATGTGGGCATCGACGATCTCCCGGGCGATGTCGCCGACGTTCTTGTAGCCGACACCGGTGTAGTACTCGCCCTGCGGGGCGGGGAAGCCCTCGCGCGGAAAGCCCAGCGGGACGCCGTCCTGGTAGAGGAAGTACTCCTGCTCGAACCCGAACCAGGTGCCCGGATCGTCCGGGATCGCCGCGCGGCTGTTCGACGGGTGCGGCGTCCCGTCCGGCAGGAGCACCTCGCACATGACGAGCAGGCCCATCGACCGTGCCGGGTCGGGAAAGAGGGCGACCGGCTGGAGCAGACAGTCCGAGTTACTGCCTTCCGCCTGGCGCGTCGAGCTACCGTCGAAGTTCCAGACGGGCAGCTCCTCGAGCTCCGGGGCGCCGGTGAACTCCACGATCTTCGTCTTGCTGCGGAGGTTCGGGACGGGCTCGTAGCCGTCGAGCCAGATGTATTCGAGCTTGTACTTGGTCATCCCTGCACTCCTTTTGTCTCGGTTCCAGAACGAAAAAAGGCCCCACGACTAGAAAAGTCGTGAGGCCTCATTGCCTCCGCGCGCGCCGTCTTCGGCGCCGCACGTGGGCCTAATCTAGCGGTCCGCTCGGCCGTCTCGCAAGGGGGCGATCGTGAGCAGCCGGTCGGAGGTGTGCTCGACCTGCAGGGTCGTGTGGTCGATGCCGAACCGCCGGCCGAGCGTCTCCTCGAGCTCGCGACGGATCCGGTGGCAGTCCTGGCCGCGGTCGACCAGGACGTGCGCCGACAGGGCGGGAAAGCCCGAGCTGATCTCCCAGATATGCAGGTCATGCACGTCGGTGACGCCCTCGTGGGTCCGCAGCGTGGCAGCCACCTCCCCGGGGTCGATTCCCTCGGGCGCGGCCTCCAGCAGGATGCGCCCCGACGCGCGCAGCAGCGGCCACGCCGCGGCAAGCATCGACCCGGCGACGGCAAGCGACGCGATCGGATCGGCGCGCTCGAAGCCGGTCGTCCAGACGACGACGCCGGCGAGGGCCGTCCCGGCGAAGGCGTAGAGGTCCGTGAGCAGGTGGCGGTAGCTGCCTTCGACGTTCAGGTTGGCCCGGTTCGCGCGCGCCACCTGGCGCAGCGCAACCACGTTGACGAGGGCGCCCACGACGGCCGTCGCGACGACGATCGGCGCCCGCACGTCGGGCGGCGAGATCAGCCGCCGCACACCCTCGGCGACGATCACCAGACCGAGGATGAACAACGTGGCGCCGTTCGCCTGTGCGGAGAGGATCTCGGCGCGCCGGAAGCCGAACGTCATCCGGCCTCCGGGCGGCCGGCGGGCGAGCCGGGCCGCCCACACGCTCATCCCGAGCGCGGCGGCGTCGATCAGCATGTGCGCCGCGTCGGAGAGCAGGGCGAGCGAGTCGGCGATCACGCCGAGCACGACCTCGGCGGCCATGAAGGCCAGGATCAGCGTCAGCGCAACGGCGAGCGGCCGCGCCTCGGTGTCGGCGCCTACGCCGTGGTCGTGACCGTGGTGGTGGGCCATCGTCATAGTCTTACGCCATGAGGCGTAGGCTTGACGGAGCCGAACAAGGAGCGAAGGTGCCGGCTTGGCCGGCGCCGTAGCGGGATGGATGGCGTCGTGTTTGTGGAGATCCCCTCCGGATCGCGGAACAAGTACGAGTGGGACGAGGAGCTGGGTGGGGTCGCGCTCGACCGGCGCCTCTTCACCTCGATGAGCTACCCGGCCGACTACGGCTTCTTCGAAGGGACGCTCGCCGAGGACGGCGACCCGCTCGACGCGCTCGTGCTCGTCGGCGAGCCGACGTTTCCCGGCTGTCGCATCCGCGTCCGCGCGGTCGGCGTCTTCCACATGGTCGATGAGAAAGGGCCGGACGACAAGCTGCTCTGCGTACCGCTCAACGATCCTTCCTGGAGCGGCATCTCCGACATCCACGACGTCCCGGCGCAGCTCCGCAATGAGATCGAGCACTTCTTCCAGGTCTACAAGGACCTCGAGAACAAGAAGACGGAGACGAGTGGGTTCGGCAATCGAGCCGAGGCGCGGTTGATCATCGAAGCGTGTCGCGAACGCGCGCGCTGATCGCAGTAATTACCGTATTTGATTTGCGGCCGGCCGCGAGTTCGCCTAACCTTCCGCCAGCCATGTCCGGGATCACCAACGCAGATGTCACTCGCCGCCGCTTCTAGCGGCGTCAGTGCGTCTCCGTTCGGTTCTTCTTCTCCCGCGATCCCAAGGAGCATGGCTTGTCTTCTTCATCCGCAGTCGTCGTACGTGATCTGTCGAAGTCGTTCAAACGCCGCAAAGGCGTGCACCGGCGCAGCCGCGCCGCGCTGAGCCACGTCAGCTTCACGCTGGAGCGCGGCGAGTGCGTCGCGATCCTCGGCCAGAACGGCTCCGGCAAGTCGACGCTCGTGCGCCTGCTCTCGACATTGCTGCTCCAGGACGGCGGGACCGCGCACGTGTTCGGCCACGACGTGTTCAAGGAGCCGCGCAAGGTGCAGCGGCTCGTCAACCGCGTCTCGGTCGAGGCCAGCTTCTTCAAGAAGATGAGCGCGGCCGAGAACCTCGCCTACGCGGCGCGGTTCTACGGCATGGGGCCGCGCGAGACGCACGCCAAGATCCCGGTGATTCTCGAGCGGGTCGGCTTTCCGTCGTCACGCCGCGGCGAGCCGATGGAGAACCTTTCGCGCGGCATGCAGCAGAAGGTCGCACTGGCGCGCGCCCTGCTCACCTCACCCGTGCTGCTGCTCCTCGACGAGCCGACGACCGGCCTCGACCCGCGCTCCAAGCAGGAAGTACAGACGTTCATCCGTGAGATCCGCGAGCAGCACGACTCGACGATCCTTCTCTGCACGCACGACATGAAGGAAGCCGAGGAGCTCGCCGACCGGATCGGCCTGCTCGACCGCGGTGAGCTGCTGTTCATCGAGCCGGTGGAGGACGTCAAGGAGCGGTACGGCGTCGAGACGCTCGAGGAGGCGTTCTTCGTCGCGACCGGGCGCACGTTCGAAGACGAGAAGACCGAAGACGACGAGGAGAGGGAGGTGTTCGCGTAATGGCCACGGTCGACACGACCTTCACGCGCCGCAAGATCCTGCGCGACGAGCTCGTCGGCCTCTACGGGGTCGTCGAGCGCAACCTGTATCTGACCAGGCGCTACTTCCTCTGGGACCTCGCATTCCTGCTCTGGACGATCGCGAACACGCTCACGATCGTGTTCATCTCGCGCGGCGTCGCTCTGGGGCCGGTGCAGCAGAACCAGCTCGCCACCAAGCTGCTGGTCGGCGGCGTCATCTGGGCGTTCCTCGGGATCATCTTCGAGATCGTCACCGAGACGGTCGCGTGGGAGCGCTGGGAGGGCACGATCGAGTACACGTTCATGGCGCCGGTTTCGCGTTCGGTGCACCTGATGGGCATGGGGGTCTACGCGGTGCTCTACGGCCTCGTCCGGGCGGCGGCCATCTTCGTCGCGGTCGTCGCGTTCATCGACATCCACCTGCCGCGTGCGAACTACGGGGCGGCCGTGTCGCTGCTCGCGATCGCGTCGGTCTCGTTCATCGGCGTCGGGATGATGACGGCGGTCCTGCCCCTCATCTCCCCCGAGAAGGGGACGCAGCTCGGCTTCGTCGCCCAGGGCTTGATGCTGGTCGTGTCGGGTGTCTACTACCCGGTGGAGGTGCTGCCCCAGTGGATGCAGTGGATCGCGAAGATCTCACCCGCCACCTACGCGCTTCGCGGCTGCCGCAACTCGATCCTCTACGGAGCCGGCCTCGCGTGGGACGACGTGTGGCCGCTGCTCGTGATCGGCCTCTTCTCGATCCCGATCGGCCTGATGGTGTTCAAGGCCGGCGAGCGCTACGCGAAGAAGCAGGGAAAGCTCAAGCGGTCCGGATGATCGAGCTGCGCGTCGTCGAGACCGACGCGGAGCTCGATCTCTGGGCTGGGATCAAGAGCACGGTCGTTCCGAACGAGCCCGTGACCGCGGCGCAGCTGCGCGCGAGCGACGAGCCGGGCCGGCTGTTGCTGCTCGCCGACTTGGAGGGCAGGCCGGCCGGCTGCGGGATCGCAGCGCCATCGCACTTCGGCGGTCGCGCCTTCGTCGCGGTGCGCGTTCTGCCCGGGTCGCGCCGGCGAGGGGTTGGCAGCGCGCTGGTGAGTGCGCTCGCGGCACACGGTCGTGCGCTCGGGCGGAAGGATGTGAATGCGTTCGTCTATGCCGACGAACCGCACTCGATCGCGTTCGCCGAGTCGTACGGGCTCGCCCAGGCCGACTATCAGCTCGAGCAGGTGAGGGAGATCGGCGCCGAGCGCGCTCCGGTCGCGCCGGCCGGAGCCGAGCTCGTGCCGCTCGGCGGGCGCCGTGTTGAGCTTCTCCGTGCGGCCTGGCCGCTTGCGCTCGAGGGCTACGCCGACCTGCCGCTGCCCGACGAGGCCAGCTACGAGCTCGAGACGTGGCTGCGCGACGAGGCGACGCGGCCGGAAGGCTCGTTCGTGGCGCTGGAGGGCGAGGCTGTCGTCGGCTACGCCGGCTTGCTCGAGCACGCAGACGGGCCGGCGATCGCCGAGCACGGCCTGACGGTGGTTCGCCGTGACCGGCGCGCCCGTGGCATCGCGCGTGCGCTGAAGCAGGCCCAGCTCCATTGGGCCGCGGAGGCGGGCGTCGCCCGGCTCGTCACCTGGACGCAGCGGGGCAACGAGGCGATGCAGTCCCTGAACCGCAGCCTCGGGTACCTCGACCAGTCGAAGGTGATCACGTTCCAGGGTCCGCTGCCGGGGTGATACGACTTCGGCCTCGTTTGTTTCCCCGAGAGGAGCTGGCCGAGATGGCGATGATTGAGAGCAAGGACCGGGCGACGTCCGACCCCAAGGCCCGCAAGGCGGTGCTCGACGAGGTGAAGAAGGAGGGCGTCGAGTACGTTCTCTTCTGGTTCACGGACATCGAGGGCCACCTGAAGAGCTTTGCCATCACGCCTTCCGAGATCGAGGGCGCGCTGAACGACGGCATGGGCTTCGACGGGTCGTCGATCACCGGTTTCAACGCGATCGAAGAGTCGGACATGGTGGCGATCCCCGATCCGGCCACCTGGCGCCTGATGCCGACCCGCGATGGGGAGGCAAAGGTCGGGCGCTTGATCTGCGACGTCGTCAAGCCGGACGGACAGCCCTACGAGGGCGATCCGCGCTACGTCATGCGCCGGGCCCTCGAGCGCATGGAGTCGATGGGCTTCGACACGTTCAACATCGGCCCGGAGCTCGAGTACTTCCTGTTCAAGGACAAGGGCGGTACCGAGACGCTAGACGAGGGCGGCTACTTCGCGATGACGGCGCTCGACGCTGCAACCGAGCTGCGCAACGAGACGATCCGCGCGCTCGAGTCGATGGGCATCGGCATCGAATACCACCACCACGAGGTGGCGCCGTCGCAGCACGAGATCGACATGCGCTATTCATCCGCGCTCGACATGGCCGACCAGACGATCACCTATCGGCTGATCGTCAAGGAGGTCGCGGCGAAGAATGGGGTGTACGCGACGTTCATGCCGAAGCCGCTCTTCGGGGAGAACGGATCGGGCATGCACACTCACATGTCGCTCTTCACCGAGGGCCGCAACCAGTTCTTCGACGGGAGCGACCACTACAACCTCTCGGTGACCGGCAAGCAGTTCATCGCGGGGCTGCTGCGCCATGCGCGCGAGCTCTCCGCGGTCTTCGCCCAGTGGGTCAACTCCTACAAGCGGCTCGTGCCGGGCTTCGAGGCGCCGGTCTACGTCGCCTGGTCGCAGCGCAACCGGTCGGCCCTGATCCGGATCCCGCTCTACAAGCCGGGCTCCGAGCAGGCGACCCGCGCCGAGATTCGCTGTCCCGACCCGGCGTGCAATCCCTATCTCACCTTCGCGGCGCTGCTGCATGCGGGCCTCGAGGGGATCGAGAACGGCTACGAGCTCGATGCGCCGATGGAGACGAACCTCTACCACCTGACCGCCGAGGAGCGGCGCGACCAGGGGATCGTCTCGTTGCCGGAGACGCTCGGCGAGGCGATCGACGAGTTCGCCGCGTCCGACCTGATGCGGCGCGCCTTCGGCGACCACATCTTCACGAGCTACGTGAAGCTGAAGCGCAAGGAATGGGACGAGTACCGCGTCCAGTTGACGCAGTGGGAGCTCGACCGCTACCTGGGCGTGCTCTAGGAGAGGCGATTAGGTGTCTGACACCTGCGGGTGTCAGACACCTGGTTTCTAGAGAAACGTACGGATCGACTCGCGCTCGACGCGCAGGCCGATCACCTTCGAGCCGCCGTCGATCTGCTCGATCGACTCGGCCGGCACGAGCCGGCGCCGGCGGGCCAGCCAGCCGGACCGCACCGAGAGCGCATCCGGTGTCTCGGGCGAGGTGCCGTACATCGGGCACTCGACCGTTCCGACCACGCGGCCCTTCGCATCTGCCACGAGGAAGCCTGCGGTGCTGCGGAGATCGATTGCCAGAGCGCTCATTACGGTGAACCTATTCCTCGTTTGCGAGGAATCTCCCCCTCATGCCGTAAACGTTTTGTTAGCCCCATTTACCCGACATCGCGAGCCAGGCGACGGCGAGCAGTACGAGATAAACGGACGTGAGCACGGCGACGATACGGCCGGCCGCGGGCTTGCCGCTTCGCGTCCACCAGTAGGCGACGCCGATCGAGGCGAGTAGCAGCAGGAGGCCCGCGTCCGACACGGCAAACCCGATGCCGATCCAGGTCGGGTCGTTCTTCCCGGTGAAGCCCTCTTTGGAGTAGATCCACTGTGCTCCCACCCGGAACACGACGTAATCGGGGATGCCCGAGACGAGCGCCCAGAAGGTCGCCTTGCGGAGGAACGCCCGGTCGGGGCGGCTCCACGCTGCGCCGGAGATGATCACCGCGGCGAGGATCGCGCCGAACAGCGCCATCGCCCCGAGTACGTGCAGGAAGAGCGGCCAGAACGGGCGGCCGTAGGCGAGCATCGTCACCCGCCCGGCCGCCAGATCATCAGGACGAGGATGCCGAGGGTGGCAAGTCCCGCCAGCCAGGAAATCGCGTTCCCTCTCGGGTCGCGCAGCAGCGCGCGCAGCTCG
>DATBBH010000006.1:0-2169 GCA_036271075.1 Gaiellaceae bacterium | reverse complement strand
CAGGAAGTCCTTCCACGACGCAAGCACGGCGAAGACCGACACCACGCCGAGGATCGGCTTCGACATCGGCAGGACGATCCGCCAGAAGAGCTGGAACGGCCCCGCGCCGTCGATCTCGGCCGCCTCGAAGATCTCCCGTGGGAGGTTGTCGAAGAACCGCGTGACGAGGATGACGTTGAAGGCGCTCGCGGCGTAAGGGAGCCACAGCGCCCAGTAGCTGTTGATCAGCGACCTGTGCACGAGCGGGAGATGCACGACCTCGACGTAGAGCGGCACGAGGAGCACGATCGCCGGAATGAACAGCGTGGCGAGGAGCAGGCCCTTGATGATCGGTGCGTAGCGGGGACGCAGCACCGAGAGCGCGAACCCGCCCGTCGTCGCGACGACGATCTGCACAGCCCAGGAGCCGAACGCGATCACGACCGTGTTCCAGAAGTACCGTCCGACGTGCACGTCGTTCCAGGCCTGGCTGAGGTTGCTCCATGCCGCGCCGTGCGGGAAGAGCGCCATCGGATGCGTGAGCGTGTCGAGCGTCGGCGTGATCGCCGACTTCGCCAGCCAGAGGATCGGGCCGAGGCCGATCACGACGAGCCCCACGAGCAGCAGCACCTGGAGCGTGCGCACTCCCCAGCGGGTCCTCGGCCTATGCCACTCGATCTCGGAGATGAGGCCGCCGCCGCTGTTGGGTCTGCTCATCGCGTGCTCCAGGACCGCGTCGCGCGCAGGTAGACGAGCGAGAAGACCACGAGGAAGCCGGCGAGCATGAGGCTGAGCGCCGTCGCCTTGCCGTAGTCGATGGCAAGCCCGTTCCCGAACGCGTAGTTGTAGATCAGGAGCATCACCGTGAGGGTTGCGTGGACCGGCCCGCCGTCGGTGAACAGGTACGGCTCGAGGAACACCTGCGCCGTCCCGATGATCTGCAAGATCAGGGTCACGAGGAGGACGCCGCGAATCTGAGGCAGGGTGATGTGCCAGACCTTGCGGAAAACCCCGGCGCCGTCGACTGAGGCCGCCTCGTAGAGCTCCGGGTTCACCCCGATCAGCGCCGCCAGGTAGATGATGATCGTCGCGCCGGCGTTGGCCCAGGTCGAATAGAGCACGAGCGAGGGCATGGCCCACTGCTGCGACTGCAGCCACGGGTACGGCCCGAGACCGACCCAGTGCAGGATGGTGTTGAAGACGCCCTGCGAGCTGGCGTCATAGAACGTCTTCCACAGGAGGACGCCCACGACTGGCGGGATCACGACCGGCAGGAACGCGAGCACGCTGTAGATCCCACGCCGCTTCCGCACCTCGCTCATCAGAACCGCGGCGACGAGCGGAATCGGATAGCCGAAGATGAGCGCAAGGAGCGCGAAGTAGGCGGTGTTCTTGACCGCGATCGGGAACTGCGGGTCGTGCCAGACCGCAGCGAAGTTGTGGAAGCCGACCCACGTGGGCGCCTCCACGAAGTTCGTGTGCTGGAACGACATGATCGCCGTGCGGACGATCGGATACCACGAGAACGCGCCGAAGACGAAGAGGAGCGGTAGCAGGAACAGGAACGCCGCGAGCCCGCCGCCGCGAACCCAGTTGAGGGGCGTCCGCCGAGGCCGTGCATAGGAGCGCGAGAGCCCGCGCTTGCTCGGAAGCGCGGGCTCTCTCGCCTGATCGACGGTGGTCAAGGTCACTCCACTACGAACCCTGCTTGATCGCGGCCTGAGCCTGAGCGTTCGCCTCCTGGAGCATCTGCGTGACGTTCGTGCCTCTGTTCGTCAGCACCGCCTCGACGACGGCGTTGAGCGCGGCATAAACGCTCTGGGTGGAGGCCTCGGGCTCCGGAACGAGCGTCTGGTCGAAGATGCCGCTCAGGAACGGCTTCATCTGGCCGATCGGAACGTTGATGTAGGGCTTGATCCACGTGTTGGCGAGGTTGTACTGCTTCTTGTTGAAGAGCGGAAGCGCGGGCACGCCGACCGGCTGCTTGTTCGCAACCAGCGTCTTCGCGTTCCGGATCGCCTGCTTCTTCGAGACGAGCGGCTGCTCGTAGAAGAAGCTGATCCACTTCATGGCCGCGGCGAGCTGGCTCTTGTTCACGTTCGGGCGAACGGCGGCGAGCGTGCCGCCGCCGAGCACGCCGGCGGTCTTGTTCTTGGCGAGCGGGATCGTGGTGAGGCCGTAGGTGGACGG
>DATBBH010000005.1:0-9123 GCA_036271075.1 Gaiellaceae bacterium | reverse complement strand
CGGACGGGCGCCGGCTGGCCGTGCAGGCCGGTTACAGCCCCTTCCGATCTGCGGACATCGAGGTCGTCGACGTCGCGACCGGTGATTCCCAGCGGATCACCCAGAGTTGGCGCTACGGGTACACGCTCTATCTGGACCAGTGGGTACCGCGGTCGAAGGCCGGGCCGGCTTCCGCTCCGGTGTCGTGGGCGATCCCCTCGGACTCGGTCGCAGAAGGCGACGTCCTGCGGACGCGAGCGCCGGTCGAGCAGCTGTCGGCCGACGACGGCGAGGTCGCGATCTCGATGAACCCGGGGTGTGTGCTCGAGCTGTGGAGCCCGGGCGCCCCGGATGGCGTCGTGCGGTTTCCCTCCGGGCCCTGCCAAGCGCTGCCGGGGTTCAACGATCTGGCTCTCGGCGCGGACCAGGTCGCGTTCCCCGTCTATACCCACCAGGCCGGGACGAACTGGCGCGGGATCGTGAGCGGGACGCGCGACCGACCTGCTCTCGAGTACCTCACCGGCCTTTGCACGAACCTGCCCTCGGGTTCGCCCTACTACTGCCTGCGGCCGCCGATTGGCGACCTGAGAGCTCAGGGCGCGCTGTTCGTCTTCGACTCGTGGGAAGGCCCGGACTTCTACTGCGACCAGCCGTGCCCGTCGCCGAAGCGAAACGGCGGCCTCTGGCGTGTCGACGGGTCGAATGCAGTCGAGATCGCCTCGAGTGATGGCGCGCTCACGCCGCTCGCGGTCGACGCCGGCAGGATCCTCGTCGACCACGAGGACGGGACACTCGAGTTGATGAGCTCCGGCGGCGCCTCGCTGCAGACCTTCCACGTCGACACGGGCAACTTCCTCGGCGCAAAGGTCCAAGGCCGCGATCTGGTCGTGCTCGAGCACGACACGATCGCCGACTACGACGCCGACAGCGGTGCGCTCCTGCACGAGTGGCAGCTCCCGCCCGGCGACCGGCAGTTCGACGGGTTACGCGATGGGGTGGCCGTCCTCGTCTCTGGCAGAGAAATTCACCTGCTCCGGCTCGCGGACGGCCACGACACTGTCATCGAGCCTCCCGGCACGGGACGGGTGCTCGCCCAACTCGACGAGTCGGGTCTCTTCTACTCCTACTCGGTCGACGATCCGAGCTACCCGGGCCGCGTCGCCTTCCTTCCCTTCAACCAACTGCCGCTCGAAAGCAATGGAAGCCGTCCGGGATCTCTCCTGGTCGACTCCCACCGAGTTTCATCCCAAGCGTCAGAAGCCGCTCAGTTCCAGGGAAAGGCCCATACGGGATTCGAACCCGTGCCGCCGCCGTGAGAGGGCGGTGTCCTAGGCCACTAGACGAATGGGCCACGTAGAACGCGAGGAGTGTAGCGAAAGGACTTTGCGCCAACCAGGGCTAGACGCCGATCTCGTGCAGCAGCGGCTTCGTGTCCAGCGGGTCGAAACCGAGGCGCGCGGCGATCTCTTCGCTCGTGGGCTTCGTGCCCTCGCGGAAGAGCTCGCTCAGGAGCTCACCGGTGTGCGGGTTGCGCCACCAGTCCGCACCGACCTGGTCGACGAGATGCTTCCGCAGCTGCGCCGAACGGATCCACGCGCGCAGGTAATCGGCGGAGTAGAAGCCGGCATCCATGTCCGACAGGTAGTTGTCGCGGCGGTAACGGACACCCGTCGCCTCGGTCAGCAACTGCTCGTAGACCTCCGCATCGCCGCCGTCGCCGTTGAAACGCGACCAGAAGTCGAGCTCGAACCGCAGCTTGGCCTCGTAGCGGCGGTAGAGCAGCGCCTCGAGGAACGTGGTCGCCTCGGCGTTCTCCCGCGCCTCCTTGGCTGAGAGGCCGAAGTACAGCTCATGCCACTCGGGCTCGCGCGAGATCGCCTCGACGATGTACGAGTAGATCTCCGTCAGCGCGTGGTCACGCGAGATCCGGCGGAAGGTGTACGGCAGGGCAGGGTCACAGCCGGCGTAGTGCAGCGCATGCCCTGCTTCGTGCAGGAACGCCTGATAGTCGTGCAGGCCGCCCTGCGCACGCGTGATCAGGTGGACGATCGTCGGCGGGTCGCTCGCGATCACGCAGGCGCGAGGTGACTTCTGTGGGCGGTCGTCGAGATCGAGCTTGATGTTCGGCTGAGCGGTCAGGTCGAACCCGAGCGCGCCAAGGGTCTGCAAACAGATCTCGGTGGCGCGGTCCTTGGTGTAGGTCGACTCGAGCGGCGAGAGCCGGCGCATCCAGGCGGTGTGGTAGCTCGACGGCACCGCGTGGCGGTCGTCCCCGAGGAGCTTCGCGAACCAGCGGTCGCGCAGGCCGTCGTACGCGGGGGTCGAGTCGTCACTCGCCCGCTTCAGCGCCTGGGACAGCTCGCGTAGCGAGATGTCCTTCTCCTCCTCGTTCCGCTCGATCGCGTCGGTGATGCCCGAGTACTCCGCGGCGAGCTCCTCGCTGGAGCGCAAGAGGTCCAGACGGTCCTCGTTGAACTGCGCGCTCGCCTCGGCCTGGATCGCGCCGAGCTCCTCACGGTCGGCATACGCGGTGAGCACCGCGAGTTGCGCCTGAGCATTCCGGAGCGGCATCTCCTCGCCCTTGAACGTCACACGGGTGGCGAGCACACGGTTCTCGAGCTCGTCCTCGCGCTCGGCAAGCTGCGCGGAGATCAGTCCCGACTCGCAGGTCTTGCGCAGACGGTAGAGGAGCTCCCGCTCGTCGCCACCGGCCCCTTCCTCGGCCTCCTGCAGCGCGTCGATCTGCTCGCGACTGAACAGATCGGCGTACCGGCGGACGATTTCGGCCTGCTCGGAGACCTCCTTCTCCCCCACCCGCACCGCGCGCCACTCCTCGGAGCGCTCGAACAGATAGCGCTCGAGACGCGCCTGAAACTCAGTTGGGCTGAGGACCGAAGTGGAGCTCACGTGCGAACCCTAGCGAGGCGGCGCGCCATCTCGGCGAGGGTCCGTGGTTCGAACGGCTTGCCAAGGATGGCATCCGCCTCGCCCCGATAGTCGTTCAGGTCGGCGGAGCCGGTGACGAGCGCGACCGGGATCCCGGCGCCGCGTAGCCGCTCGAGCAGCTCGTGCGTGTCGCCCTGCTGCAGGTGGACGTCGAGCAGGACGACGTCCGGGCGCTCGTCTGCGACCGCAGCATCCGCCTCCGCGATCGTCGCCGCCTCGCGCACCTTGAAGCCGTCGAGCTCGAGATTCACCCGGCAGAGCAAACGCAGCGACACATCGTCGTCGACGACGAGCACCCTGGCCACAGGCCGATCCATCGGCGCCGGATGCTAACGGTAGGATCGACCTGTGGGGCCGAGGACCGGCACCGAGGAGCTCTATTCGGTCGCGTTGGGCGACCTGTGGTCGGGCCTGTCCCGGACGCTGGCGCGGCTCGACGTCGCCGCCGCCGAGCCCCAACACCTCGACGAGACCGATGCGACGGCCTCGCTCCGACGCCTGCAGTACGCGCTCCACCTCGCCGCCGAGCACGCGTACGGGCTCGAACCTCCGCCGCAGGCTGCGAGCGCGCACGCCGAGCTGGCCGACGCCCTCACCTGCGCACGCGATGCGACGGCCGAGGTCGCCGAGGCCGTCTCCCTCTGGGGTGCCGAAGGCGTCGAGACGCTCCTGCACGAGTGGCGGGGTGCCCTTTTCCGCGTGCGGCTGGCCCGCATGCGCCTCGCAGCGCCGACGCCACAGGCCGTCGTCGAGGAGAGCTCCGGCGAACCGCGCGATCTCGGGTGGCCGCTCGTCGCGTTCACGCTGGCACTGATCGGCGCGCTCGCCTTCGTCGCAGGGGCAACGCTGCAAATGTGGCCGCTCTGGGTCACGGGTCTCGTCGCCGTTTGCGGCTCGATCGTCGCCTACCGGCCGCGCTAGGCGTACCTCTGCACCCCGCGCCGGCGTTTACGTCTTAGCAACCATGCCCTGCACCCCTGATCCGCAGGGCGCGAAAACTGCAAGAGTCACCGACCCCCGGCTTCCGCGTCCGACTCTCCAATACCGCCTGCAAGCCTGGCGCACTTTCCAGCGCGCGCTCGACCCCCTGGCGCAACCACGTCCGCTCAGGCGGCCACGGCCGCACTGAGCCGCGCGAGGCTCTCGTCGCGGCCGAGCAGCTCGAGGCTCTCGAAGAGGCCGGGTGAGATCTTCGACCCGGTGATCGCCAGCCGGATCGGCGCGAACGCGTCGCGCGGCTTCAGCCCGCGCTCGTTGGCCAGCGCCCGCAGCGCCTCCTCGATCGAGGCGGCCACCCAGGGCTCGACCGCGGCCAGACGCTCGGCCGCGGCTCCGCAGATCTCGGCGTCGATGCCGGCGGGCGGAGTGAACGGCTCGAAGAAGAAGCGGACGAAGTCGGGATACTGCGAGAACTTCTCGATCTTCTCCTGCACGAGCGGCACGGTCGCGTGCACCAGGTCGAGGGGCCAACGGATGCCTTCCTCGGCGAGCCATTTGCAGAGGTCGTGGGCGTACTCGTCCGGCTGCAGGTCGCGCAGATAGACACCGTTCATCCAGTCGAGCTTCTTGTAGTCGAAGGTCGCCGGGCTTGGCACGACCCGGTCGAGCGAAAAACGCTCGATCAGCTCGTGCCGTGACATCAGGGTCGTCTTGTCGTCGTAGCTCCAGCCGAGCAGTGCCAGGAAGTTCATCAGCGTCTGGGGCAGGTAACCGTCCTTGCGAAAGTGGTCGACCGACACCGCGCCGTGACGCTTCGACAACTTGCGCCCGTCGTCGCCGTTGATGTCGGGGACGTGCGCGTACACGGGCAGCTCTGCGCCAAGCGCACGCAGGATGTTGATCTGGGTCGGCGTGTTCGAGACGTGATCCTGCCCGCGAATCACGTGGGTGATCTCGTCGAAGACATCGTCGACCGGCGAGACGAAATTGTAGGTGGGTCGGCCGTCGGACCGGATGATCACCGGGTCCTTCAGCACGTCGTTCCGGAACTCGATGCGGCCCCGAACCGCGTCGTCCCAGGCAACGACGCCTTCCGTCGGCTGCCGGAAGCGAATTGCGCCTTCGTCCTCGTAGGCCTTTCCCTCGGCGAGCAGGCGGTCTGCGAGCTCGCGCGCCTTGTCGGCCGTATCGAGCTGGAACGTCACGTCGCCGTCCCAGTCGATCCCGATCCAGCGCAGCGAGTCCTGAATCTGCTCGACGGCCTCGGCGACCTCACGGCTCGTGTCGGTGTTCTCGATCCGCAGGAGGCAGTCACCGCCCTGCCGGCGCGCGAACAGCCAGTTGAAGAGAAACGTGCGAACGCCGCCGATGTGGAGGAACCCGGTTGGGCTCGGGGCCATGCGGACGCGGACGCTCGCCATCTCTCTATCGTAGGGCGACGTTGGAATTCGGCGCGCACATGTCCTCCGCCGGGGGAATCGACACGGCAATCGACCGCATCGAGGCTGTCGGCGGCGACTGTGTGCAGGTCTTCACGCAGAGCCCGCGGATGTGGCGACCGACGAACCACAAGCCGGAGTCGATCGAGCGCTTCCGTGCGCGGCGCGCAGAGGCAGGGATCGGCGGCGTCGTCTGTCACGCCCTCTATCTCTGCAACCTCGCTGCACCGGACGACGAGATCTACGAGAAGTCGATCCGGACGATCCGCAGCACCTTGGACGCAGCCCACGCGATCGGCGCAGACAGTGTGATCTTCCACGTCGGCTCACATCTCGGCGCAGGTTTCGAGGTGGGGCTCGATCGCACCACGGCAGCGCTCGAACAGATCCTCACCGGCGATTGGGGGGACACCTGGCTGCTGATGGAGAACTCAGCAGGAACCGGGGGGACGATCGGCCGCTCGCTCGGCGAGCTGCAGACACTGCTGGAACGGCTCGACCGTCATCCGCGGCTCGGGATCTGTCTCGACTCGTGCCACCTCTACGCGACCGGCTACGACGTCACCGATCCGAAGGGGGTCGACGCGCTCGTCGGTGAGCTCGACGGGGGAATCGGGCTTGACCGCCTGCGCGCACTGCACGTCAACGACAGCGCGGCCGAGCTCGGCTCGAATCGCGACCGTCACGCCAACATCGGCGAAGGCCTCATGGGCGAGGGCCTCGGCGCGTTCCTCGCCCACCCCGCGTTCCAGCAGCTGAGCGCGTATCTGGAGGTGCCGGGTGTGAACAAGCACGGCCCGAACGCGGACGAGATCCAGAAGCTGCGCGAGTTGCACGCGCGCTGGACCAGCTAGGTGTGTGACGCGGAACCGAGCTGTGGCGTAGTTGCACCGAGATGACCTTCGCCCAGGCTGCCGAAGCCCACCTCGACGACGTCTACGGCTACCTCGCATGGTTCACAGGCGACCGCGCCGCCGCAGACGACCTCGCCGGGGAGACCTTCGAGCGCGCGCTGCGACTCTGGCACCGCTTCGATCCCGACCGCGGCTCCGCCCGCACCTGGCTCTGCCAGGTCGCTCGAACCGTCGCTCTCGATCACTTCCGCTCCGAGCGCAGGCGCACCAGGCGGGAGCAGCTCGCCGCCCAGCACGACCGGCTCGAAGAGCGCTTCGTCGAAGGGCTCTCACCCGACCTCGAGAGTGCGTTGAGGGCGCTCTCCGCCGGAGAGCGCGAGGTCGTGGCGCTCCGCATCCTGCTCGACCTCGACGCCGGCACCGCCGCCAGCGTGCTCGGCATCTCGGCCACGAACTGCACAACGCGCCTGAACCGGGCGCTCAAGAAACTCGAGGAGGCGCTCCATGTCGCAGCGTGATCTCGTCGCGGAACTGCGCGCCGCGCGCATCGAAGCACCGTCCGAAGTCCGTGACCGCGTTCGGCTGATCGCAGCCGCCGACATGACTCCGACTCGTCGCCTCGCGTTCACCTGGCGCCGTGCGCTCGTCGTCGCACTGCCCGTCGCAGCGGCCGTCGCAGCGACGATCGTCGTCACCCGGCCCGCGCACGAGAGGCGCGCGGTGCCGCTGGTCGAGCGTGGGATCGTGCACGGGAGCGCGTTGGTCGCACCGGCAAAGCAGCGCTCGGCCGCAGCGCCCGCCCCATCGACGACCCGTGTGCAGCGCTACGGCGCCTTCCTCGCCTTGCGCGTTTCCGCCCCCGACGGCGTCTCGAACGGCGTCAAGCAGGCGCTCCGGATCACGAAGTCGCTCGGCGGCTATGCCGGTTCGGTCCACGCGACCGTCGCCGGCAAGTCGGGCAGCGCCGACCTGACCCTGAGAATCCCGCGCACCCACGTCCAGGAAGCAATCGCACGGCTCTCGGCGCTCGGGACGATCACGGCCGAGCAGGTCGATGTCCAGGATCTACAGGCCGGCCTGAACGCAACCGCCAGGACGATCGCGCGACTCCAGCGCGAGCTCGCCGTGCTCCGCGCCCAGCCCCAATCCGCGCTGATTGCCGCTCGTATCGCCGCACTCGTCAGGCAGATTCAGGACCTGCAGCGCGCCGAGGCGACGACTGTCCGCACGGCGCGCTACGCGACCGTCCGTCTGCACCTCGGAACCGCCGCCCCGAAGCCGAGCACGTCCCACCACGGACCGCTGCACGGCCTCGGCGTCGCGTTCAGGTGGATTTGGATCGGCGCGGTTTATGCCCTCGCACTCGTCGCACCGCTGCTGCTCTTCCTCTGGCTCGCGTGGATCGCCGCCCGGACGATCCGGCGCCGCCGCGAGAACGACCTGCTCAGCCGTTCGTGATCTGCGCGAAGATTCGGAACGTCGGCTCGCCGACCGGCAGTTCGTCGAACTCGGGATTGACGCAACCGAGGTCGTCGTCGAGCCGCGACTCGTAGGTCCGCTCGATCTCGGCCTTGCACATCGGCAGAGGGCGGCGCCGCGCGAGGATGGCGCCGAAGCCCGGCTTGCGCTCTTCGGCGGCCCGCAGCATGTCCATGTCGATCTCGACGTCGTAGACCTTCTGCATGCAGCCAACGTAGGTGTGGCCCCACGCTTCGTACGAGTAGACGAAGGGGCACCCGCGCGAGAGACACGCTCCCGGATAGACGACCTTGTCGCAGTGGACGCCGCAGCGACGGCACTCCAGCTCGTCCTGAGGATGGAGCGGCAGAGCCGGCGACGCGGCGGTCTGCTCTGGTGTCATGAGTGCATTGTCCGAGCGTTTGCGGACGGCCGCAAGACTTGACTTTTGGGCTTTACAGCGCTACGCGACGGACCGCGTTCAGAACGTCCATGGGCGTGAACGCCAGGAAATCGGGCTCGATCCCGACGGTGCTGTCGTCTGCCGTGAACCACAGTGCCTGGACCGTGGTCATGCCCAGGTTGGCCGCCCCTTGCACATCGGTCTCGAGCCGGTCTCCGACGAACATCGCGTTGACCGGCTCGACGCCGAGCCGGCCGAGTGCGTGCAGGAAGATCTGCGGCTGCGGCTTTGCGGCACCGACCTCCTCGGAGAACACCATGATGTCGAGCAGCGGCGCCAGCCCGAAAGCTGCAGCGTCAGCGCGGAGCACGCGCGGGGGCTCGGGCCACGAGTTCGCGACCACGCCGGTCTTGACCCCGCGTCCACGCAACGATCCGAGTAGCGCCTGGGCCGACGCGAGCACCGCATGAGCGGGTCGCCAGACCTCGTGCTCGGCGTCGATGAACGCGTCGGGGTCGTCCACGCCCAGCTCACGCAAGACGTCGGCATAGGGACGCTGCGGGGCGTCGCCGAGCATCAGATCGCGGTAGCGCGCAGTGAACGCAGAATCGTCACGGCCGAGAGCGGCGCGATGCCCTGCAACCAGGAGCTCGTCGTCCCACGTGAATTGCACGAGCGTGTTGGTCCAGTCGAAGAGGACGGCCTCGATCACGACCCCGGCTAGGGTAACCATGTGGCGCGGAGGATCCTTTGGGCATCGCTCGCCCTGGTTCCCGTCGCCTTCCTCGCCCGCTACGGCTTCCACCTCGGCCCGACCGCACTGTTCGTGCTCTCAGGGTCGGCGCTCATCCCACTGGCTTGGCTGATCGGAGAAGCGACCGAGCATGCCGCCGAGCACACGGGGCCCGGGATCGGCGGCTTTCTCAATGCGAGCTTCGGCAACGCACCCGAGCTGATCATCGTGCTGATCGCGATCGCGGACGGCTTGCCGGGCGTCGTTCGCGGCACGATCACCGGTTCGGTGGTGTCGAACATCCTGCTCGTGCTCGGTCTCGCGATGATCGCGGGCGGGAACGGCAAAGTCGATGCACGGTCCCTGCGTTGG
>DATBBH010000004.1:0-16420 GCA_036271075.1 Gaiellaceae bacterium | reverse complement strand
GCCGGCATGCGGGTCATGCCGCCGACGAGCACGACGTGATCGATGTCCGAGGCCGAGAGGCCGGCGTCGGAAAGCGCCTGCTTCGTCGGCGCGACCGTGCGCTCGAGCAGCGCGTGCGTGAGCTCCTCGAGCTTCGCGCGCGTCAGCTGCTGGTCGAGGTGCTTCGGCCCGTCCTGAGTGGCGGTGATGAACGGCAGGTTGATCTGCGTCGTCATCGTCGAGCTGAGCTCGATCTTCGCCTTCTCGGCAGCTTCGTAGAGCCGCTGCAGCGCCATCGGGTCGGCGCCGAGGTCGATGCCCTGGTCCTT
This sequence comes from Gaiellaceae bacterium, assembly GCA_036271075.1. Lineage (GTDB taxonomy): Bacteria > Actinomycetota > Thermoleophilia > Gaiellales > Gaiellaceae > PALSA-600. The sequence continues at coordinate 16,112 of DATBBH010000004.1, read as the reverse complement.
CTTGAACTCCGCGATCATCCAGTCGACGATCGCCTTGTCGAAGTTGTCGCCGCCGAGATGGTTGTCGCCGTTCGTCGACTTCACCTCGAAGACGCCGTCGCCGAGCTCGAGCACCGACACGTCGAACGTGCCGCCGCCGAGGTCGAAGACGAGAATCGTCTGGTCTGCGCCTTCCTTGTCGAGTCCATAGGCGAGCGCCGCTGCGGTCGGCTCGTTGATGATGCGAAGCACATTGAGGCCGGCGATCTTGCCGGCATCCTTCGTCGCTTCGCGCTGGGCGTTGTTGAAGTACGCCGGGACGGTGACCACTGCGTCGGTGACCGTCTCGCCGAGGAACGCCTCGGCGTCCGCCTTCAGCTTCTGAAGGATCATCGCGCTGATCTCCGGCGGGGCCCACTGCTTGCCGCCCGCCTCGACACGGACGTCGTCGTTAGGGCCCTTCACGACCTTGTACGGGACGATGGTCATCTCTTCGTTGACCTCGTCGAACTTGCGGCCCATGAAGCGCTTGATGGAGAACACCGTGTTCTCCGGGTTCGTGACCTGCTGGCGCCGCGCCGGAGCGCCGACGAGCCGCTGGCCGTCCTTCGTGAACGCGACGACGGACGGAGTCGTCCGGCCTCCCTCCGCGTTCGGGATCACGGCCGGCTCGCCGCCCTCCAGGGTGGCGATGCACGAGTTGGTCGTGCCGAGGTCGATACCGATGGTCTTTGCCACGTGTTTCGTCTCCTTCTGGTGGTACTGAGAGAAAATCTAAGCGCGATCGTATCAGATCCTTGAATTGCGCTCTGTGCCATAGTCAACCGGTGGATTCCGAGGCCCAGCAGGAGCTGGAGGCGACCCTGGCCGCGCGCCAGGAGCTCGGCCCGGCTCACGACGACCAGCTCGTGGCCGGCTTCCTCGACCGGATCGAGAAGGAGATCGACCGCCGGGTCGACGACCGGCTGGCCGAGCGCGGCCCTCGCAAGCGCGCGGCGTCGGTGCTCCACCCCGGCAACCTCGCCCTCTGCATCCCGATCATCGCGATCGCCGGCGGGATCGGACATCTTGCCGGCCTGATCGCGGCCTTCATCGCGCTCGCAGTGGTTTTCATCTACGCCGAGTCACGCCGCTAGGAGGGCCTGGCGGGGCGGCGTTCGTCTCCGGGGTGTGCCGGGTGTTCCGAGGCAAGGACGCAGGGAGCGTCGATAGCCAGAGCTATCGACGCGACTGAGGACGCCGAATCGGGACGCCCGGCGCGGCCCGGGGGCACAACCTGCTGTCCCGCCAGGCCCTCCTATCGGGTCGCGCCGATCACGGCGCCGCCCGCGACGATCAGGAGGGCACCGAGCGCGAGCTTCCGCCCCATCCCCTCCGCGTGGCGGATCAGGAGCAGCGAGAGCGCGACGCCCCAGAGCGATTCCGTCGCGACGAGCGGTGAGACGACGGTGACACGCCCTCGCCAGTACGCCTCGAAGAGGCACACGTACGAGAGGCCGAAGAGCACACCGGCCGGCGCCAGGCGCTTGAGCTCCCGCCTCGTCGGCGCGCGTCTCGCCCATGCTGCCGCCACGACCGTCCCCGCGACGAGCGTCGCAGCGGCCGCACTCTCCGGGCTCGCATGCCCGTGGAGCGCGCGCACGATGTTGTCGCGCGTTGCGAAGAGCGTCGCCGCGGCTACTGCATACAGCAGGCCCCGTCCGCGCAGATGGCCGGGGCGGTCGCGCTCGGCGGCGAGCAGCACTCCGCCCGCGACAACCGCAAGCGAGCCGACGAGCAGCGGGGCGCGCACCGGCTCCCCGAGGAAGACGAGCGCGATCGCAACGGCGGCGAGTGGCGCTGCGCCGACAGCAACAGATGTTCGCGACGCGCCGATCTCGCGCACGCCGAGCGTGAAGAGCACCTGCGATGCACCTGGCGCGAGCAGCCCCGCGAGGAAGAACGGCCAGAGGTGATGCACGTCGTGCCTGAACGTCGCCGCCACGAGCGCGACGCCGAGCGCCGCGAGCACGGTCGCAAGTGCGGCGCCGCCCGCGTCCCCACCGTCGCGCAGCCCGACGCGAACCGCCACCGTCATTCCGCCGAAGAGCGCCGCCGAGGCGAGCGCGAGCAGTACGGCCGTCACGCGGGGCGCGGCCTCCGCACGAGCCGCACGAGCGCGTTCGCCGCCGCCGGCTCCGCAATGACGATGCCGGCCATGATCACGGCGCACCCTACCCAGGCGAGCCGGCCGAGCCTGTCGCCGGCGAGCGTGAACCCAAAGAAGGCCGTCCACACCGGCTCGAGGGAGAACGCGAGCGCGGTTTGCGTCGCGGTCGTGCGGCGCTGGGCCCACGTTTGCGCGAGAAACGCGAGTGCACTCGCAAAGACGCCGGTCACGAGCAGGGCGCCCCACACCGTCCAGCCCTGCGGCCACTCGAGCTGTCCGGACAAGATCGCCACCACGAGCAGGCCGGCGAACGCCGCGAGCATCTCGACCAGCGTGAACGCGATCGCGTCGTAGACCGGCGCGAACCGCTCCATCAGGACGATCTGCAGCGAGTAGACGGCAGCTCCTGCCAGCACGAGGAGGTCTCCGCCCACAGCGTCGGCGTGCACACCCCCCGAGAGGAGAGCGAGACCCGCAGTCGCGAGCAGCACTCCAACCCACGCCGTGCGGGCGGCGTGAACCCGGAAGAGCATGAGCGCGAGCAGCGGCGTCAGGACGACGTACATCCCGGTGATGAACCCGGTCGACGAAACCGACGTCCGCTGGAGGCCTGCCGTCTGCAGGAGATAGCCGCCGCCGAGCAAGGTACCGGCGAGCGCGCCGGCGCCGACGCCGCCTCGGCCGAGCGAGGGCAACCGGCGCAAGCCGACAGGAGCGAGCGTGCAGCTCGCAATCGCGAAGCGCACGGCGAGGAACGCGAAGAGCGGATACAGCGCGACGGCATCCTTGACCTGCACGAACGTGACGCCCCAGACCGCGGTCACAGCAATGAGGACGGCCAGGGCGCGCACCCGGGCGATTCAACAGGCTAGGAGGGCCTGGCGGTACGGTTTCACCATGGACGTGCTCGACACCTTCGGCCGCCCGCTCCGCGATCTCCGCATCTCGGTCACCGACCGCTGCAACTTCCGCTGCGTCTACTGCATGCCGAAAGAGGTGTACGGGCTCGACCATCGGTTCCTCGAGCGGCGCGAGCTCTTGACCTTCGAGGAGCTCGCGCGGGTCGCCCGGCTCTTCGTCGAGGGCGGCGTACAGAAGATCCGCATCACCGGGGGCGAGCCACTCGTGCGGCGCGACCTCGAGCGGCTGGTCGCGCAACTGGCCGAGCTCGAGGTGGATCTGACGCTAACGACGAACGGCTCGCTGCTGCCGCAGAAGGCGCAACTGCTTGCCGACGCCGGCCTACGGCGAATCACAGTCAGCCTCGACTCCCTGGACGACGCCCAGTTTCGAGCGTTGAACGACGTCGAGTTTCCCGTCGATCGCGTGCTCGAGGGCATCGAAGCCGCGAGCGCAGCCGGTCTCCCGGTGAAGGTGAACGCGGTGATCAAGCGCGGGGCAAACGAGGATCAGATCGTTCCGATGGCAGCGTTCTTCCGCGATCAGGGCCATACGCTGCGCTTCATCGAGTACATGGACGTCGGCAACACGAACGGCTGGCGCCTCGACGATGTCGTCTCGGCCAAGGAGATCGTCGGGACGCTCGACGAGGCATTCGGGGTCGAACCGGTCGATGCCGGCTATCGCGGGGAAGTGGCGAAGCGCTGGCGCTACAAGGACGGGCGCGGTGAGGTCGGCGTGATCGCCTCGGTCACGCAGCCGTTCTGCGGTGACTGCACGCGAGCCCGGCTCTCGGCGGAAGGGAAGCTCTTCACCTGTCTCTTTGCGCTTCGCGGCTACGACCTGCGCGGCTTGATTCGGGGCGGCGCTTCGGACGAGGAGCTCGAAACCGCGCTCCGGGGCGTGTGGAAAACCCGCACAGACCGCTATTCCGAGCTGCGCTCCGAAGCTACCGAATCTTTGCCGAAAGTGGAAATGAGCTACATCGGGGGGTAGCGCCCTCCCCCGGTGGTGCGTCTAGAATCTGACCAGTCGTGTCCACCATGGTCGCAGTTGGGCGGCGCCACTTGCCGCGTGGTTGGGCGGACCTTGGTCGCCAGCTGGCGATCTGGTTCGGCTTTGCCGTGCTCTATCAGCTTGTGCGCGGGCTCGCCGACCGCAACCCGTCGAAGGCGTTCGCGAACGGGCTGGCCGTCGTCAACTTCGAGACGCATGTCACGCACCGGCTCTACGAACTGACGTTCCAGAACTTCGTCGACCAGCGGCACCTGCTCGAGACGATCGTCACCTGGACCTACTGGAACTCCGAGTTCACGGTCGTCGGACTTGCCGTGCTCTGGGTCTACCTGCGCCGGCACGAAGCATTCGTCGGCTTCCGCAACTCGATCTTGCTGGCGAACGTGATCGGCCTCATCGGCTACGTGTTCGTCCCGACCGCCCCGCCTCGCATGCTCGGGCTCGGCTTCGTCGACACGCACCGCGACGGGCTCGTCAACCTGGCCGCGAACCCGTATGCCGCCATGCCGAGCCTGCACGCGGCGGATGCGCTGATCGTGGGCGTCGTCCTGTTCAGCGTCTGCCGGAGCTGGTGGGCGAAGGCGATCTGGGCCGTGTGGCCGGTGTGGGTCTGGTTCGCCGTGATGGCGACCGGCAACCATTTCTGGCTCGACTGCCTCGCAGGCATCGTGGTCGCGATCCTGGCGATGACCGCGGTCTACAGCGGGCGGTTCCACCGCGTGTTTGCCGCTCGTCGGGCGTAACCGACCGCCTGCCGACGCGGAGGAGAACCTCGGCGCGCAGGGTGGTACCGTCAGGCCCGTGACGAGAGCGGCTGCGATCAAGCACGGCTACACGTCCGGTGCGCGCACAATCGCCTCGCGTTCGGTCACCGGTCTCACCCGCACGCGGATCACGCCGAATGCCCTGACTGCGAGTGGGGTCCTTCTCTGCGGAGCGGCCTCGATCCTCGTGCTCTTCGAGGGGCGCAACGAGATCCTCTTCTACTGGCTCGCTGCGGCCGTGTTCGTCACGGGCTCGCTGCTCGACATTCTCGACGGCGCACTCGCGCGCGCGGGCGGCAAGACGACGCCGTTTGGCGCGTTCCTCGACTCTACGACCGACCGGGTCAGCGAAGGTTTCATGCTGACGGCAATCGCGTATCTCCTCGCGACGCAGCATCGACCGGTCTTCGTGGCCGTCACGGTGGCAGCGGTCGCAGGATCGTTCCTCGTTTCGTACACGCGCGCCAAGGCTGAGGCAATCGGCCTGCGCGGTGACGTCGGCATCGGCTCGCGGGCAGAGCGCGTGGTCGTGATCACCGTCGGTCTCGTTCTCGCACCGTGGGGCGTTCTCCCGTGGGCGATCGCGCTCCTCGCCTGCACGGCTTGGATCACGGTCTGCCAGCGCGTCCTGCACGTCCGCAAGCAACTGATGGAGGCATCCAGTGAGTGACACCAACCACAACGGTCGCGGACGGCAGCAGGACAAGGTCCGCGTCGCGATCGTCGGAGTCGGCAACTGCGCGAACTCGTTCATGCAGGGCCTGACCTATTACCAGGACGCGAAACCGGAAGAGTTCGTCCCCGGCCTCATGCACGTCGACCTCGGCGGCTATCACATCCGCGACGTCGAGGTGGTCGCCGCATTCGACGTCGTCAAGGGCAAGGTCGGTGTCGACATCGCCGAGGCGATGTGGGCCCACCCGAACGACACGATCAAGTTTGCCGAGGTGGCGGCGACGGGCGTCAAGGTCAATCGCGGCATGACGCTCGACGGCATCGGCAAGTACCTCTCGGAGGTCGTCGAGAAGGACCCGAGCCCGACCGACGACATCGTCGGAATCCTCAAGGACCGCGACGTCGACGTCGTCGTCAATTACCTGCCGGTCGGCTCGGAAGACGCAGTCCGCTGGTACGCGGAGCAGATCATGACCGCGGGCTGCGCGATGGTGAACTGCATGCCGGTGTTCATCGCGCGTGAGGACTACTGGAACAAGCGTTTCCAGGACGCCGGCGTGCCGGTGATCGGCGACGACATCAAGTCGCAGGTCGGCGCAACGATCACGCATCGCGTGCTCACTTCGCTCTTCCGCGAGCGCGGCGTGCACCTCGACAAGACGATGCAGCTGAACGTCGGCGGCAACTCGGACTTCCTCAACATGCTGGAGCGCGAGCGCCTCGAGTCGAAGAAGATCTCGAAGACGAACGCCGTCACGTCGATGCTCGACTACGACCTCGGCGCATCGAACGTCCACGTCGGCCCGTCCGACTACGTACCGTGGCTGACCGACCGCAAGTGGGCGTACATCCGCCTCGAAGGGTCGAGCTTCGGCGATGTGCCGCTGAACGTCGAGCTGAAGCTCGAAGTGTGGGACTCGCCGAACTCAGCCGGCATCGTGATCGACGCAGTGCGCCTCGCAAAGCTCGCGCTGAACAACGGCATCTCGGGCTCTCTCGAAGGCCCCAGCTCCTATCTGATGAAGTCGCCTCCACGCCAGATCCAGGACGACGACGCCGCGGAGCTGGTCGAGGAGTTCATCGAGCGCAATCGCCGCGAGATCGCGGCGCCCGCGCCCGCGCAGATCTAGCCCATCAGTGCGCATCGCCCCCGGGCTACGCTCTGGGGCGATGCGTATCTGCCTGGTGACGCCGTTCGCGTGGTCGCAGCCGCACGACGTGAACGACCATGTGGCCGGCGTTTCGGCGGCCCTGCGGTCGCTCGGGCACGACGTCACCGTGCTCGCACCCTCGACTCGCGCTGCCGATCTGCTCGCGGGCCGCCGGGCCCTGCTGAGCGGCGAGCCTGCCGAGGTGATCGCGCTCGGGCCCGCAGTGCCGGTCTCGCGCCGCTCCCAACTCGGCGTGCCGGTGGGAGTGCAGGCGAACCTCCGTCAGGCGCTCGCCCAAGGCAACTACGACCTGGTCCACGGCTTCGATCCCGGCGTGCCGTCGCTCTCCTACCTGGCGCTCCGCGACACCGACGCGCTCGCCGTCGCCACCTTCGCCTCGGCGAACCGGCTCGGCTATCCCCCGGCCCGCTCGCAGCGCGAAAAGTTGCTGGCGCGGCTCGATGCGCTGATTGCGCTCTCGGACAGCGTGCGCGCGGCGGCAGAAGAGCGGTTCCCCGGTGACTACCGCGTCCTTTCCCCCGGAGTGGACACGGCGCTGTTCTCAGCGGAGACGAAGCAGCCGACGATCGTCGTCGAGCTTCGGCCAAACGAGCGAGTCGTGGCCCGCGGCATCGTGCACGCCCTCCGTGAGCTGCCCAACTGGGACGTCGTCCTCCTGCGGACACGTCCCCTGATCGGCCGCCCCGCGATTCCGCGCGCTCTGGCCGGACGCGTCCACGTCCGGACCGCGCGTGATGCGGCGGGTCGTGCTGCGATTCTGAACTCGGCGTCGATCTTCGTCCCCGGAGTCGAAGGGCTGCGACGTGTGACACTCGAGGCTGCGGCGTCTGGTTGCGCGATCGCAAGACCAAGCGGAATCGAGTCCCAGCCCGAGCTGGCCGCGGCGGCGACCGCTCGCCTCGCGGAGGACGATGCGCTGCGCGACCGCGAAGCTGCGAACGCCCGCTCGGAGGCCGAAACGCACACGTTCAGCGAGGTCGCGAGCGAGCTCGAGGGGATCTACACGTCTTTGGGCTCGCGCCGCCGAAAGCGGCGGCACGCAGAGCAGCCGCTTGCAGACCGTCCGTGGATCCTCGCCGACCTGCACATGCACACCTCCTGGTCACACGACTGCAGCATCGACGCCGCAGAACTCGTCGACCATGCAGAGGCGGAAGGTCTCGGCGCAATCGCGGTCACCGACCACAACGTCTTCGGCGGCGCGCTCGAAGCCGCTGACTACGCACGGACTCGCGAGCTGATCGTGATTCCCGGTGAAGAGGTGAAGACAGACGGACAGGGCGAGGTGATCGGGCTCTTCCTGCAGCACGAGATCCCGCGCGGCCTCGGCTTCGCCGAGACGGTCGAGGCGATCCGTGAGCAGGATGGCATCGTCTACCTGCCGCATCCGTTCGACCGCATGCACGCGATTCCGGACCCGCGCACGCTGCATCGCCACCTCGCCGACATCGACGTCTTCGAGGTCTATAACGCGCGCCTCCTCTTCGAGGGATACAACGACGAGGCGCTCCGGTTCGCTCGCAAGTACAACCTGACGATGGGCGCCGGATCCGACGCCCACGTGCTCCAGGGTGTCGGCACCGGGGCGCTCCGGATGCGGGCGTTCCGTGACCAGGAAGAGTTCCTGCTGTCGCTGCGGACGGCAGAAATCCTGCGCCGCCCCAAATCACTGGCCTATCTCCAGTCACTCAAGTGGGTCGCCCAGGCAAAGGAACGGGTCCGCTAGGAGAAGGTCCGCGCGGGACGAAAGGTCCCCTGCCGCGTGGCCTCCACCGTGACGACAGACGAGATCTATGAGCGCTACCTGCGCAAGGCGATCACCGAGATCAATCGCCTCTCGCACGAGATCGCGCAAGCCGCCGACGGCGCCCCGACGGCGTTGCCGACCGGGCACCCGCTGGCCAACATCTTCCTGCTCAAGTACGGCCCGCAGGCCCAGGAGCTGCAGGAGGGGGTCGCCTTCCACGGCCGGGCCGGGAACGCGCTGATCAAGTCGCTGCAGCGCCTCCACGTCGACCCGATGGAGGTCTACGGGACGAACTGCGTCAAGTTCGCCGGCTGCGACTTGAAGCTCGCCGCCGAGTGGCTCCGCCGCGAGCTGCGCATCGTCGAGCCGAAGCTCGTCGTCGTGATGGGTGACGACGCCCTCGAGTTCCTGAACGGGATCGGCTTCCCACTTGCGCAGCCCGTCGACAGTAAGGTGAGCGGGCTGCAGCGCCTCACACCGACGATCGAAGCGCTCGCCGTCCCCGACATCGACTCCTCCCTCGACGAGGCCCCTGCGAAGACCGCCTTTTGGAACGCGTTCAAGTCCATTGGCCCCTGGTGGGCCGAATTGCCGCCCTACTAGTCCCGCTCCTCATTTATTACGAGGTCTCTCCGGACCTCTGGCAGCTGGGCCTCTGGTGGGATGTCGCGTGGATCGCGCTCGTCCTGATGCCTTGCGCGTTCGGTCTCGTGCTCGTCGCGCTGCCGCTGCGGACGTATCCCGGGATCCTGCCGGTGGGGCTCATGTTCGCGGTGCTCGCCGCCGTCTTGACGTTCGCCCACTTCGACGTCTGGGCGAACTTCGCCCGCCTCGGCGCAACCACGTTCCTCGGCTGGTGGTTCCTCGGCTATTTCGAGACGGTCGCGTGGGTCGTCCTGGTTGCCTGCATCATCCCGTGGGTCGACGCCTACTCCGTCTGGCGCGGGCCGACGAAGGAGATCGTCGCGCACCATCAGCATGTCTTCAGCGTGCTGTCGTTCGCGTTCCCGGTACCAGGGGAGCACGCCGCCGCCAACCTCGGCGTGCCGGACTTGCTCTTCTTTGCGCTCTTCCTCGGTGCCGCGGACCGCTTCGGCCTCCGCGTCTACTGGACGTGGCTGACCCTCGTCGCCGCGCTCGGCGCGACGATCGCCCTGACCGTGTACTTCAACCTGAACGGGCTTCCCGCGCTACCGGGCATCGCGATCGGCTTCCTGCTGCCGAACGCAGATCTGCTCTGGCAGGACCTACGACGGGAGACCGGGGCCGGTGACGGCCCGGACGTAGCGGTCGACCGACCGCCGGACGACGGCTGACCCCTCGCGCTCGACCACGCGATCGAACCATGCGCCGTAGATCGTGTCGAACGGAAACGGGGCAAGTGCGTCCGCGATGTGCTGCACCTTCGCAGGCGGCAGCGGGATCAGGTTCGGGTACGAGTACATGAAGCCCACGTAGCGCCGGTCGGGGATCACATGGACGATGTCGCCGGAGAGTAGAGCCCGGCGCTGCGCCCAATGGAGCACCTGGCCTCCCTCGTAGTGCCCGCCACAGCGGACGAGCGTCAGGCCGCCGCCGAGATCGTTCGTCTCGCCGGCCCAGAAGCGAATCGCGGGGTCCGGGCGCATCACCCACTTCCGCTCTGCCTCGTGCAGGTAGATCGGGCAGCCGAACGTATGCGCCCACTCGACCATCGAGGCGTAATAGTGAGGGTGCGAGATCGCGATCGCCGCGATGCCGCCTTCGGCGCCGACGCGCGAGACGATCTCGTCGTCGACGTACGGCGTGCAATCCCAGAGGACGTTGCCGGCGCTCGACTTGACGAGCAGTGCGCGCTGGTCGATCGCAAACGAGGGCGTTGCGCCGATGCCGAGGATGCCGTGATCGTCGAGGATCTTGGGTTTGTGCGCGGCGAGGAACTCGCGCCATTCGACCCACTGCTGCCCTTCGTCGTGCGGGATGTACTGCCGCGGGTCCTCGCAGATCGGGCATGCGGCCGGGGGACCGTCGCTCTGCGGGTACTGCGTACCGCAGGCCTTGCACAAGTACGTCGTCATCGTTCGAACAGCGCCACGCACTCGACGTGCGGCGTGTGCGGGAACATGTCGACCGGCTTCGCCCGGACGAGCCGGTAGCCGTAGTCGTCGCCGAGACGCTTGAGGTCGCCGGCGAGCGTCGTCGGGTTGCACGAGACGTAGACGATGCGCGGCGCCTCGAGCTCACCGAGGCGCTTCAGGGCCTTGCCGGCAAGGCCCGCGCGCGGTGGGTCGACGACGACGACGTCGGGCGCGCCTGCCCGCCCGCGTAGCTCGGCGAGCACCTCGCCGACGTTGCCTGCGAAGAACGCCGTGTTGCCGATCGCGTTCAGCTCCTGGTTCTCGATCGCGCAGGCCACCGACTCCTCGGAGATCTCGATCCCCCACACGGTCAGCGCGGCGGCGGCCAGCGAGAGCCCGATCGTCCCGATCCCGCAGTACAAGTCGTAGACCGTCTCGCCGCCGGTGAGCCCCGCGAACTCGCGCGCAATCCGGTACAGCTGCTCGGCCATCTCGGTGTTCGTCTGCAGGAAGGCATTCGGTCGCACCCGGTAGCGCAGGCCGCCGATCTCTTCCTCGATCGCGTCCTCACCCCACAGGAGCTCGGTCGGCAGGTTCGTCACCTCGGAGACGCCCGTGTTCACCGACCAATGAATCGACCGGACCTGCGGGAACTCGGTCAGCACCTCGATCAGTCGCTCACGATCGAAGCGCTCGCCTCGATTCGTCACGAGCTGCACCAGCGCCTGGCCCGTGTTGCGTCCCTCACGGATCAACAGATGACGCAGATACCCCTCGTGCGTCTCCTGGTCGTACGCGGGGAGCTTCTCCTCGCGCGCCCACTCGGTCATGCGGTTCCGGATCGCATTGCCGAGGTCGGTCGTCAACCAGCACTTCTGAATCTCGAGCACCTCGTCCCAGCGGCCGGCCTTGTGCAGGCCGAGCGCCGGGCCTGCCGCGAGCTCCGCAAAGGAGTACTCCATCTTGTTGCGGTAGCCGAATTGCGATGCCGCCGGCAGGATCGGCTCGAGCGGCAGATCGGTGAGCCCTGCGAGCCGCTGCAGCGAGTCGCGCACCCACTGCTCCTTCGTCGCCACCTGCAGGTCGTACGCGAGATCCTGGAAGCGGCAACCTCCGCAGGCCGGGTAATGGGCGCAGGGCGCCTCGACGCGCTGAGGCCCTGACGAGAGCACCTCGGTGGCCAGCGCCTCGGCATGGCGGCGCTGCACCTTGGTCACGCGGGCGCGCACGGTGTCGCCCGGCAAGCCCCGCCGCACGAAAACGACAAACCCGTCGAGCCGCGCTACTCCGTTGCCGCCGTAGGCGAGTGAATCGATCGTGAGCTCGAGCTCCTGATCTCGCTGAACGGGGGCGGCCACAGCCGGAAGGTAGCGGCTACTGCGCCGTGACGACCCTCAGCCCTTGATCGGTGCGAGGCGCGGCGACGACTACTGCAACACCGAGACGTACACGCTCCGCGTACGCGGGCCGTCGAGCTCGCAGAAGAAGATCCCTTGCCAGGTACCGAGCGCAAGCTCCCCGTCTCGCAGCGGAATCACGATCTGCGGCCCCATCAGTGCGGCGCGAATGTGCGACGGCGCGTTCTCCTCGCCCTCCTCGATGTGCTGCCAGCCCCATCCCTCTGGGACGATCGCCTCGAGCGCCAGCTCGAAGTCGCGAGCGACCATCGGGTCGGCGTGCTCGTTGATCGTGAGCCCCGCCGTCGTGTGCGGTACGTAGACGAGCACGGCCGCCCCCGACGCGCCCCGGAGGGCGTCGCGCACCTGAGCGGTGATGTCGAGGAGCTGCGTGCGCCGCTCCGTCTTGACCGTCAACTCGTGCACGGGGCCGTATCCTAGGGACCGGTGACTCCCGACCCGCGCCAGATCGATGCCTTCAGAGACCGGGCCGACCGGTTCGTGGCTGACATCGACGAGGAGTACTACCGCCACTACGCCGGCCTGAAAGAGACGCTCGACGTCGAGCAGGTCTATGAGCGCTACGACGATCTGACGCGGCTCGAGACCGCGCGGGACATGGAGGGCGCACCGGTCGAGCTCTGGCGTTTCGCCTGCGAGGGCTTCCTCGGCAATCTGACGCGTGAGCACCAGGCGCGCATCGCGAAGGTCGAGGCGGAGCTAGAGGCAGCCGTCGACGGCGAGACTCATCCCTACCGGATGCTGCGGGTCGTGATGTCGAACGAGCCCGACCGCGACAAGCGAGAGCGACTCGAGCAGACCAGGCTGCGGCTGCTCGACGAGCACCTGAACCCCGTCTACCTCGAAGCGGTCGAGATCGACCGAGAGGCTGTGCACTCGTTGGGCTCCGACAACTACTACGAGCTGTACAAGCGCTTCGGCTTCCGCCTCGACGAGCTACGCGACGAGTGCGACGCCCTCCTCGACGACACCGAGCAGCTCTGGGAACGTGAGGGCGACCGCCTCTTTCGCTCGCGCCTCGGGATCGGGCTCGCCGACGCCCGTCCATGGGACGTCTCACGCCTCTTCCGTGCGACGGAGCTCGACCAGCTCTACCCGTCGGATCGAATGCTGCCCGCGCTCGAGGCAACGCTCGGCGACCTCGGCGTCGACCTCCGCTCGCAGGAAAACGTTCACCTCGACCTCGAGTCGCGCCCGTCCAAGACGCCGCGCGCGTTCTGCGCTCCGATCGAGGTGCCCGGCAAGGTGATGCTCGTCATTCAGCCGATCGGAGGCAAGGACGACTGGGAAGCGCTCTTCCACGAAGCGGGCCACACCGAGCACTACGCGCACACGAGCGAATCGTTGCTGACCGAGGCGAAGCGGTTCGGCGATATGGCGGTCACCGAGGGCTGGGCGATGCTGATGCAGCATCTCGTCACGGAGCCGGCCTGGCTGAACCGCCGGTTTGATGTGCCGCGGCCGGCAGACCTTGCGTATGACGGGGCAGTCTCTCTCCTCTACTTCGTCCGCCGCTACGCCGCGAAGCTCATCTACGAGATCGAGTTCTTTCAGTCGGCGGACGTCAAGACGATGCGTGTGCGCTACGCAGAGATCCTCGGCGATGCCCTCAAGCTGCCGGTCAATCCGGAGAGCTTTCTCGACGACATCGACGGCAGCTTCTACGTGATCGGCTACCTGCGCTCATGGGCGTTCGAGGCGCAGCTTCGTGAGTTCCTGCGCAGCGAGCTTGGAAACGACTGGTTCGCCAAACGCGACGCAGGCGACCTGCTGCGCGAGCTCTGGTCGCTCGGCCAGGGGCCGACCGCCGACGAACTGCTCAAGGACGTGACCGGCGCGAAGCTCGAGATGGCGTCCGTCGCCGACCGCATCCGTGAGGGGCTGGCCGGCTGAACCTGCTTCACCTGGCACGCGCGTACTGATCCATCTCCGTGCGCCCAGGTCATAGTCTTGACGAGCCGCCGATGCCGTCCGCGTTCGCACAAGTCTCCGACGAGGCGCTCCTGGCGCAGATGGCACGGGGCAACGAGCCCGCGCTTGCCGAGCTCTACGATCGCTTCGGCGGAATCGCCTACGGGCTCGCGGTGCGCGTCCTTCGCGACCAGGCCCTCGCAGAAGACGCCGTGCAGGACGCGTTTCTCGGCGCGTGGCGCACGGCTGCAACTTTCGATCCCGCGCGCGGCATGGCTTCGACCTGGCTGATGACGCTCGTCCACCGACGGGCCGTCGATCTCGTTCGTCGCGAGGCCCGGCGCAGGACGAACCCGCTCGACGACGCGCCAGCGGCGGCCGGAGAGTCGACCGACGAGCAGGCAGCGGTGCGCGACGAGCGTCGTCGGGTGCAGGCCGCCCTCGCCCAGCTGCCCGCGGACCAGCGTGAGGCGCTCGAGCTCGCCTACTACGGCGGGCTCACGCAGTCGGAGCTCGCCGAGCGCCTCGACCTGCCGCTCGGCACGATCAAGAGCCGCACGTTCGCCGGGCTCGGGAGGCTCCGCGACCTGCTGGCCGCCCAGGCCTGATGCTGCCGCTCTTCGACAACGTCCCCACCCGGCGGTTGCCGCTCGTCACCTATGCCCTGATCGCGGCGAACTTCGCCGTCTGGTTCTGGGAGCTCGGATCTCGTACGGTACGGATCGATCACTACGCTTTCTACCCCTGCGCGATCAGCGGCCCCTGCATCGGCCTCGCCAGCACCCACCTCGTCTGGCCGGAGAGCGTGTTGACCTCCATGTTCATGCACGGGAGCTGGGTGCACATTCTCGGGAACATGCTCTTCCTCTGGATCTTCGGCAACAACGTCGAGGACGTGATGGGCCGCCTCCGCTTCCTCCTGTTCTACCTTGCGGGCGGATTCGTGGCCGCTCTCTCGCAGACGTATGTGACGCTGCGCTGGGCCGGCACCCTGGCCGCCAGCATCCCGACGATCGGCGCGAGCGGAGCGATCGCCGCGGTGCTCGGCGCCTACCTGATCCTGCTCCCGCGGGCGCGGATCCTGACCCTGCTCTTCGGCTTCGTACCGTGGCGCATCTCGGCCGGCTTCTTCCTCGTCTTCTGGTTCTTCTTCCAGCTGTGGCAGGCGAACTTCTCGCTGACGCATCCCGGGGCCGGCGGCGGCATCGCCTTCGCCGCGCATATCGGCGGGTTCTGCTTCGGCGCGCTCGCGGTCCGCGCCTTCCAGGTGCGGCCGCCCCTCCAGCCGGCATGACGTTCGAGGACCACGTCCAGAGGGCATTGGACTCGCTGCCGCCGCAGCTCGCTCAGGCGCTCGAGAACCTTGCCGTGGTCGTTGCGGACGAGGACCCGGATGACCCCGACCTCTTCGGCCTCTGGGAAGCCGAGGAGTTCATGCCCGACAAGATCACGATCTTCCGGAAGCCCCTGACGGCCGCGTTTACCGACCCTCGGGAACTGGAAGAGGAGATCAGGATCACCGTCCTCCACGAGCTGGCGCACTATTTCGGGATCGACGAGGACCGGCTCGACGAGCTCGGATATTCGTAGGAATCTGGTTGGATACTCGTAGGAATATCGGGGTGGGGCTCGGCGTTATTTTCAGGTATGCGAACGCTGACCGACATCAGACAGGAGATCGATTCACTCTCTGAGCGCCGGATTGACGTGATGCGTGCGCTCTCCGAGGGGTACGACGCGACGCTGAAGGCGGAGCATCTCGACCTCGAGGAGCGGATCGCGCAGCTCTGGGAAGAGCAGCGCCACGCACGCGCCATGCTCCGGCACGGCGACCGTGATCTGATCATCCAGAGGGCCCGCCAGGACGAGCGGCTCTCCCGCGCCGCCTAGGGCGGCTACCTGAACGGCGAGGCGCCCCGGGGGCCGGGGGCGCCTCAGCTGACGGTGACCGTCAGCCGCAGCGCGTTGTCGGGGCCGAGCGTCTGCAGGCCCATGTCGGCGGAGGACTGCACGTTCCTGGCCTGCAGGATGTAGACGCCGCGCGTCCGGAAGACGATCGTCCGCTGTGTGCCCGTGTGCAGCGTCGGATCACCCAAGGCGAGAAGTGGGCCTTTCACCTGGACGAGCTGGAAGTCCATCGGGCACGAGACGCGCAGGGTGATCTTGTCGCCCTTGTTCAGCTTCAGGAGAACTGCGGGACCGTGGCTGTGGGCGGTTTGCCAGATGTGGCAGCCACTCACGGTGTGCACGATCGCAAGGTGAACCGTCTTCGACGGGGAGGCGACGGCGAACACCGCTGCGACGAGGGCGAGAAGCTTCATCC
>DATBBH010000003.1:0-25319 GCA_036271075.1 Gaiellaceae bacterium | reverse complement strand
CGCGACCGAGTCGATGCGCCGGTAGACCGGCGCGTGCGTGCGCTGACGTTCCTCTTCCGCGGCGAGCTCTGCGAGCTCACGCTGGAACCACGGATGCAGCTTGTCCGGGTGCCAGTTGAAATCGCCTTCCAGACCACGCTTCGCCTTCACGAACGCTTCGATGAACGACCGGCCGATGCCCATCGTCTCGCCGACAGACTTCATCTGCGTCCCGAGAGTCGTGTCGGCGTTCGGGAACTTCTCGAACGCGAAGCGAGGAATCTTCACGACGACGTAGTCGAGCGTCGGCTCGAAGCTTGCGGGCGTCGTGCCGGTGAGGTCGTTGGGGATCTCGTCGAGCGTGTAGCCCACCGCGAGCTTCGCCGCGACTTTTGCGATCGGGTAGCCGGTCGCCTTCGAAGCGAGCGCCGACGAGCGCGAGACGCGCGGGTTCATCTCGATCACGCGGATGTCACCGGAGCCGCGATCGCGTGCGAACTGGATGTTCGAACCCCCGGTGTCCACGCCAACTGCGCGGATCACCGAGATGGCCGCGTCGCGGAGCTCCTGGTACGCCTCGTCGCTGAGCGTCATCTGCGGCGCGACCGTGACGGAGTCGCCCGTGTGCACGCCCATCGGATCGAGGTTCTCGATCGAGCAGACGATGACGACGTTGTCGGCCCGGTCGCGCACGACCTCGAGCTCGAACTCGTCCCACCCGCGGACGGACTCCTCGACGAGCACCTGGCTGATCGGCGACTCCGAGAGGCCGCGTTCGACCTGCCGGCGGAGCTGCTCGGGCGTGTCGGCGAAGCCGCCGCCGTGGCCGCCGAGCGTGAACGCCGGTCGAACGACCGCCGGGAGAGCGACACCGGCCAGGTCGTCGGCGCTGGTGACGATGCGCGACGTCGGCACCTTCAGCCCCACCGATTCGACCGTGAGCTTGAAGAGCTCGCGATCCTCGGCCCGCTGGATCGCGTCGATCTTCGCGCCGATCAGCTCGATGCCGAGATCGTCGAGGATGCCGGCCTGTTGCAGCTCGCGCGCCAGATTGAGCGCCGTGCCGCCGCCCATCGTCGCGAGAAGCGCATCGGGCCGCTCCCTGCGGAGCACGGCCGCGACGCCCTCGACGTCGAGCGGCTCGAGATACGTGCGGTCGGCGAAGCCGGGGTCGGTCATGATCGTCGCCGGGTTGGAGTTGATGACGATCGTGCGGAAGCCGTCCTCTCGCAGGACCTTGAGGGCCTGCGAACCGGCGTAGTCGAACTCCGCCGCCTGGCCGATCACGATCGGGCCGGAGCCGATCAGGCAGATCGACTTGAGGTCGTGGCGCCTAGGCAGCGGTCTTCAGCTCCTCGACCCAGCTGCTGATGATCGACGCTGCGTCGTGTGGCCCCGGCGCCGCCTCCGGATGGAACTGCGCCGAGCGGGTGCGCAGCTCCGGGTAGTCGAGCCCTTCCACCGTGCCGTCGTAGAGCGAGCTGTGCGTCACGCCCGACTCGTCGCCGGCGGCAACCGCGAAGCCGTGGTTCTGGGAGGTGACCAGCACGCCGCGCGACCGATGGTCGAGCACCGGGTGGTTCGCACCGCGGTGGCCGAACGGCAACTTGAACGTCTCCTTGCCGGTGGCGAGCGCGAGCAGCTGGTGCCCGAGGCAGACGCCCAGCACCGGCGTTCGGCCGAGCAGCTCCTCCAGCATCTTCGCCTCGACCGTCAGCGGAGCGGGATCGCCCGGCCCTGGCGACAGGAGCACGCCGTCATAGCCCGCAACGGAGTCCGCGTCGACATCGTGCGGATACACATCGACCGCGGCGCCGTTCGCGGCGAGGCGGCGGAGGATCGAGCGCTTGCACCCGTAGTCGACGACGGCGACGCGCACTTTGCCTTCGCCGGCGAACGTGTACCGCTCGCGCGTAGAGACACCGGCGACGAGCGCCGCACCCGCCATCTCGGGCTGACCGCGCACGGCGGTCAGGATCTCTTCGATCGACACATCGCCGCTCACCGCAGCGGCGCGCATCGCACCGCGGTCGCGCAGGTGCAGGACAAGCGAGCGGGTGTCGACGCCCGTGAGCCCCACTACCCCGCGTTCATGCAGCCAGTCGGTCCACTCCGGCCCGCGCGCGTCGCGCATGACGACCGCCTTCGCGTGCGCGCGCCGCGATTCGTTGCGCGAGTCGTCGACGCCGTAGTTTCCAACCATGGGTGCCGTGAAGCAGACGATCTGCCCCTCGAAGCTCGGGTCGGTCGCCACCTCCTGGTAGCCGCTCATCGAGGTCGTGAACACTGCCTCGCCGAAGGCAAAGCCGTCGGCACCGACCGACTCACCCTCAAATACGGTTCCGTCCTCGAGAACCAGAAGAGCCGGCTTCACTGCTCGAACACCACCCGGCCGGCGGCGATCGTCAGCTTGACGCGGCCGCGCAGGCGACGGCCGAGGAGCCACGAGTTGCTCGACCGCGACCGAAACGCCGACGGCTTCACGCGCCAGGTTGCGTTGGGGTCGAGCAGCGTCAGGTTTGCGGAGGCGCCGACCGCGATGCGCGGGCGATCGAGCCCGAAGATCTCGGCGGGGCCGGCGGACATCCGCTGCAGGATCGTCTCGAGTGAAAGCACACCCGGCTCGACGAGCTCGGTGTAGAGGACCGCGAACGACGTCTCGAGGCCGGTGACACCGAACGGAGCCGCTTCGAACGGCACGTCCTTCTCCTCCGGAGAGTGAGGCGCATGGTCGGTTGCGATCGCCGCGATCGTTCCGTCTCTGACAGCCTCGACGAGCGCGGCGCGGTCCTCTTCGCTGCGCAGCGGCGGGTTCATCTTCATGTTCGGGTCGAGCGTGCGCACGGCCTCGTCCGTGAGGCAGAGATGATGCGGCGTCGCCTCGCCGCTCGCGCGGACGCCACCCGCATGGGCGCGCCTGAGATGCTCGACGGACTCGCGCGCCGAGAGGTGCATGAGGTGCACGGATTGGCCGGTCTCACCCGCGAGCTCCAAGTCACGCGCGACCATCACGCTCTCGCCGATCGACGGCCAGCCGCCGAGGCCGAGCTCGGCTGCGACCAGACCGGCGTGCGCATGGCCTCCCCGCGTCAGCGACTGCTCCTCGCAGTGGACGGCGATCATCCGGCCGGTGATCGCGTTGTATTGGAGAGCTCGGCGCATCACACCCGCCGCCGCGACCGGGCGACCGTCGTCGGTGAAGCCGGCAGCTCCGGCGTCGGCGAGGGTGCCCATCTCAGTCAGCTCCGACCCGTCCTGGCCCTTGGTCACTGCCGCCATGAAGCCGACTGGCACGTGCGCCTCTTCCTCGGCACGGGCCAGCAGGCCGCGGAGAACGCTCGCATCGTCGATCACCGGGTCGGTGTTCGGGATCGCGAGGATCGCGCAGTACCCGCCCGCTGCCGCAGCTGCGGTGCCGGAGGCGATCGTCTCCTCGTCCTCGCGCCCAGGTGTGCGGAGATGGACGTGCGGATCGATGAACGCCGGCGCCAGGATCAGCCCGCCAGCTTCGACGACACGGTGCTCATTCGTGTCCAACCCGTCACCGAGCTGGGCAATCACGCCGTTGTCGATGCGTACGTCGAGCGTCGAGTCGAGCCCCTCGAGCGGATCGACCAGGCGCGCGCCGCGGATCACGATGTTCTCCGATCCCCTGCATCCGACGAGCATCACGCCACCCCGACTGCGGACTCGACCGCGACCGGCCCGGTTGTCAGCAGGTCGTAGAGCACTGCCATGCGAACGACCAGGCCCGAGCGCACCTGGTCGACGACGAGCGAGGCGTCCGAGTCGGCGATGCGCGCGTCGATCTCCACGCCGCGGTTCATCGGGCCCGGGTGCATGACGCGCTGGCCGTCACGCACACGCTCGGGCGTGATCCCCCAGCGGGCCGAGTACTCCCGCAGTGAGGGAACGAAGTTGGCACCCGCCAGCATTCGCTCCTGCTGCATGCGCAACACGTAGATGACGTCAGCGTCGGCGATCGCTCCGATCTCGCTGGTCACGGGCGCAAGTCCCTCCGGAAGCAGCGCAGGAGGCCCGACGAGGATCGCGCTCGCGCCGACGAGCTCAAGCGCCTGCACGAGCGAGCGCGCGACACGCGAGTGCGTGACGTCGCCGACGATCGCGACCTGCAGGCCGTCGAGCCGGCCGAACGCCTCGCGCATCGTGTGGAGGTCGAGCAGCGCCTGGGTGGGGTGCTGGTGCTTGCCGTCGCCCGCGTTCACGACGCGGGCCTCCGTGACCCGAGCGACGAAGTGCGCGGCCCCGACCTCTGGATGGCGCAGGACGATCACGTCCGGGTCGTACGCGGACAGCGTGAGCGCCGTGTCCTTCAGCGACTCGCCCTTGTCGACTGACGAACCGACGGCCTTCAGCGTCATCGTGTCGGCCGAGAGCCGCTTGGCCGCCAGTTCGAATGACGACGACGTGCGGGTGGACGATTCGTAGAAGACGTTGAGGATCAGTCGCCCCCGCAGCGTCGGCAGCTTCTTGTTCTCGCGTTCCTGCGAGTGAGCGAACGAACGCGCGGTCGCCAGCAGGCGTTCGACGTCGTCCGGTGTCAGGTCGGCGATCGAAAGCAGATGGCGGCGACCGTCGGCGGGCGGAAGCAGCTCGCCGCCGACCACGCGGAGGTCAGTCAACTTCGGCCTCCTCCCGCTCGGAGATCAGGATCACCCGATCGACCTCGTCGACCTCCATCAGCTCGACCTGCACGCGCTGGCCGCGGGCCGTCGGCAGGTTCTTGCCGACATAGTCGGGCCGGATCGGCAACTCGCGGTGGCCGCGATCGGCGAGCACGGCGAGCTGGACCCGTTCCGGACGCCCGTACTCGAAGAGCGCGTCGATCGCGGCGCGGATCGTGCGGCCGGTGTAGAGCACGTCGTCGACGAGGATCACCGTGCGCCCCTCGAGGTCGAAGTCGAGCTTTGTGTCGCGCACGACCGGCTGCGCGCGGCGCGGTGCCTGCCCGGCGCGCACATGGACGTCGTCGCGGTGGAACGTGATGTCGAGCTGCCCGAGGGCGAGCTCCTCACCGGAGCGCTCTTCGACCAGCTTGCGAATGCGCTGGGCGATCGGCACGCCGCGTGTGTGGATGCCCACGAGCGCGACGGTGTCGAGGTCGTCGTTGCGCTCGATGATCTCGTGCGCGATGCGGGAGAGCGTCCGGCGAATCGACTCCTCGTCGAGCAGGACACGCTGCGACCGTGTGACGGCAGTGTGGGACATTCGACTCCTTTCCGGCCTCGCTGGACCGGGTTAAAGGGGCGGTGCGCGTCGCACTGTAGACGATCCGGTCGGACGGAGTAGGCTCTCGCAGCCGTGGACGCCGCGCTCCTTCGCCGGTATGCCGACCTGATCGTCGAAGTCGGCGCCAATGTGCAGCCGGGCCAGATCGTCTGGATCGTCGGCGAGCCTCGTGCGGCGCCGCTCGTCCGTCTCGTCGCAGCCGCCGCATACGCGCGCGGGGCGCGATTCGTCGACCCGTGGTACTTCGACCCGTTCGTCAAGCGGATCCGCCTCGAGCGCGCCGCCGAGGACACGCTGGAATACGAGCCGCCCTGGCTGGCCTCGCCGCTGCTCGGGATCGACCGGGAGCACGGCGTCCGGATCTCGATCACCCCGGCCGTCCCGCCCGGGCTGCTGGCCGGGATCGACCCACGCCGCGCCGGGCTCGATACGACGCCGGCGCCCAAGGAGAACTTCCAGGTGATCAACGCGCGGACGACGAACTGGACGGTCGTGCCGTGGCCGGTGCCCGAGTGGGCGCGCCTCGTGCACCCGGGCCTTGACGACGAGCAGGCGATGGCGAGGCTCTGGGAGCAGCTCGTCTATGTGCTGCGGCTCGACGAGCCCGACTCGGCCGTCGCGTGGCGTGCCCGCGCGGCACAACTGCACGAAGCCGGCCAGCGGATCGACGCGCACCGCTTCGACGCGCTGCACTTCGAGGGCCCGGGCACCGACCTGACTGTCGGGCTGTTGCCGACCTCGCGGTTCTCCTCCGAGACCCCCGGGATGCAGACGATCGACGGGATCGTCCACCAGCCGAACATCCCGAGCGAGGAGATCTCGTCTGCGCCGGATCCCGAGCGGGTCGACGGTGTTGTCGCGGCGACGAAGCCGCTCGACGTCGCCGGTACGGTTGTCGAGGACCTCCGCGTCCGCTTCGAGGGCGGCCGAGCGGTCGAGCTCGAGGGAAAGAACGTGGAGACTCTGCGTGGGCGCACCGCGAAGGACGACGGCGCGTCGCGACTCGGCGAGGTCGCGCTCGTCGACCGCGAGGGCCGCATCGGCAAGACGGGCACGGTCTTCTACAACACGCTGCTCGACGAGAACGCGGCAAGTCACCTTGCATTGGGCAACGCCTACGCAGTCTCAGTCGGCGACACCGATCGTGCACGGATCAACCAGAGCGCGATCCACATCGACTTCATGGTCGGCTCGGACGACGTTGCCGTCACGGGTGTGCGGGCAGACGGCACCAAGGTGCCGGTGCTACGCGGGGGCAACTGGCAGGTCTGAGGCGCTCGGCCGGCGGTCTGGACGGGCGCCGGACTTGACAAGCTGCGGCTCTCCCCGTTCGGCGAACGGCACCTCGATCACGTCGAAGTCTCGCGGCACAACTGTCGCCGCAAAGACCGCGCACGCCTCCTCGGCGAGCTCTTTGCCGAGATAGCGCGGCGAGACATGCGTCAATGCGAGCAGGCGGACGCCCGCCGCCAACGCGATCTCACCGGCCTGAAGCGCCGTCGAGTGCAGCGTCTCCTCGGCTCGATCGCGCTCCTCCTCGGAAAACGTCGCCTCGTGGATCAACACGTCGGCGCCGTCGGCGAGCACACGAACCGTCTCGACCGGAGCCGTGTCGCCCGGGATCACGATGCACCGGCCCGGACGCGGCTCACCGAGGACAGTGTCGGGCGTGAGCACGCGCCCGTCCGGCAATGTCACCGATTCCCCCCGCTGCAGTGCGCCGCGCTCCGGCCCTGCCGGCACGCCCAGCGCATCGGCCGCCTCGACGTCGAATCGGCCCGGTCGCACGTCCTCGACGATCGAGTAGCCGAGCGCCGAGACACCGTGGTGCACCGGGAACGCGAGGATCCGGTAGCCGTCACGCTCGAGCGCCTCGCCGGCACGAAGCTCTTCGAGCTCGACCGGATAGCTCAGCTTTCCGATCACGCGCTTCAGGCTCGCGTACAGCTCGCGCAGACCGGGTGGCCCGTAGACGGTCAGCGGCAGCTCCCGCTGCCGCAACGAGAATGTCTTCAGCATTCCGGGCAGCCCGAGGTAGTGATCGGCGTGGAAGTGGCTCAGGAAGACCTCCTCGAGGTCGGGCAGTCCGATCGCCGAGCGCATCAGCTGCCGCTGCGTGCCCTCGGCGCAGTCGAAGAGCAGGCGCTCGCCGCCGCGGCGCACGAGGATCGCAGCCGGCGCACGCCGCGCCGTCGGCACGCTCGCCGAGGTGCCCAAGAAGACGATGTCGAGGTCCATGCCGCTGCACAGTCTCGCAGCGAGACCGAGCGCGCTATGGGAGGACGAGCTTCTGGCCGACGCGAACGTCGGCGCCGCGCAGGTGATTCGCCCGTTCGATCCGCCAGATCGCGTCTCGAACGTCGCCGCCGTAGCGGCGCTCCGCGATCGACCAGAGCGTGTCGTACGGACGAACGGTCACCACCTGTCGGGGCCCGTGCGCGGTCGAGGAGCGCGCGACTGCGCTCCAGGCCAGAACGGCGATTCCCACCACGAGTGCGATCCGAACGAACATGTGTTCGCCATGCTAGCGAACACCTGTTCGTCTTGTCAACCCTGCCGCTGCGCCCCGGCCGTAAAGGGCGGTGAGGTCAACGTCGTGGTGCGGCCGGCGTTCGTGGCGGCGCGGAGGACGATCCTGAGCCGGTACCGCCCGGGCTTCAGGTTCGTGAAGTGGAGCTTGGGGGTCGAGTACGCCCTCGCGACCCCGGTGAGCGGCGTGCCGGTCGCCCCACCCTGCACCTTGACGAGCCGCGCCACGTAGCTCGCGTCCTCGGCAACGCTGAACGTGGTCCAGGCCCCGAAGCTTGCCGCGAGCTTCCGTGCCGGCTGCGAACCGGACCCGGCGCCGGGAACGCCGAACGTGCCCTGCGCGCCGAGCACCGACGTGGTGTGGGCCCACCCCTGCGCGATCCCGGCGACACCGCCCTGGCACAGCCCTCCGGCCGAGGCGATCTTCGCCTTCAGATCGGAGTATGACACCTTGTCCGCGAGATCGGCGAAGAGGCTGCCCGACTGGAAGCCGGCCGACAAGCCGGGGTCGTCGATCAGCGGGAAATAGAGCAACGCCTTCACGTCGGGGTCGCAGGCGGCGAGCTCGGCCAGTTGGACATAGCTGTCCGCCTGCTCTTGCTCGGTGATCGGAACCACATTTTCGGGCGCATCGGTGTAGGCCGCCTCATGCCTGGTCACGACCGTCTGTTGCGCGGCCTCGTCGAGGTTGATCGGCAACGAAGGTGCGACGGGGGGCGTGAGCCTCGCAAACCCTCCGTCGGGCCGCTCGGCCGGGACCGGCTCTGGCGTGCCGTGGAACGCATCCCACAGCGCCTGCTTGATCCGGTCGAGGTTGGCCGCTCCGGCCTGGGGCCAGCGGAACGGCTTGGCGAACGTGTCCGTGTCCTGAACCGGCGGGTAAGGATGCATGTCGAACTCGTCGAAGATCGGGGCCGTGCGGCCCGAGGCCCTGTAGGCGTCCCCCATGTACTTGATGAACCACACCGGCGAATGGCTCGCGTTCGAGCGGGCGAAGGCGTTGTCGTTGCCCCGCGACGAGATCGCCGGGCCCCAGACGATCGAGTCCGGACGGACGAGTTTCAACGCGTCGTACGACTGCGCCAGCGTGTGCTCGTAGTCGGCCGCTGCCGCATCCTTGCCGGCGCGGTACTGCGGCTGCCAAAAGCGGTTCACGTTCGGCTCGTTGCCGACGATGATGTCCTGCACGTCGGGGAAGGCTTGGCCGACCAGGCTGACGAACGTGGCGAACTGAGCCTGCGCATCGACGCTCGAGCCGATCGCGGCCGGGTGCAGCGGATAGACGGCCAGGATCGGGCGCAGGTCGTTGAGCTTCGCGCAATCGACCGCAGCCTGGATATTCGCCTGGAACGGGATGTCGGTAGGCGTCGCCTCGTTCCACTGGACCGTCATGCGGAACTCCTGGTAGCCGATGTCCTTGGCGCTCTGCCACCAGATGTCGCCACAGTCGTGGAATTTCGGCCAGTCGTCCGCCACCCCGTAGCGCAGGGGGTCTGCATTTGCGCGCGCCGCGCCTGTCAGCGCCGCGAGCGCGAGCAATGCCGCAACCAGCGTCTTCAACTCGCCCTTTCTCCGCAATCAACCCGGTGCGCGCCCAGGATGCCCTAATTACGTCCTACCTCGCGTGAGGTTTCAAGAGCATCTACCAGCTTTCCTGCTCCAAAACGCACCGGATCGTCCGCCGGCAGGCCGGTGTCGGCCTCCGCCTCGGCGACCGCCCGACGGGCGGCTGCCTCGTCGAGATCCCGTGTGTTGAGCGCGATCGCCAGCACCTTCGCGGGCCGCGCGATCAAGCTCATTCGCTCGTGCAGGTCGGCCAGCTCGGATAGCGGCGGCATCGGGAAGCGCTCGTTCTCGTCGACGAATCGCTCCCCGGCCTTGTGGCAGAGCACGTAGGCGTGCGGCGCCGAGCCGTGGATCAGCCCGAGCGTCACGCCTGAATACCCCGGGTGGAGCAGCGAGCCCTGTCCTTCGACGAACAGCACCTCACCCCCACGCTCGACTCCCTCGAGCACGAGCTGCTCTGCGGCGCCTGCGATGAAGTCGGCGACGACAGCATCGACCGAGATACCCCAGCCCGCGATCGCGATGCCCGTCTGCCCGGTCGGGACGAATTCGCTCCGCCAGCCGCGCCGTCGCGCCTCTCGGTCGAGTTCCAGTGACACTGTCATCTTCCCGATCGCGCAGTCGGAGCCGACCGTGAGGATCGTGGTCGCGCTGTGGGTCAGGTTCGCGCCGGTCGGGACGTTCAGCCCCGCCGGCGGCTGGCGCAGGTCACGCAGCTCGACCTTGTGGTCGCGCGCGAGACTGGCGAGCTCCTCGTCGGTCGAGATGAACTCGTGCAACCCGTTCTCCACGTCCAGGCCGGCGCGAATGCAGTCCCTCAGGAGCTCGCGCCAGGCGGGCGGGAACCGCCCGCCCTGCGTCGCGACTCCGACGAGCGCCGCCGTCGGTTCGTACCGCTTCGCCTCGTCTACGGTGCGCACGAGCGGGAACCCCTCGAGCTCGGCTGCGCTCGACTCGGAATCGAGCACGACCACGACGTCCTGCGGCCGATAGCGCATGACGCCGCGGGCTGTCTTTCCGTAATGCGGGTCGCCCGACTTGCCCTCCGCGAGGATGAGCAGCCTACGCGGACGCAACACCCAGCCCCGGCGCTTCCGAGGGGAGCTGCACGCCGTCGACGAACGCGACACCAGGCCACGGGTCGCGCGCGAGCAACAGGTTGCCGTCGAGATCGACGTGGTCCATCAGGCTCGAGATGTGCGCGCCGGGGGCGATCCCGAGACCGGACTCGACCATGCAGCCGAGCATCACACCGAGCCCGAGGGCGCGGGCCGCATGCACCATGCGCACCGCTTCGCGGATGCCGCCCGACTTGGCGAGCTTGATGTTGATCCCATGCGCGCGCTCCGCGCAGGTTGCGACGTCGGCGAGGGTATGGCAGTCCTCGTCGACGTAGATGGGGATGGGCGAGCGGCGCTTCAACTCCGGGCCGTCCGGATCGCCGGCGACCAGTGGCTGCTCGCAGTACTGCAGCTCCATCTGCGGCAGATACTCGAGCGCCTCCTCCAGACTCCAAGCCTCGTTGACGTCGCATTGCAACGGTACGTCGGTGACGGCTTGCACGGCACGGACGCGATCGGCGTCGAGGCCGTCACGGCCGCCGAGCTTCAGCTTCAGCCGCTTGAACCCGCGCGACGCGATCTTCTCGGTCCTGCGCGCCATGTCGTCGGGATCGCCCAGCCAGATCGTCCATGACGTCGGCGGGCCGGCACGGCGCAGGCCGAGCAGCTTGTAGACGGGCAGGCCCGTGAGCTTCCCCTGCAGGTCGTGCAGCGCGTGGTCGACGGCCGCGCGCGCAGCCTGTTCACCGGTCGACAGCCCGGCGGCGATGTCGTCGAGTGCGAACGGGTCGCCGCCGAGCTCGACCGCTTCGAGCCACGCGAGCGCGGAGCCAGCCGACTCGTCGTAGCGCTCGATCGGCGCCGCCTCGCCGAAGCCCGAAACGCCGTCGTGCTCGATCTCGACCTGCACGACGTCCGCCTCGTCCTCCGAGCCGCGCGAGATCGTGAACGTCTCGGCGAGCTGGACGGTGGCGACACGGGCGTTCAGTCTCACGCGGACTACATTAGTGCCCTGCCGCGCCGCTCAGAGGAGACGATGATGGCTCGGGCTGGTCCGACCAACGCGCTCTGTTGCCGGCGGGCGGCGTCGAGGTGATCGCCGGTCCAGACGATTCGTACGCCGACGTCGTTGGCGTGACCGTCCTCGTCCTGTAGATCACGCCGTACCGCTTCGACCAGCCGGCGGTCGGCCCGATCGTCGTGCGCGACCGCGTCGGGCACTTCGCTCTGGCCGGTGAGGCTGGCAGCGAAGCGTTCATACCAGCCGGTCACGGACTCGGTGCTCTCGAGAAGCTCGCGGCGCGCGGCCGACCGGTCGCCGCCGGAGGGGCCGTCGTCGCGCTGCCAGAGGTCGAGCACGGCGTCGGCTGCGAGGCGGAGGCCTGCGACTCCGGTGACCAGGCCGGTCACCTCCGCGAGCGGGACGGGTTTTGGCCCGCGTTCGGCGAGATAGCTGCGAAAGGCGTCGTCGAGGCGCCGCGATGCGGCGGCGGCGTGGGTTGCGTCCTCGCTCGGTGCCGGCCGGGGCGGCGTGCCGTGATCGCAGCGGCCGAGGCCGAACTCGACTGCAGCGGCCAGGTAACGCGCACTGTCGGTGTACGCCTCGGCCAGCGCCCGGCCGAACGCTGCGGCCGCCCCGCGCGGCCAGAACAGCAACCCGACGACGAGGCTGACGGCGCAGCCGATCGCGACGTCTTCGATCCGGAGCAGTCCGACGCGCCACCCGATCGGCTGGAGGATGTTGAAGAGGATCACGAGCGTCAACGTGAAGGCCGCCTGTCCGGCAGCAAACGAGATGGCCGCCGGCGCCAGGCCGGCGAACAGGACCGCCGGTGGCAGCAGGAGCCACAACAACGTCGTGTCGGTGCCGATGAGCGCGAGCAGCACGGCGCCGACGACGAAGCCGACTGCGGTGCCGAGTAGCGCCCGGACCGCGTTCTGACCGGTGTTGAGGGCGTTCGAGCGCAGCACGGAGAGCGTGCCGAGCACCACCCAGAAGGAGTGCTGCACGCCCGACAGATTGGCGACGAGGACGGCCAGGCCCAGACCGACGGCGCCCCTCACGCTGTTGTGCAGCCAGACGGAGTGCCGCTCGAGGTGGCTGAAGGCGCGCTCCTGTGCGCTCGACAGCGCACCGGGCAGCCCCGCAGGCTGGCGACCGAGGAGCCGGTCCACCCAGCTGCGCCGCTCCGCGGCGGCGGCCAGATCGATATTGGCGCCGATCTGCGAGACGGCGAAGCTCAATTCCTGCGCCCGGAAGGCCGGGTCGAGCGACGTGATCAACTCGCTGATCGGTTCCTCGACGGGCGGCTCTCTGTCGACGCCGGACTCCGTGGCGGCGGCCGCTTCGCGGAGCTTTGCCAGCGCGGCATGCAGGGCGTCGGGGCGTCCGTCAGGGGCGCCGAGCAGATCTGCTCCGCGCTCGAGCACAGACGCTGCGGCCATCTTCACCGCGAGCGCCGCGTGGTTCACGGGGATCCCGGGCGGATGAGGCGGTGACTGGACGAGAATCGCGTTCAGCCAGTTCAGCTCGTCGACCAGCCGTACCACGATTCGCGCGGCTGTGCTCAAGCCGGTCGGGCGGTAGGGCGTAGCGAGGAACACCCGGTGCAGCGCCGCGACCGCCGCGTCTGCTCGTTCGATCGCGTCGTCATGCTCGGCCGCCGAGGGAGCACCGTCGCCGCCGCGGAGATATGCGGCATCCGAGCGCAGCCGCTCGGCGAGCGCCCGGCACGCAGCGATCGCGGCCTCTCCAAGCGGTTCGCGCACCGGCGCCGGCCACAACAGCGCCACGGCGAGGATCGCAGCCGCGGAGGCCATGCCCCAGCCCGCAAGACGGTCCGGGATCGAAGAGATCGGACCGCGGAGCGAGACCGGCAGGATGAAAGCCAACAAGAGAGCTACTGTCGCGCTCGCAAGCACGGAGCTGACCGCGCCGGCAAAGAGCACCCCGAATCCCACGATCACCATCGCCAACGCGGCGAGCCAAGCCGAACGCGAACAGACGGTGCCGACACAGACGAACACGGCGCCTGCCAACGCCAGCCCCGCCTCCGCCTGCAGGCGATCCCGCATCGGCCCGGAGAAGTCGACCAGCAACAACATCGCGAACGAGCCGAACGCAGCAAACGTCGCCAGCGTCGGGTTGCCGATCACCTGCTCGCCAATCGCAAACATAGCCGGCATGACCAGCGCCGCCCGCCCCGCCCGGCGCAAGGCCGCCCAACCGGGGTCGCGTGCCCGAACCCATTGCAGAGGATTCACGCTGATCGTCTCACCGCCTTGCGCCCGCGCCGCGAGGCGAGAGCTCTTGTGACCGTGGCTAGCCGACGTTAACGGCCAACGCTTGATAGTCAGGGAAGAGCTCGTCGAACCGGGCGGCCGCGTCGCAGCGCTCACCCCCGGCGAGGTGGGCGGCGAGATCCTCGACGTGAACCTGGACCCCAGCCCCGTAAGCGGCGACCAAGTCGAGCGGCATCCCCCGTTCCTCCCAGACCAGGACTGTCCCGTCGCCGTCGGCGCTCAGCGTCGCCTCGATCACCTGCTCGTCGGATGCGTTCGCGTGTCTGGTCACAACCAGAAGCCGTCGCACGGCCTCACACGCTTCCACGCGCCCGGTGCCTTCCCATCCGCTGGCGAAGAGACGAGCCCGGTATTCCCCGCCAAGTCGCAGGTCGCCTTCGACCTCGCCGTACCAGTGGGCCAGACGCGAGGGGTCGGTGAGCGCCGACCACACGTCGTCAATCTCGGTCTCGAAGCGGTCTTCCATCCGAACGATGCCCTTACCTTCGGCCGATCCCAGGCTGCCCAGGATGCGGCCACCTTCACCAGCGTTTAGGGGACTACTTGGCATAGCCCTCGTGTCGTGGGAGTCCGTCGCGGATCTCGTCCCACGACGCCTTCGACCCGACGAAGATGTGGTGGTCGGGTAACCGCGACGGTGCGTCCACCAGCGAGCCAAACGTCACATGCGCCCACTTACCGTCGCGGACAATCGAATACAGGAACGACCCGCAAACGCCACAGCGGAAGTCACCGGCGTCACGCTCGCCCCAGACGAACATCGGCACGTCTTCTCGCGTCACGCGCAGCTTCTCGCGCTCGATGCCGCCCATCGGCTTGTACGCAGAGCCGGTGGAGGCACGGCATTTCGAGCAGTGACAATTCATCGCGTAGACGAACGCATCCTCGACCTCATACTCAGTTGCGCCGCAGGCGCAACTGCCGCGCAGCACCGTCATTCCCACCAGTCGCGCTGGCCATCGACGTCTTCGCGCGGATCCTCGCCGAGATTGGGCGCGCCGACGACGAGGATCTCGAGGCCCTCCGGGCCGGCCTCGTAACCTCGCCACATGCCCGGCGGGACTCGTACCGCGTCCCATTGCCTGAGCTCGACGATCTCGTCGTCGACTTTCATCCGCCCGCTCCCGCCCAGGACCACGTACACCTCCTCTTGCCTCACGTGCGTGTGACCGTACGGAAAGCGATAGCCGGGCGGGACGCGCTGGTAGCTCAGCGCGGATTGCTCGAGCTCGAGCGCCTTGGTCGCAGCGCGGAACTCCAGGTCCGGCGCGCCGTCGAACCTCGAGCCGATGTCCTCCAGATCCTCCTTGATGTTGCGGAGCGTGAACGGCACGCCGTAATCCTACGGCGTCACTCCGAATCGTCCGCCCGGACCAGCTTCCGCTGCTGACCACACGCGGAGGCTCGCTGACGGATAACCGTCACGACCGTCGGGGAACCCCGACGCGAGTTCACCGGCCCGGCACCTTCCGCGGCGTGAGCGCGTCGAACAGGCTGGCGTTGCCTCGATCGAGGCAAGCCAACCTTCCAGAAGGAGAACACGAAAATGCAGAAGCGACTTCCTACCGTCCTCGCCGCGACAGCGCTCGCCATTTCAGTCATCGGCTCGACCCCGGTCGGCCAGGCGGCGAGTCGGATGGTCCTGCCGCAGAACTCCGTCGGCACCCCGCAGCTCAAGGCGGGTTCCGTAACCGCTGCAAAGATCAAGGATGGAACCCTGACTCTCGCAAAGTTCAAGGTCGGCCAGAGCCTCAAAGGTCCCCAGGGCGCTCCCGGAACTCAGGGCGCCAAGGGCGATCCCGGCGCCAAAGGCGATCCGGGCGCACAGGGCCCCAAAGGCGACAAGGGAGATCCCGGAAGCAGCCTTCCGAACATCATCGTCCGCTCGACCGCCAAGTCTCTTGCCGCCGGACAAGAGGACGGAGCGTTCATGATTTGCAACTCGGGCGAGCGGGCCACGGGCGGCGGCGTCGTCTTCAGCGCCTCGAGCGGCGTCGATGTGACGGCGACCATGCCGTATCCGATGTCCGGAACGCCGACCGAATGGTACGGACAAGGACACAACACGACCGCCGGCTCGGTGACGATGACCGTCTACGCCCTTTGCGCCGCGGCGTAAACCGCCTGCCCATTGGGGTGATGACAGCGACGCCAGGTTCTGCTCTGCTGGTTTCACGCCACCTGGTTGGGGGACCTCGTGGCTTGATCGGACGCGCTTGCGGCGAAGACGTGACTTCCTTGACACCCGCCGCGAGTCCGTCCGGCCCACCGCCGCCGATCAGCAGCTTCTTGGGCCAGTGCTAGATTGGCTTGAAAGCAAGTCTCGCGCCCGTAGCTCAGGGGATAGAGCGCTCGCCTCCGGAGCGAGAGGTCGCAGGTTCGATTCCTGCCGGGCGCATAGCACGGCCGTTTGGGCCACGTCGGGAATGGTCACGACATTCACGCGGACGTGCCGCCGGCGACCACCCGACGCATCAAAAAGCGGAGCCGGATCCTTAGCCGAGTGCGCGGAGCTTCGCGTCGAGGTCGCTCGCGAGCAGTCGATCGGCGGCCTGCATGTCGGTGAGGGCCTTCGCGGTGGGATGTTCCGCGATCTGGTTGACCTCGGCCTCGATTCAACCGCGGGCGATGTTCACCGAGTCGATCGCGATCTGCGAACCCTTGTTCTCGAAGACGATGCGATAGGCAAACGAGTGCGTGCCAAGGCGTGGCAGCGCGAGCTGCACCAGCGAGACGATCTTCGATCCTGGAGCGAGCAGCGAGGGCACCTTGGCGCGGAGGCATCGGAAGACTGCCGCCTTGTCGGAGCCGCGCCGCCAGTCGCTCTCCACCATCGCGGGCGACTGGAAGACGACCGCGTAGGTGTCGAGTTCCTGGCCCGCCTTGTAGGTGTAGTCGGTCTCCTTGTCCCCGGTGACGACGAGGTCGGACTGACGCGGCGCGTAGAAGCCGGGACAACGCAGCGGATCCGGAGTGAGATCGGGCTTCACCGCTCCCCCCGTCCAGCCCTTGGCGACGGCGTGCTGAACGATGCGGGCCGCGAGTGCCTCGTCTGCCTTCGTGAATTGGTACTGATAGTTCTCCGCGAGCGCAGTGCCCACCAGAGTGAGCAACGCAGCGGCGGCGGCGGCGGCGGCAGTAACGAGCAAGACCCGCTTCCCGCCAAGTGTCGACAAGGCCTTCGGCACGCCCTCAATGATCGGACAAGACCAGCCGCCCATGCAATGCCTCAAACGCGTCATCTCCTACAGCCTGAGCAAAGGCCGAGGAGGTGGCCGAACGAGGGCGGTCTGATCGACTGGTCGAGCCTTGCGTTCGACCGAGATCCTCGGCCCTTCACCAGCGGTTAACCGAGTCTTGCCCAGGCGCTCAGAGAGAACGGCCTAAGTTCACCCTCGAGCCGGGGGACTGAACGCCTGCCAGGTTTCCCGGCTCGCTTAACCCCCGCTTATTACGGCTCCGAGTTAGCGGCCATTAGCGTTCGATGTGTAACGGCGCGTGGTCGTGGGGGGCCGGCGCCGCGAGCGAGAGCCAGGCGGACGGTGGATTACCCTCTTCCTCCCCGTCCCCGGCTCTTGCATTTCTGTGCGCGGTGGTCCGCAACCCTCGGCCCGTCTGGCGGGTGAAGAGTCTGCGACACGGAGTTCTCGCAAAGACCGTCAGGGGACTGACGAAGCCTCGGGGCCGGCGCAGCGTACGAATACGGTTGGTCAGCAACCGCGAATCAGGCAGAATCGCGGCGCGGAACAATTCAAACCGAGACCGCACTCGGTCTGAAGCTGCCGCTGTAGTTAGGCAGGCGGGGACGGGCCGCCATCTCCCCCATTCGGCGGCCCGGCCCCCTCGCCTTCGTAAGCGCAGCCCGAGCATGTCCCGGAAGGCAACCCTCTGGTAGCCGCACACAGGGGTCGCCTCGACTCTGATGAGCGGTGAGACACGCTCAGCCCACCTACTTACAGGACGCCGCCGGTAGCTCCTTTCTTCCATCGGTCCCAGAGCACCGCCAGACAGACGATCGAGCCGGGGTCAGCTAGCCGATCGGAGAGCGACAGCCGTCGCTGGTTTTACGAAGCTCTCGCTGCGGGCCGAGTGTGCGCTGGGCCAAGAGGTAACACCTCTGGTGCCGCCGCAGACTGGAGCCGCCCTCCAGGCGCGGTAAACACGCTCGGCCCGCAGAGCTCGCCGCGATGCCGTCGCCGAGCGAGGTCGCCGAGCAGCTCGCGCGGTTCGCCGACTCTTGAACGTTCAAGCACGCCGAGCACAAAGCCGATAACGACTGGTGGCGGCGCGGGCCTGCGGCGGGACTGACGGCAATCATTCCTCCGTTCGCTGCGCCGCCGTGCATCCCTCACGCCTCGTTTTGATCTGCGCTTTACAAACGCACGGGAGTACGCCTTACAACCGCGGAGAGGGTAGGAGGTGCGGCACCTAAGCGGAAGGGACTCCCGTCCATGAGGGGGACGGGCCCCTTCCGCTCAAACACGGCGGGACCGCCATTCGTCTTCCGTCGGAAGCTCGCCTCGCTTGCGCGCCGCGAGCACGCATTCCATGTGTGCGTGCCGCCGCTTCGACACGTCGCCTTCCGGTGCGATCAGCGCGTGCTCGCTCGTCGCGTGCAGCATCCCGTCGCAGAGCGGGCACACGTAGCTCGCCGGCTTGAGGTTTTGTGCGGCACGCATAGCCCACCACCGAGGCTCCATGAGCTCGACTGTAGGTCACGGCGGAGGTTTGAGCGGGAAACCCGGCTAGAATCACGAATGTGCCGTTGATCCCTGTCATCGAGGATCCACTCAGTACCGATGCCGAGCCTGCCTCGCATCCGGCGCACACGCGCGCGCGACACCGTCGTGGCTGTCACGGCTCCGCCGGCGCCGCCCGCTGAGCTCAGCGCGGCCGAGCTCAGCTGGATCCATCTCGACGCTCCCGATTCGCTCTATGCAGGCATGCTGGCGGGTCGCTTCGGCTGGCATCCGCTCGACGTCGAGGACGTCCTCTCCAAGCGCCAGCGCCCGAAGGTCGACGACTACGCGGACGAGGGGTATCTGTTCGGCGTCCTCCACTTTCCGGTCTACGACCGGGCCGTTCAACGGCTAAACGCCGCCGAGCTCGACTTCTTCATCGGCCCGGACTACCTGGTCACGCTGCCGACCGTCGAGCTGCTCCCCGTCACTCGGCTCTTCCGACGTTGCGAAGAGGACGTCGCATTCCGCGAACAGCTCTTCTCCAAGGGATCGGGGCGTCTGCTCTACGAGGTGCTCGACGATCTGTTCGACTACTGCTTCCCCATCCTCGACAAGATCGGGCACAAGCTCGACTCGCTCGAGGACGACGTGTTCGAAGGGCGCTCGGAAGAGGTCGTGCGCGACATCTCGAACGCGAAGCAGGAGATCATCAGCTACCGGAAGATCGTGAAGCCGGAGCGCACGACGTTGCGCCTGCTCGAGCGGCACGTGGAGCGCTTCTTGCCGGAGGAGCTCGAACTCTACTTCGACGACATCGTCGACGCCGCCGAGCGCATCTGGGACATCCTCGACAACTACAAGGAAGTCGTCGAGGCGCTGGAGTCGACGAACGAATCGGTGATCTCACACCGCCAGAACGACGTGCTGCGCATCCTCACGGTCTTCTCCGTGGTCTTGCTGCCGCTGACGCTGATCACCGGTTTCTTCGGGATGAATGTGGACTTCCCCGGCTTCGACACTGCGTGGGCCTTCTGGGTGATCTTCAGCGCGATGCTGGTCGCCCTCATCGGCATGCTCACGTTCTTCCGCTTCAAGCGCTGGCTCTAGCCGAGATGCCGAAGCCGCTATGGGCGCCCTGGCGCCTCGAGTACGTCCAGCACGCCGACGAGCTCGACCGCTGCATCTTCTGCGACCCCGAGCCCGAACTGCTGATCCACGAGGGCGAGCTGGCCCTCCTCGTC
The DNA here is from genome assembly GCA_036271075.1 of Gaiellaceae bacterium. Taxonomy (GTDB): domain Bacteria; phylum Actinomycetota; class Thermoleophilia; order Gaiellales; family Gaiellaceae; genus PALSA-600. Next base: position 5,708 of record DATBBH010000003.1, on the reverse strand, counting down.
CTGAACAAGTTCCCATATTCATCGGGACATCTACTGATCGCGCCCAGGAGGCATCTCGGCGAGTTCGGCTCGCTCAGCGACGAAGAGGCGCTCGCGGTCCACACGCTGGCAGCGCGAGGGATCGAAGCCCTGCGAGCGGAGTACGCGCCGCACGGCTTCAACGTCGGCTGGAACCTCGGGCGCGTGGCCGGTGCGGGGATCGAAGACCACGTGCACATGCACGTCGTCCCGCGCTGGAACGGCGATACGAGCTTCATGCCCGTGCTGGGCGACGTGAAAGTGCTGCCGGAGGCACTCGAGCGGACGGCGAAGCGGCTGCGCCCGCACTTCGGCGGTTAGCAACCCGTCGCCCCTACCCGGTCGGCGGTACTAGATCGTCAGATCCGCGAACGAGACTGCAGACAGGCCGGCCTGGGCACGGCGGACCGGCACGTCGGCGCGGGGTCGCCTCGCCGTGCGGGTCATCTCGAACGGGACGAACGTGATGCACCCGACGCCAGGCCCGACGAGCACGGCTGCGGCGTGACGGCTCCCGTTGCGGAGCCGGACGGTCACGGCCACGAGCTCGGCCTGGGACAGGGCGGTCGGGAACGCTTCGACGATCGACGGCCTGCCGGTCTTGATCGCCCGGTCGAGATGCGGGCACAGATGGTCGATCACCCGGTTCTCCCAGCGATCGGCGGTATGGAACTTCCGAGGGTCGAGCACGCGGTTGAGCCTCCTAGGTGGAGAAAGAGCACAACCGCAGGCTTCGCACGGTAGTTGAAGACGCCGCCCGCGCCTCCCTATTTGCGGGAGTTTCCCACGGTTGACATCAGGCTCGTCCGAACCAGCGGCTGCGCCGGCTCGAGCCGAACTGCTGCTTCTCGGCGACCAGCGCTCCGGACGGCTCGTGGAACACGCCGGTCCGCTGGGGCCCCGAGAGGAAGTCGATGTCTACGCGGCCGACCCGGCCCGAACCGAACTCGATGTAGCACGAGCCGCGCCCCGGATATGGGCCGGGCTGCACGCCGCCGCGAATGGTCGCCGCGAGCGATTCGGCGACCACAGCCGCCGCCCCCTCCGCGAAGACCCCAGCCTTCGGCACTCCGGCGGTGGCGACATCGCCGATCGCATACACACCCGGGAACCGCGTCTCCAGCGTCTGCGAGCTGACGGGCACATATCCGTCCTCCGTCAGACCGCTCTCGATCACCACGTCGGGGGCGCGGTGCTTCGGCACGCCCAGGAAGAGATCGACCGGCAGCTCACTGCCGTCGTCGAGAACGGCGACCCGCCGGACGCCGTCGAGCGATGCGACTCGGCGACCCGAGACGAGCTGGATGCCGCGCTCCGCGAACGCCGAAACGAGTGCGGCGGAGGTCTCGGGAGACGGAGGCACAGGCGTTTCGAACGGCATGACGAGCGAGATCTCGCAGGCATCGCGAACGCCCCGCGCGGACAGGTAGTCGTGCAGCAGCAGCGCAGCCTCGCTGGGCGCAGGCGGGCATTTGAACGGCGCGCCGCAGACGCCGATGATCGCGCGGCCGTGCGAGAACGTTGGCAGGAGCTCTGCGAGCCGTTCTGCGCCGGCCAGGGAGTAGAACTCGTTTCCCCACTCGGCCAGGCCGGGCGTTGCGTCGAAGTCGTAGTCAGCCCCGAGCGCAACGACGAGGACGTCCGCGTCGTGCACACCGCTGCTCGTGGTTACGCGCCGCGCTTCGGCGTCGATCGCGGTGACCGTCTCCTGCAGGAACCGCACGCCGGGGGTTGCGATGTCGCGGTAATGGCACCGGACTTGTTCGAGTGTTGTCCGCCCGAACATCACGTCGAGCTTCGAGTACCCGAAGACGAACCCGTCGTTCTGGTCGATCAGCGTGACGTCGACGAGGTCCGAGACCGTCTCCGACAAAGCCGTCGCAAGTTCGAGACCTCCGAAGCCGGCGCCCAGGATGACCACGCGCCGCGATGCATCAGTCATCGCGGCCGAGTCTACGCGTTCGTCGGTCGGTTATTTGTCGAGCCAGTCGCGCCAGTCGCCAGTGGCAGTCCGCAGCCGCATGCTGGGTCCTTTCCGCAGGGGGGAGCCCTTCATGGTGCACGGGCGGCTAGGCGATGTCGTCACCTTATTGGGTGACTGGCGATTAGGCTGGGTCGAGTCGTGAAGAGCGCCATCCTGACCAAGGCCGACGGCGAAGTCGTGTGCTCACGCTGCCTGCTCGCCACCGGTCCGTGGACGCGACTGCGTGGGCTCTTGGGCCGCTCGGGCCTGAACGAGGGCGAAGGCATGCTGTTCCGGCCGGCGGGATCGATTCACATGTTCTTCATGCGCTTCCCGATCGACGCCATCTTCTGCAACCGGGAGCTCGAGGTCCTCGACGTTGTCCGCGACCTGCGGCCCTGGCGGATGGCCGGCCGCCGCGGCGCGAAGGTGGTCGTCGAGCTCTCGGCCGGCGCGGCCGCAACCGTCACCGCCGGCGACCGGTTGGTGCTGCAAAACCAGAAACCCTCCTAGATCGACCGGCCCGTGGCTCCCCCGTACGGGTCGTTCTGCCGTCACGCACCACGGGCCGATCGGAACCGCAGTCCAAATATAGAATCAGATTCCGCTACCCGCGGCAACCGGTGCGCGGGCCGAGCGTGCCTCACCGCTCATGGGTCGAGGCGCCTCCGGTATGCGGCACCGGAGGCAGTTGCCTACCCGGAACACACTCGGCCCGCTCCACACAGGATCACGCAGCGGCCCACAGCGGTCCCAGTTCCTTCGGATAGTTGAGCCGTCTTCGATCGTCGCAACTGCCTCTCGATCAGCGCTGTGGAGCCTCTGGACCTTCGCGGAGCGTGAGTCCGCGGACGAGCTGCAGCAGCGTCGATTCAAGCGTGGCGGTTCCCGTGATCGTCGTTCCCGTGGCGGTGTAAGCCCGGGTGCCGTGGACGAAGCACGCCTGGAATTGCGAGATCGGCACACCGTCCTCGGTCTTCCAGGTGAAGTGGCGGACCACAGCGTCGTGACCGGCCGGCAACCGAACGTGCTCCGTCGAGATCTCCTCGAATGAATCGAGCCCCGCTCCGAAGTTCCACTGTTGAAGCTCGACGTATTCGTCGACGGTCATGGCGCTTTCGAGCTGTTCACCTACGACCAGGAGGTTCCCGGCGCCGTCAGGCGGAGAGAACGTGAATGACTCCGCTACCCGCCAGTCGGGCGGCGCAGCGACTTCGATGCTCGAACTGAACGTGTTCACCTGACCTCCTTCGATCAACTCCTGGAACACCTGGTGGAGCACCTCCGCAAGGGCTGCCTCCGGCGCCGGGGCGACCTCCGCGACAGCGTTTGCGACGGCCCACCAAGCGTGGTCGTTCTCACCGGCCTCGACGAACGTGTCGACACCACGACGAAGCAGATCCGCGGCCTCCTCACGCTGCCCGAGGGAGGCGCTCACGACGGCGAGGCGGCTGACCGCACCTCCGCGGAGCGCGGGGAGGTCGTCGCTCGCTCCGAGCGCGTCGTGGTACTCGACCGCGGCGGCCTCGACCCGACCGAGCGTGAACTCGGCGTCGCCGGCGCGCAGGGCGAGTAGCGCGAACCATTCTGGGTCGAGATCAGGCCCTGCGGCGAGGCGAACCGCTCGACACACGGCGGCCGCCCTCGCGTGCTCGCCCCGCGACAGCAGGACGCTCGCCTCACGCAACCGGAAGTCCGCGAGCAGTCGTGAGAGTGCCGCGATCGGGAGCGGCGCGTACGTGCGCGCACGGTCGATCGCGTCTCCCGCATCGCTCCAATCTCCGAGCGCGGCCGCGGCATACGCGAGATTGACCGCGTACCACATGTTCCACGGCACACGCTCGGTCGCCGACAGGAGCAGGTCCCGCGCCGCGGCGAGCTCGCCATCGGGAGACGCCATGATCCGGATCGCGCCTGCGCTCAGACGATCGGCTTCCTGCTCGTCGACGGACTGCCGGTACGAGGACGCTGCAGCGACCTCGCGCCAGACGTTCGCCGCACGTTCCGCCCACTCACCCGCCGTCTCCCAGTCTGCGCGCTGCGCCGCGACGTCGGCGACCGCGGCGGCCGCCCGGCCGACCTCAAGTCGCTTCGTTCTGTCGAGTGCCTGGAATTGCTCCCGGTACGCCGACTCCGCCTGCTCCAGCTGGCCCCGGGCACGCCTCAGCTCCGCGACGGCCTCGTGGTAGGACCCACCAAGCGCACCCGCGACCTCAGCCGCCTGTACGCGCCGCTCGGCCAGGAGCGCTTCCGCCTCGTCGAGCCTGCCTTGCTTGGTGAATGCGATTGCGAGGTACGCGCGCGACACGGTCACCATCGGCGCGTTACCGAGCTCATCCCACGACTGCGTCGCCTCGGCGAGATCCCCGGCCGCCTCCTCGCAGCGACCGCAGGAAAGCAGAGCGCTACCGCGCCACGTTTGCGCGTTCGCCCGATCCAATCTGGTCAGCGCCGGATCATCGAGCACGGCCGTGTAGAGCGTCAGCGCGCTCTCGTAGTCACCGCGCGCCTCGGCGTGGTATCCGTGCTCGAGGAGATACCGGCGCATCAGCTCCGCTCCGACATGGCCGGGCTCCGGCCGGTCCGAGATCTCCGCGATCTCTTCGTCGGTCAACGCGCGGCGCCCCTCACGCAGTGCGGCGAGGTATGACGTCGTGTCGATGGCCGCGGCCGCTGCGTCCTGCGGCGGCTGGACGACGCGCGCCTCGTCGTAGAGCGTGTCGACGAGTCGCGGGTCCCACGGCGCGAGGAGGTACATGAACCGGTACGCGACAGCGCGTTGAAGCGAGCGGTCCAGCGGCAGGTCGTTGCGCGCGATGTGGAGTGCGCGGAACGCGGCGTCGAATGCTTCCTGGAATCGACCGACCTGCGAGCGGACAGCCGCGAGATTGAGGGCGGCCCGGCACTCGGCCGAATAGTTGCGGCCGACCGATGTCGACGCGGCTTCGACCGCGTGTTCGTAGTAGGCGACCGCCTCGAGTAGCTCGTCGGCCTGCCAGGACACGTCGCCGAGCCGGATGTACGATACGGCGAGGTTCCATGGATCGGCCAACGTCGTTCGCGCGATCTCGAGCTCCTCCGCGTAGATCTCGCGCGCTTCGCGATATCGGTCGCGCTCGTATAGCGAGCTGGCCAGGTCACCGAGCAGCCACATGCGCAAGCGGATGTCGTTGCCAGGGTCGATCTCGCGAATGACCAGTTCGGCTTCGGCCGCCTCCCCTGCGGCGCGGAGCAGCCGCGCATCCCAGTACCGCAGCCAGAGCAGGCGATTGGCGGCTTCGGGACTGTCGATCGAGCTCAAGCGGTCGCGCAAGGTCGAGACGAGGGAGCGGCACACGCCGATCCTCCCCGCCGACTCGTAGCTCTCGACATGTCGCGTGAACACGTCATCCGCGTATTCGACGGAGACGTGCGAGGCGTGGTAGATGGCTTCGATCAGCGGCGCCAGGAGACGCGACTCGAGCGCATGCGTGAGCTGGACATGACGGTCCGGACTGGCACGCCGGATCACGCCGCTCACCCGCATCAGTGATCGCTCGAGGTCGGCGACCTCCGCATGCCGGCCCTCGTAGTAGTCGACCAGGGCAGCGGTGAGCGAGGCCAGCTCCGTGCGGTTCTCGTCCCGGCGCCAGTCGGCCAGCATGAGATCGCGGACGGTGTCGTGGAAGACCAGGTCGCCGTCGCTGCGCCGCAGCACGAAGCTCAGCTGACCGACGCGCTCGAGCAG
>DATBBH010000002.1:0-31627 GCA_036271075.1 Gaiellaceae bacterium | reverse complement strand
TTCGACGTCGCGCTCGCCCTGCTGCTTGCCGGAACCGCGCTCACACTTGCCCGCCGGTCGCCGCTCGCCGAGATCTTCGCCGCGATGACGGGAGCCTTTCTCATTTGTGACGCGTGGTTCGACGTCATGACGTCGACCGGCAGGACAACACTGATTGTGGCCCTGCTCGAAGCGTTGCTCGTCGAGTTGCCGCTCGCAGTCACGTGTCTTTGGATCGCGCGGAACGTGGAGCGAGTCGTTGCGGATGCGCGGCCGTTCCTTGAGCGGACCGGTTTTCGCAGCGAGCGCGGCCGACTGGCGTCGCCCGCTGAGTGCGACTAGCTCGCCCGCGAGCCGTGAGAGTATGAGCGGCGATGAAGCAGCGTGACATTCGCTCCTGGCTGATGGACATGGACGGCGTCCTCGTTCACGAGGAACATGCCATCCCCGGCGCCGACAGGTTTCTTGCTCGTCTGCGGGAGCGCAAGCTCCCGTTCCTGGTGCTGACCAACAACTCGATGTACACGCGGCGCGATCTGTCCGCCCGACTCAGCCGCAGCGGCCTCGATGTTCCGGAGGAAGCGATCTGGACGTCAGCACTGGCGACGTCCAGGTTTCTGGAGCAGCAGCGGCCGGGCGCGTCCGCGTTCGTGATCGGCGAGGCCGGGCTCACGACTGCGTTGCATGGCGCCGGCTACACGCTGAGTGAACGGGACCCGGACTACGTCGTCCTGGGTGAGACGCGGACGTACAGCTTCGAGCGCATCGCTCAGGCGATTCGCCTGATCGGCGGCGGCGCGCGGTTCATCGCGACGAACCCGGATGCCACCGGACCAACGCCGGACGGGCCGTTGCCGGCGACAGGGTCGGTGGCTGCGCTGATCAACCGCGCGACCGGAGTCGAGCCGTACTTCGTCGGCAAGCCGAATCCGCTCATGATGCGGTCGGCGCTGAACGCGATCGACGCTCACTCCGAGACGACAGCGATGGTCGGCGACCGCATGGACACCGACGTCGTCTCCGGGCTCGAGGCCGGGATGCACACGGTGCTCGTCCTCACCGGCTCGACGCAACGCGAACAGGCCGAGAGGTTCCCCTACCGGCCGTCACGAATCGTCGACTCGATCGCCGATCTCGTTGCAGAGCTTGGCTGACACGACCGCGGCGCGGATCAGGGCACCGACAGGTGCTGCCAGAGGTTCTCGAAGAGCACGGTCGCGACGGGATTGTCGGAGCCGCCAAAGCCGAGCGTTCCGGCGGCGAACACCTTCGCCCCGGCTGCTGTCTCGTAGTAGCTCATCTGGCCGAGGATCGTTCCGCCGCCGAGCCCGGGATTGACGGTCGCGAGGACGGTCGTCCCGGGTGGTGAGTCCGCGCTGGTCATGTCGAACTCGATCCCGTAGCGTGCAGTGCTGAGTGGAGCGCCGTCCTCAACAGGGAGATTGCGGAACAGCCAGGGTGCCGCTTCGGCGTTGGTGACGACGTAGGGCGCCGCGTGGCCGCCGTGGTCGTTGCCCCGGTACTGGACGCCGATCAGTTGCGCCTCGGGACGGCCCACGTTTCGCCAGAGGTGGATGCGCCACAGCTTGTTGTCCTTGAGATCGACGCGCCAGAAGAAGTTGTCGGCCGACAGAAAGGCGAGATTGCCGCCGAGGTCGCGGTAGCGCTGGGTCAGGTCGTAGATGTGTGTCGTGACGTACTCCTCGTGGCCCGAGAAGATGATCAGGTCGTAGAGCTTTGCGAGGTCGTCGCCGCTCGCAAACTTCTCCAGGTCCTCGTCGGTCAGGTAGTCGACATGCTTGCCGGTGTGGACGAGAAAGCGGAGGAAGCCGCGCTGTTGTGTCCGGTAGTGAGGCGGCTTGCCGTTGCCGGCGAACGGACGTCCCAGCGGAACGGTGCGTCGGTTCTGGTCGGCGTACCAGGTGTCGGGCTTTCCGTCTCCGTTCGCGTCGTAGAAGTTGTACGCCTGCCAGCTGTAGGTGGGCAGCACGACCGCGACGCGGTTCGTCCCCGGCACGGCGGATCTGAGCACGAACGGCGCGTAGGCGACTGCACGCCCGCCAGGTGATGTCAGTCGGGCCATGTAGAGCCCGCCGGGCCAGTTGCCCAATCGCAGCCGAAGAGTGTTGACCGAGCCGGAGCGGAACCGCACCTGCAGGGGAGGGCCCATCGGCCGGCCGACGCTCGACCACGCCCGCTCGGCCCCCGCGCGGAGAAATTGCACGTCGAGTCGACGGATGCGGCCGATCACGCGCAGCTTGGCGAGCTCGCCGGGCGCGTACGACGTCGCGAGGAAGGTCACCGAAAGGGCGGGCCGCACCGGCGCAGCGCCGCTGGCGCCCTGAGCGAGCGAGACGACGAGCAGCAGCGCGACGGTGAGCGCTCCGACGCTCTGCGATGGACGAATCGCTGCCAAGGCGGTCAGGTGCCGGCCGGAAAGGTCGGTAGGAGTGTCGGCAGCGGCGGCGTGACCACCGGCAGACTGGGCGGGTCGAGGCCGAGCGGAACCGAGAACGCGCGGCTGTACCGCTGCTCGGCGGTTCCCGGCTTCCCGCACTTCAAGACGCGGAGCGTGTACTGATAGCTGCCCGGGTCGAGGCCGTCCGCGGGGATCGCGAGGTGCTCGTCACCGACCGCCTTCCCGGTCGCGCCGGTCACGACCGCGCCGGTCTGCCCGTCGAGGACTTGCGCCTGATAGCTGCACGGCGACGCGCACGAGAAGTCGATCTCCAGTGTGCTCGGTTCTGTCGGCGAGGGGTCGCGGAAGACGACACCGCTGAGGTTGCTGGTCGTCTTGCCCTCCGAGCATTGCGCCAGCGTTCCATCCTGCGCCGCAATCGCCCCGTCGCGCACTGCGGCCAGGCTCGTCTTCGGCGTGCCGTTGCTGTAATAGACGCCGGACTGCCACGCTCTCGCGTCCCGCTCGTCGACGACGTGGAAGATCAGGAGCCCCGCGACGGTTGGCTGGCACGCAGCGAGCGCAAACGCCTGGCGGTAGTAGTCAGCCTGCTGCGCTTCAGGGATCGCGTCCTTCGCCGCCGCCGCTCCGAGGTGCCTGTAGAGCGACTGCTTGCCGGGCGGAATCTGCGACTGATAGCCGAACTCGTCGTAGACGATCGGCAGTGTCTCGCCGCGCTGCGCGGTACCGGCAAAGGCGTGGGTCAACAACCCGACGAGCTTCGGATAGTCAGCGATCCCGATCGTTGTCGTCCTCGGATGCGCAAAGCTCGGCGGCAATCGCGACGGCGTCAGGTACGGATGGATCGCGAACATGTCCATGATCGGCCGTCGTCGACCGGTGCGCCGGTAGGCGGCGCCGAGGTCGGCGATGAATGTTGTCGGCGAATGCGTCTGCCGCGTCGAGGCCGCCTTGTCCTGGCCGCGTGGGGAGAGAGCCCCGCCGATCACGTTCACGTCGGGTGAGACCGACTTGAGCGCGTCGTAGGTGGACGCGAGGAGCAATTCGTACGAGCGGGCGGCGAGGTCGACGCCACCGGCGCCGAACTGCGGCATCCAGAAGCGGTTGAGGTTCGGCTCGTTGCCGACGACAAAGTCCGTGATCCACGGGAACTGTCGCGCGATCGACGCCGCGTACTGGGCGAACTCGCCGCGCGCCCGTGATGACAACGGCGTCGTCCGCCAGTCCTGCGGATAGATGGAAAGGATCAGCCGAACACCGTCGACCTGGGCTGCCGCCGACACATTCTGAAGCACGACAACGTCGTCGCCGCCGACGGTCTGCTCGCCCGGCGACCAGGTCAACGTCATCCGCACGACCCCGAACCCCGCGAGCGCTGCAAGATCCATCTTCGCTTTCGCCGTCACCGGATCAAGGCTGCGCGCTCCATCCTCGGCCGCGCCCACGAACATGCCCGTCCCGGCGCGCGCAGGGCTCGCGGCCGTCAGGCAGAGGGCAATCAGAGTCAGGACGATGCGGCCGCTCATCGCTACAGCGTACGAAAGAGAGCAGCCGGCGCGTTCGCCGGTGCCGGCGGTGAAATGTTCGCAAACTGCGGTCTGACGTGTCGCGGGCGGCTTGAACTCTCGCCGGTTGGTGTTACGTTGTGAGTGCACCGAGCACGGAGCGTGAGTAGACCGAAGCCGTTCCTGAGGGCCATAGGCGCAAGCCAAAGGTTCGTGGGGGAGGTGGACGAAAACGCCACCGGCTCGGTGAATTTTTTTGCCCTGATGCGCCCGCTTACCCTGTTGACAGTTCTGTCGCTGACGACGCCGTGAAGGTCAGTTGAGCGTCCCGCAACAACGCCTCGATGAGGCGAAGGTCGAAACGCTCCGCAGCTGGGGCGAGGGGCTACAGACCGACCCGCGCGAGGAGGTGCGGGCCGCAGGCCGCGCGATCACCATGCTGGTCGAGGAGATCGAACGGCTGAACATCGACCTGTGGCACGCCCGCACCGATCTCCGTGCACCGGCCGGCGAGGCGACACCGACGGGGAGCGCCATGCTGGGCCGGCCGCTGCCGCCGCCCCTGCCGGCCTACTGAGCTACGGACGCTAGTAACACTGTGTTACTAAGTCCGGGCGGCGCCAGCAACCGGCGCCCGGATTGGCTTGTAACACTGTGTTACTAGCTCGCGAAGTCGCGCGTCGCGCGTGACCGCCGGCAGGAGGCACGGGGCCGCGCGGGGAAATCATGGTCGTGATCGACGAGAACTGGCTCCGAGCGGAGCAGGAGCACTTCGTCGTCCACGGCTACGACACCGTCGATCGCGACTTGGAGCGGCTCGGGATGACGATCTCGCGGCTTCCGTCCGAGGCCGGCGTGGTTTGGCGCCTCACGCTGCCGCGCGGGGAGCAGTTCGAGGCGTGGGAGCCGGGCAACAGCGGTCTCGCACCGCCTGACGAGATCATGCGGTTGATCACCGGTGTCGTCGCGGGCAAACCGATCGTGCCGTCGGCCCCGGTGAGCAGCGACAGCGGTGTGTCACGCCTCCGAGCAATGCTCGAGGAACAACGCCGCGCTCTGCTGGCAAGCGACCCTGGCGTGCGGCTCGGTACGTACGTCGAGAATCTCCATCGGCACCGTGTCGCTGCCCGTCGCAGCCGGGCGTTTCTTCACGCGGTCGGCGGGCACGTCGACGAGGACTGGCGTCGCAGCCTCGCGCGATCCCTTCGCCGCTTGGGCGAGGCAACCGGCCCGGTCCGTGATCTCGACGTACTGCTCGAACATATTGTCCCGCAACTGCAGGAGCTCGACGAGGCAGACGAGCACGGTGCGGCGGCCTTGGCCGCGAGCCTTGCTCACTCGAGAGACGTGGCGCAAGCCCGGCTGCTCGAGGCGCTCGACGAGGACCGGTACGACCACCTGCTCGCCCGCCTCCAGCAACCGCCGCGTCTTTCCGCCGGCGTCGACTCGATCCCGCTCGACCGGATCGCGCGACGCGAGTTTCGCCGGCTCGCGAAGGCGATCAAGCGCCTCGGCAAGCATCCGAGCGCGTCGGGCTTGCATGGGCTCCGCATCGCGCTCAAACGTGCACGCTACGCCGCTGAGTTGTCGGCTCCGGCCGGCAAGGCGCGGCGCGCGTTCCTCGAGGCCGCAGGGACGCTTCAGCTCCTCCTTGGCGAGCACCACGACGCCGTCGTTGCCGAGTCGCTCCTGCGCTCCTCGACCGTTGTCGACGACTCGACCGCTGCGGCCTTCGTCGCAGGCAGGATCGCCGAGCGCCAGACCGCGCGGCGGGCGCAGGTCACCGAGCAGCTGCCGGGTGCGTGGCGGCGGTTGCGCAAGCGTGGCTCGCAGCTTTAGTTAATGCTTTGGCTCACTCGCTACAGCGGCGCAGGCTCTCCGTCGACGGGACGAAGTAATAGGCACCGGTGCGCGGCTGCGTGTACCGGGTCAGCGCATCGCGCACGCCGTCGGCCAGCCCGGCCATGCTCTCGAGCATCGCGACCAGCGGACGCTGGTCGGCGCTGAAGCCGACGAACATCGTGCCGTGGTCGGTGATCGTCCCGTAGGGCGTGTTGCGCCGGAAGATCTTGCCGAACTGATCCTGGTCGGTTCGCGCGACATGTGAATCCGAAGGCTTGGGCTCGAGCTCGACGCTCTCATCCTTCGTGCGCCCGATCGCCTGCTCTTGCTGCGCGACCGGTAGCGACTCCCACGCGTTCGCGTCGTGGCTCCACTTCTGCAGGAGCAGAACGCTGCCGCCCGCGCCTGGGCGCCCAGCGGGGATCGTCGCCAGCTCAGACGCATCGATGAGGTTCGGGTTCTCGCTGCCGTCGATGAAGCCGGTGAGGTCGCGGTCGTGCCGATAGGGCCAGCTCGTGGCCTCCTCGGCGAGAGAGGCGACCGCAGCCAGCGCGGCGATCGCCTCGCGTGCGGTGTCGAAAACGACGTCGTAGGCACTGCCGGAGAGCCAGAGCACTGCATCGTGTTGCGTGGCCGGCATCGTGTAGCCGTCCGCACCGACCAGATCGCGGTTGAACCCCTCAACCGTCGCAGGCGCGTCGTCCGGTACGACCTCGCGCCAGAGCTCTGGCCTGAATCCGGCCACGAGGTTGACCCCGCCCATCGTCGTCCGTGGCTCGCGCAGGGATGCGACGGCGCTCACCAGCTCCCGCGTTGCGCCAGGCTGCCGGGCGTCGAGCTCGAGGTAGGCGTGCGATGCGGTTCCGAGCGCGAAGATCCCACTCTGCGGCGTGCTCATCGCGCAATGATGACGGACGCGCGCCGCCCTGCTAGGGGTACCGTTCCTGCCGCAATGAAGGCGATGTTCGTCGCGACAATCCTGACCGTGGCCGGTCTCGCCACAGGGGTGTCGGGCGCGGCGGTCGACGCCACCGGGACACTCAAGGGAACGACGCAAATCTCGTTTGGTTGCCCTGGCCCTGTGAGCGCCTCCGGCGTGCAGTGCAATCCCTGGCATTCGTTCCCGTTCGCGCGCTTTTCGATCTCACGGCGCTCGACGGACGGCGTTCCCGTCCCAGCGACCGCCGTCGTGGTCACCTCGAATGCACGCGCGTCGTTCAGCCTGCGCCTCGATGCAGGTAGCTATCTCGTCACACCACTTCCGCAGCACAACACCCATGGCGGTCCGCGCCTGACGCTCCGCGTGCACGCCGGCGCTACGACCTGGACGCTCGTCCGGTTCGTCGGTTACCCGCAGATGGAGTAAACCCCCGACCGACTGGAATAAGTCACTGCGGCCGGATCATCCCGTCAGGGTGAAGCCCCGGCGCCTGCCTCGTTGCGAGGCTTGGGTGATGCTTGGGGGAGCGGTTTCTGTGGAGTCGGGCAGCGGTCGGCCGCGGGTTGTCGTCCTTGGCGGCGGCTTCGCCGGCCTCGGTGCGGCACGGAAGCTCGAGGATGCAGACGTCGACGTCGTGCTGGTGGACGCGAACGACTACCACAGCTTCCAGCCGATGCTGTACCAGCTCGCGACCGGTCTGCTCGACACGACGGCGGTCGCGCATTCGTTGCGCGACCTCTTCCAGCACCAGAAGAACGCGACCGTGCACCAGGCGACCGTCTCCGCGATCGATCTCGCCGCCCACGAAGTGCAATTCGCCGATATGGCACCGCTGCGGTACGACTATCTCGTCGTCGGACTCGGCGCGATCGTCCAGTTCTTCGGCTGCAACGGCGCTGCGGAGAACGCCTTCCCGCTCTACACCGTCGAGGACGCCCTCCGGTTGAGGTCTCGCCTCGTGGAACGGTGGGAGGCTGCCGACCGCGACCCCTCGCTGGTCGAGGACGGGGCCCTCAACGTGGTCGTCGTCGGCGGGGGCCCGACGGGGATCGAGAGCGTCGGCGCCCTGACCGAGCTGTACCACAGCGACTTCGCAGAGGACTATCGGGGAGTGGACGTCGAGAAAGCGCGGCTGATCCTGGTCGAGGCCGGACCGACTCTGTTCCCGATGTTCAAGGAGGACATCCGCGAGTACGCCCAGCACGAGCTCGAGGAGCGGGGCGTCGAGATCATGCTCGGCGAGCGGGTCGAGGCCGTCGAGCCGACGCGCGTCAAGCTCGCGTCCGGAACCGTGCTGCCCGCCCACACGCTCGTCTGGGGAGCGGGCTTGCAGGCGAATCCGCTCACCGAGTCGCTGGGTGTGGAGCTGCAGAGAGGCAATCGTCTCGCGGTCGATCCGGAGCTGCGCCTGCCGGATCATCCGGAGGTCTTCGCGGTCGGCGATGCCGCCTGGATCACCGATGCAGCGACCGGCGATGTGCTGCCTCAGCTCGGCTCGGTCGCGCTCCAGGCCGGCGAGCACGCGGGCGACAACATTGCGAGGCTGGTCGCGGGCAAGGAGCCGAAGCCGTTCGAGTACCACGACAAGGGAACGATGGCGGCCATCGCCCCCGGTGCCGCGGTGGTGCAGTTGCACGGCGGGCGGACGATCAAGGGAAAGACGGCGTTTCTCGCCTGGGGGGCAGTCCATCTCACGCTGCTCTCCGCATGGGAGGACCGCACGAAGGCGATGGTCGACTGGACCTGGGGCGGCTTCACCCACGATCGCCCTGGACGGATCCTCGTGGGTCACAAGGAGAAGCAATGACTGAGGGAACGGCCGATGTTCTGGTGGTGTTCGGGATCACCGGCGACCTGGCGAAGGTGATGACGTTCCGGTCGCTGTACCGGCTGGAGAAGCGGGGGCTGCTCGACAGCCCGATCGTCGGCGTCGCCGTCGACGACTGGACGGTCGAACAGCTGCAACAGCGCGCCCGCGAGTCGATCGAGGGAACCGGCGAGCAGCTCGACCAAGCGGTGTTCGACCGCTTCGCCGCGCGTCTGTCGTACGTGCAGGGCGACTTCGGGGACGCTGCAACGTACGAGCGCGTGGGCGCGGCGATCAAGGGCGCGAAACTGCCGGTCTTCTACCTCGAGATCCCGCCGTTCCTGTTCGGAACCGTGGTGAAGAACCTGGCAGCGGCCGGACTGACCGAGAACGCACGCGTCGTCGTCGAAAAGCCGTTCGGGCACGATCGAGACTCCGCGCACGCTCTCGCCGAGGAGCTGCACCAGTCGATCGACGAGTCGCAGCTCTACCGGATCGACCACTACCTCGGCAAGATGGGTCTCGAGGAGATTCTCCACCTGCGGTTCGCCAACGCGATGCTCGAGCCCGTCTGGAGCCGCAACTACCTCTCGAGCGTGCAGATCACGATGGCGGAGGACTTCGGCGTCGAGGACCGCGGCCACTTTTACGACCCGGTCGGCGCCTTGCGCGACGTCGTCGTCAACCATTTGATGCAGGTCGTCGCCGCCGCCGCGATGGAGGCTCCGTCGCGCGGCGACCCGACCACGATCAAGGACTCACAGGTCGCGCTCTTCCGCGCGGTCAAGGAAGCCGACCCGGCGAATTACGTGCGCGGCCAGTACGACGGCTACCTGTCGATTGACGGGGTCGCCGCCGACTCGAAGACGGAGACGTACGCGGCGCTTCGGCTCGACATCGAGAACTGGCGCTGGGCCGGCGTGCCGTTCTTCATCCGGACGGGCAAGCGACTCCCCGTGACGCAGACCGAGCTTCGCCTCGTATTCCGGCATCCGCCACGCCTGGGCTTCGCCTTCGACCGGAAGCTCGAACCGAACCAGCTGATCGTCAAGCTCGACCCGTCGACCGGCATCCGGTTCGTGGTCGAGGCCCATCGCGCGGATCAGAGCGGGTCGGGGACGATCGAGCTCGACATGGAGTTCGCCGTCGAGGGCGGCGAAGGCCCGACGCCCTACGAGGTGCTGCTGCACGCGGCCCTCACCGGGGACAGCACTCGCTTCACGCGCCAGGACGGAGTCGAGGAGACCTGGCGGATCATGCAGCCGCTGCTCGATGCACCACCGCCCGTCCACGCGTACGCGCCCGGCTCGTGGGGGCCGGCCGAGGCGGAGTCCCTCGTCGCCGGACACGGCCGCTGGTACGGGCCTTGGATCGTGTCATGAGCGCCACCAAGGACCAGCAGCAACCGCAGAGCGCTGCCGCGCCGTCACCGTTCCCGCCGATCGCCGACTACGCGTTTCTCTCGAACTGCCACACGGCCGCGCTGATCGCGGCGGACGGCGCTGTCGACTGGCTCTGCATCCCGGGCTTCGAATCACCCAGTGCGTTCGGGAGCCTGCTCGACCGTCAAGCGGGATTCTTCCGCTTCGGTCCGTTCGGGATCGATCATCCAACCGCTCGAAGCTACGAGCCGGGCACGAACGTGCTCGTGACGACATGGAAGACGCCGTCCGGCTGGATCGTCGTGCGCGACGCGCTGACGATGGGCCCGACCGACCACGAGGACGAGATCACTCCACATACGCGCCCACCGGCCGACGACGACGCCGAGCACATGCTCGTGCGCGTCGTGGAGTGCCTCGGTGGTCGGGTAGAGCTCGAGCTCGTGTGCGAGCCAGCGTTCGACTACGGCCGCGCACCCGCGGAGTGGACGCTGGCGGACGACGGGCGCCATGCCGCCGACGCGAACGGAGCGGGGCAGGCACTCCGTCTCGCCACCAGCCTCCCGCTCGGGATCGAAGGCAACCGCGTCCGGGCCAGGCATGTCCTGCACGAAGGCGACAAGGCCTACTGCGCTCTCTCCTGGGCCGAGCAGTTCACGGTCCCGGACGACCTCGAGGACGCTGAGAGCCGGATCGCCGCCACGGTTCGTTACTGGCGCGGGTGGCTGAACGAGGCGCGCATCCCCGATCACCGCTGGCGCGATCCGATTCAACGCTCGGCGCTCGCGATCAAGGGATTGACGTACATGCCGACCGGCGCAACGGTCGCCGCTGCCACGACGTCGCTGCCCGAGACTCCCGGCGGCGAGCGCAACTGGGACTACCGCTTCACCTGGATGCGCGACACGACGTTCACGCTGCAGGCTCTGCACTGGCTCAACCTCGACTGGGAAGCCGACGAGTTCATGCAGTTCATCGCCGATCTCGAGCCCAACGAAGACGGCTCGCTGCAGATCATGTACGGGATCGACGGTCACAAAGACCTGACCGAGTCGACCCGCGACGACCTGTCGGGCTATGCCGGAGCGCGTCCGGTCCGGCTCGGAAACGGAGCGTTCGACCAGCGTCAGAACGATGTCTTCGGCGCCGTGCTCGACTCGATCCTGCTGCACACGCGAAAGAGCGAGCGGCTGCCGCGGCGTCTCTGGCCGATCGTCCAGGCACAGGCGGCCTGCGCCACGAACGTCTGGGGGAATCCCGACCAGGGGATCTGGGAAGCGCGCGGCAAGCCACAGCACTACGTCTCCTCGAAGCTGATGTGCTGGGTCGCCCTCGACCGAGCTGCCCAGCTGGCCGAGATCCGAGGCGACCCCCAACTGCAGAAGACCTGGGCGGACACTGCAGAACAAATTCGCGACGACATCCTCGCCAAGGGAGTGAGCAAGCAGGGCGTCCTACGCCAGCACTACGAGACGGACTCGCTCGACGCCTCGACGCTGCTCGCCGCGCTCTTCGGCTTCCTGCCCGGAGACGACGAACGGCTGCGCGCGACGGTGACGGCCATCGCCGACGATCTGACCGAGAACGGGTTCGTCCTGCGCTACCGCACCGACGAGACCGACGACGGGCTCTCGGGCAAGGAGGGCACGTTCCTGATCTGCTCGTTCTGGCTCGTCTCGGCGCTCGCGATCGTCGGTGAGTTGCAGCGTGCCCGTGACTTGATGGAACGTCTGCTGCGGATCGCCTCACCGCTCGGCCTCTACGCCGAGGAGTTCGATGCCGACACGGGACGGCATCTCGGCAACTTCCCGCAGGCGTTCTCGCATCTCGCCCTGATCGAGGCCGCTGCCCGAATCATCGTCACCGAAACGTTGAAGGAGTACTGATCGGGATGGACGCCTATGACGTGATCATCGTCGGCACGGGCGCGGGTGGCGGGACACTCGCACGCCATCTTGCGCCGTCGGGCAAGCGGATCCTCCTGATCGAGCGCGGCGACTGGCTGCCACGCGAGCCCGAGAACTGGGTCGCGCGCAACGTGTTCGTCGAGAACCGGTACGTCTCGCCCGACACCTGGTACGACGCGCAAGGGAAGGCGTTTCAGCCACAGATCCACTACTTCGTCGGGGGTGCGACGAAGCTCTACGGCGCAGCGCTGTACCGCTTGCGCAAGGAGGACTTCGGCGAGCTCCAGCATCACGACGGTGTCTCGCCGGCGTGGCCGATCTCGTACGACGAGCTCGAGCCGTACTACACGTTGGCCGAGCAGGCGTACGAGGTGCACGGCGCGAGAGGAGAGGACCCGACGGAGCCACCGGCCAGCGCGCCCTACCCGTTCCCGGCGCTGACGCACGAGCCGCGGATTCAGCAGCTCGCGGACGACCTCGCCGCCGCCGGCTACCACCCGTTCCATGCCCCGTGCGGCGTCCGGCTCAACGAGGCCAACATGCCGTACAGCATCTGCGTGCGCTGCACGAACTGCGACGGCTTTCCGTGCGCCGTGCATGGGAAGTCGGATGCGGAGGTGCTCGGTGTGCGCCCAGCGTTGGAGCACGCGAACGTCACGCTGCTGACGAACACCAAGGCCGTGAAGCTGGAGACGAACCCGGCCGGGACCAGCGTGACGGAGGTGGTCGTCGAGCACGACGGCGAGACCGAGCGTTTCAGCGCCGACCTGTTCGTCGCCGCCTGCGGGGCCGCGAACACGGCCAAGCTGCTCCTCAGCTCCGCGAGCGACAAGCATCCGAACGGTCTTGCCAACGGTTCCGACCAGGTCGGGCGCAACTACATGTTCCACAACAGCCAGGCGGTGCTCGCGCTGTCGCGTGAGGAGAACCCGACGATCTTTCAGAAGACGCTCGGGCTCAACGACTTCTACCTCGCGAACGACGAGTTCGAGTATCCACTCGGGAACATCCAGATGGTCGGCAAATCGCAGGCGGAGATGTACCGCGGCGAGCAGCCGGGGGAGACAAAGCTGGCGCCGGAGTGGACGCTCGAGCGGGTTGCGAAGCACGCGATCGACTTCTGGCTCTCGACCGAGGACCTGCCGATGCCGGACAACCGCGTCACGGTCGACAAGGACGGCAAGCTCACGCTGAGCTACACGGCGACGAACGAGGTTCCCAAGCAGAAGCTGTACGAGAAGTTGAAGTCGATCCTCGGCAAGCTCGACCTGAATGAAGGCCACCTGCTGAAGCGGTTCGCGTACATGAAGAACGAGATCCCGGTCGCCGGCGTCGCGCATCAGGCAGGCACCTGCCGGTTCGGGACCGACCCGGCGAGCTCGGTGCTCAACACTGACTGTCGAGCCCACGAGGTCGACAACCTCTATGTCGTCGACACCAGCGTCTTCCCGAGCATCGGCGCGGTCAATCCGGCGCTGACCGCGATGGCGAACTCGCTTCGTGTCGGTGACCACCTGCTCGCAGAGCTGAAGTAGCCCCGGGTTGGTGCTCGCACCGTCCGGGGAGCAGCTCGAGCTCGCGCTCGGTGAGCAGCGGGCGGTCGTCGTCGAGGTCGGCGG
Organism: Gaiellaceae bacterium; assembly: GCA_036271075.1. GTDB lineage: Bacteria > Actinomycetota > Thermoleophilia > Gaiellales > Gaiellaceae > PALSA-600. The sequence continues at coordinate 18,227 of DATBBH010000002.1, read as the reverse complement.
CGGCCTCCGCGTGTACGAGGCCGGTGGCGGTGATCTGGTCGACGCGTACGAGGCGACCGAGCTGAGCACGTCGGGCCGGGGGCAAGTCCTGATCCCGTGGCCGAACCGCGTGCAAGGCGGCAACTACGAGTTCGGCGGCAGCCGCTTCCAGCTGGCCCTCGACGAGCCGTCGGCCGGAAACGCGATTCACGGGCTCGTCCGCTGGGTCGCCTGGACGGTTGCCGAGCGTGAAGCGAGTCGGGTCGTCGTCGAGCACAAGCTGCATCCCCAACCCGGTTATCCGTTCGCGCTCGCGCTCTCGATCGAGTACGCGCTGACGCCAGCGGGCCTCCGGGTGAGGACGACCGCGACGAATGTCGGGCCGGGCCCGTGTCCCTTCGGGAGCGGCGCCCATCCGTATCTCACGGTCGGCACGGCGCCGGTCGACTCGGTTCTCCTGCAGGTACCGGCGCGCACCGTCCTGCACGCCGACGAGCACGGCACACCCACAACCCGAGCGCCGGTTGACGGAACGGAATACGACTTCCGCCACGCCAGGCCGATCGGAGCGACGAGATTCGATACGGCGTTCACCGGCCTCGAGCGCGATGACGACGGCCTCGCCCGCGTGGAGCTGCGGCGCCCCGACGGCGAAGGCGGGCTCGCCCTCTGGGTGGACGAGAGCTACGGCTATCTGATGCTGTACACCGGTGACGATCGCCCGGACGTCAACCGGCGCAGTCTGGCCGTCGAGCCCATGACCTGTCCGCCGAACGCCTTCCGGTCCGGCGACGATGTGATCGTGCTCGAGCCGGGTGGTTCGTTCGAGGGAGCGTGGGGGATCAGCCCGCTCTAGGACCAGGAGGAGCGTCGGCGTGGAACGCGTCGACGGCCGTCTGCACGGTGTCGAAGATCCGGTCGGCTCCGATCAAATGCGTGATGCCGTAGCGCGTGAGCTCCCGGCGGACGGAGTCGCGAACATCGGCCACGGCGAGGACGATCCCGCGGTACTTCAGCTCTGCAGCGATCTCGCCGAGCGTCTTCCCGCCCGTGAAGTCGATGTCGTCGATGCTCGCGGCGTCGAGAACGACCCAACGTGGCGGTCTGTCTCCGCTCGCGAGCTCGAGCAACTCGTCCGAGAGGCGCTGCGCGTTCGCATAGAAGATGCCCGCGCCGAACCGGTAGACGACGAGTCCCGGCTCGCTCATCACGCCGCGGCCCGGTTGCAGCGAGTGCACGTGACGATGGTGCTCGTCCCAGGTGAGCACCACATCGACGGGCTCGTAGTGGCGGCGCACGTGCAAGAGCAGAGAGAGGACGATGGCGAGGACGATCCCTTGCTCGACGCCGAGCCCGACGACGACGACAGCCGTCGTGAGCGCGACGGCGAATTCGTCTTTCCGCAGCCGCTGGATCTCGCGCAGGCCCGAGATGTCGACCAGCTTGAGGCCGATCAGGAAGACAACCGACGCCAGCACGGCATTCGGTAGGAACTGCAGTGGGTAGGTGAGGAACAGGAGCACGATCGCAACGACGGCAGCAGTTGTCAGCATCGCGACCTGCGTGTGGCTCCCGCCCTCGTCGGCCATCTCGGTTTTCGTCGGGCTGCCGTTGACGACGAACGTGCTGCTGAGACCGGCTCCGATGTTGGCCAGGGCGAGTCCGACGAGATCGACCCCTTCGTCGAACGGCTCGCGGTACTTGACCGCGTAGGCGCGTGAGGTCGCAGCGCTCTGCGCGAGGATGACGAGGAAGAGTGAGGCCGCTGTGGTCAGCAACTTCCCCGCGTCGCTCCAGGTGACGCCGGCGGGGAAGCCGATGTGGGGGAGGCCGCTCGGGACCGGTCCGAGAATCGAGATGTCATGCGCCTGAAAGTTGAAGATCCAGCTGAGCGCGATCATTCCGATCACGGCGACGAGTCCGCCCGGCACCTGCTTCACAGAGCGGGAGAAGACAATGAGGGTCGCGAGGACGATCGCCGAGATAAGGGACGTCTGCCACGACGCACTGCCGATGTCCTTCAGCGTCAGCCAGAACTTGCGCACGGTGCCGCTCAGGGCTCCGGCCGAGATGTCCGGCGGTGGGATGCCGAGCATCCCGCCGACCTGTCCCATCGCTACTTGGATCCCGACGCCCGTCAGGAAGCCGACGAGCACCGTGCGCGACAGGAAGTTCGCAAGGAACGCGAGCCGTGCGACGCGCGCGAGGAAGAGGAAGCCCGCTGCGAGCAGCGCGCTCAGGCTGGCGAACGCAACCCACTGTGGTGTGTTGGGCTGCAGGCCCGTGATGCCGAGCCCGGCGATGCCCGCGTACATGATTGCTGCGGTGGCCGAGTCTCCGCCGACGACGAGGTGCCTCGACGAGCCGAAGAGCGCGAACGCGGCAATCGGGATCAGGATCGTGTAGAGCCCGGTGATCACGGGCGTGCCCGCGATCTTCGTGTAGCCCATCACCTCGGGGATCGCGAGCGCGGCGAGCGTGACGCCGGCGAGGATGTCCTTCGAGAACCAGTCGCGGTTGTACGGCCGGATTCCCTCGAGGGTCCTGACGGGGTTGTGGAACCCTCGCTTCGCGGCGCCTCTACTCATCCGTGCAGCGAACCAGTTGGATTGACAAGTGACCAAATGGTCACATATGCTCTGAGGATGGACGACGTCTTCAGGGCACTGGCGGATCCGACGCGGCGCAGCCTGCTGGACGAACTCTTCGAGGAGGACGGCCAGACGCTGAGCGCGCTCGAGCAGCGGCTGCCGATGACGCGCTTTGGCGTCATGAAGCACCTCCGAGTGCTCGAGGAGGCGGGGCTCGTCGTCACGAAGAGACAGGGCCGCGAGAAGCTGCACTTCCTGAACGCCGTCCCGATCCGGCTTGTCCACGACCGGTGGGTGAGCAAGTACGCCGAGCCGTGGGCCGCCGGGCTCAGCGAGCTCAAGACCCGATTGGAGGAGACGATGGAGAAGGTGTTCGAGATCTACATCAAGACCACGCCCGAGCGGCTGTGGGAGGCGATCACCGACCCGGAGCAGCGGGCGCGCTACTCGTTCGGCATGCGCACGACGTCCGACTGGACGCCCGGCTCGCGTTATGAGGCGACGGCCGAGTCGCCGAACGGCACGATCGCGATCGCCGAAGGAGAGAACCTCGAGGTCGATCCGCCCAACAAGCTCGTTCAGAGCTTCACCGCGCTCTGGAGCGACGAAGTGAAGGCCGAGGGAACCTCTCGCGTGACGTGGGAGATCCAACCGGTCGGCGACTCGTGCTGCCTGACCGTGACGCACGACGAGCTGCGTGAGGGAGCGCACGGCGAGCTCTACGGCGGCTGGCCGATGATCCTCTCCGGCCTGAAGACGCTGCTCGAGACCGGCGAGTCTCTGACGACGCCGGGCTCGCTGAGGTACGCGAGCGTCTGATCAGCAACGCGGCAGCGGTCGCCGACGAGTGGGTCGGCGATCCGCTGCCGCACGCACGACGTTCTGTGCGAACCTCAGCGTGTGCAGGGCGCGCTGGACGGGATCCTCGTCGTCGACCTGTCGCGCGTGCTCGCGGGGCCGCTCGTCGCGATGACGCTCGGCGATCTCGGCGCCGACGTGATCAAGGTCGAGTCGCCCGACGGCGACGACACGCGGCGCTGGTCGCCGCCTGCCGACGCGCAGGGCCGCGCGGCGTATCACCACTCGGCAAACCGCAACAAGCGTTCGATCGTGCTCGATCTGAAGGCCACGCCCGACCTCGAGTTCGCCCGGCAGCTCTGTGAGCGCGCCGACGTCGTCGTCTCCAACTTCAAGCCGGGGACGCTCGCCCGCTTCGGCCTCGACTACGAGACGATCAGCGCCGTGAATCCTCGGGTGATCCACTGCGAGATCAGCGGCTTCGGCGAGCGCGAGGGTGCTCGGATCCCCGGCTACGACCCGATCGTGCAGGCGGTCGGCGGGCTGATGAGCATCACGGGCCCGCCCGAAACGCCGTCGAAGACCGGCGTTGCCATCGTCGACGTGGTCACCGCGCTGTACGCGACGATCGGCGTGCTGGCAGCGCTCCTGGCGCGCCGCGACACCGGCCGAGGGCAGCGCGTTGCGATCGACCTCCTGAGTGCCAACCTGGCAATGCTTGCGAACCAGTCGACCGGTTGGCTTGCCGATGGACGCGTTCCACTGCGGCTCGGCAACGACCATCCGAGCATCGAGCCGTTCGCGACCTACGCCGCCGCCGACGGTGACCTGATGGTCGGCGCCGGGAACGACGGGCAGTTCCGCCGGCTCGCCGAGGCGATCGGCGCCGCGGACCTCGTCGTCGATCCCCGGTTTGCCACCAACAAGGCACGAGTCGCGAACCGGGCCGAGCTCCGTCCGCTGCTCGAGGCGCACCTGCAGGCGCGCACGCGCGCCGAGTGGCGCGACGTCCTGCTCGCCGCCGGCGTCCCGTCGGGACCGGTGCAGACGATCGACGAAGCATTCTCACTCGCAGCCGAGCTCGGGCTCGACGTGATCGACGACACAGGTGGGGTGCGCACCGTGGCGTTCCCGGCCTTGCTCTCCGAGACGCCGGCGACGGTCCGCCGCCGGCCGCCGGAGCTCGACGAGCACGGAGCCGAGATCAGAGGCGGCTGATCGTCAACTCGACGCCTGCTTTTCGCAGCAGGGTCGAGAACGGGCAGCCCGCGTCCGCACGCTCGATCGCGGCCGCGAGCCCAGTGTCGTCGATATCGGCGTCGGCGCGGATCGTCACCTGCGACCCCACGATCTGGTGCCCCTCGCCCTCCACCTCGTCCATGACGATCCGGCAGTTGACGTCGAGCCGCGTCGGCGGTGCTCCTGCCTGAGTCAGCTCACTTGCGAGTGACATGGTCAGGCACGCTGCATGCGCGGCTGCGAGCAGTTCCTCTGGGCTCGTCCTCCCTTCCGGTTTGCCGATCCGGCTCGGGAGCGAGAACGGAAGCGCGCTGAACGCCCCAGTGCCCGCCGTGATCGCACCGTTCCCGCGCGCGACGTTCCCTTCCCAGACGACATCAGCGGTGCGTTCGATCCTCGGCATCGTCAATTCCTTTCTGGGAGTGTCGCGAGCGTGCCGTCGGGGTAGTAGGCCTCGGCGGGTGATCCCGCCGGTGTGAAGACGCCGAGCAGACGCAGCTCGCTGTCGCCGGTGTTGGCGAGGCAGTGGACGAGCGTGCGCGGCAGGTGGATGCACGAGCCGGCGCGGAGCGGCGCTTGCTCGCCGCCGATCTCGAGCACGCCTTCGCCCTCGAGGATGTAGATCACCTCGTCATAGCGGTGGAAATGGTCAGGAGCGCGACCCGGCGGGACGAGCCCGATGAACTGCGTCACCGACCTGCAGCCCACCTCCGGTGTCGCGCCCAGCAGGAAGGCGCGGCCCGCGGTCGCTTCGCCTTGCTCGACGGCGGTCAGGTCGACGACCGCGTGCGTCGCGGTCCCCGGCGCCGGATCGTGGACGCGCACCGAGACCGCACGCGCATCGCCGTCCGCCGACCAGGGCGTGGCCCGTGCGACGAAGACCGACGTGCCGGGGCGCAGGTCATGTGCGTGACCGTCGATCAGGACGCTGCCCGAGCCGCTCAAGACGTAGAGCACTTCGTCGCAGCGGTCTTCCAGGTGCTCGCCTGCGACAGGCCGTAGCCTCTGGGTGAGCTCGGCGCACTCGCACAGGGTTCCGTCGGTCGAGTCGGACTCGTGCATCACGTATCGCATCGAGACGTAACCTACGCGGATGGGCCCGGTCGAGATCGTCAAGCGCTCCTATGAGGCCTTCGCGCTGAAGGACATGGCCGGCGTCATGGGAGACATGCATCCGGAGATCCTGTGGGAGCAGGCGCAGGGCCTCCCGCACGGCGGTACCTACCACGGCCTCGACGAGGTGCGCCGCAACATTTTCGACCCGCTCGACGTCGAATGGTGGGATGAGTTCACTGCCGCGCCCGACGAGTTTCTCGACGCCGGCGACGAAGTGGTCGTCCTCGGACGCTACCGCGGCGTTGCAAAAGAGACCGGAAAGCGTCTCGACGTGCCGTTCGTGCACATCTGGACGATCCGGGAGGAGCAGGCGGTCCGCTTTCGCCAGTTCCTCGACACGGCGGGTTGGGTCGAGGCGCTCAGGATTTGATCATTGACACCGTCGGCGTCACGGACGACACTCCCGGCTCTATAGCCATCCCCCGGCAAACAAGAAGTAGTGCTCCCCTGAAGGAGGACACCTAGATGAAGAAGGCGATCGGCCTCGCCCTCGTGGTTCTCATGACCTCGGTCGTGGCTGCGAGCGCGCAGGGCGCCCACAAGGTCGCGGTCTCCGCAGCCTCGTCGCAGGCGATCAATTGCTCGAGCACGATGACCATCCCGTTTCTGACGCCGTTGACCGGAGGCGCAGGGTTCCTGGGCACCGAGCAGGCAAGTTGGGCGAAATATGCGGTCCAGACGCTGCCCGCCAAGTACGGGTTGAAGGTCAAGCTCGTACTCGGTGACACGCCTGTCGAGCAAGGGCCTGCACCGGCGCAGGCGCTCGCCCAGAAGTACATCTCGGACAAGAGCGTCGTCGCGATTCTCGGACCGTCGACGTCGGGTAACGCAGGTGCCACGGCGAAGGCATTCTTCGCAGCCGGCCTTGCGGCGATCTCGCCGTCAGCGACTCACACGGACCTGACGATCGGTACGGCTTCCGACCCGCTCATCGGAACACCCGCGTTCTTCCGGGACGTTCCGGGCGACTACATCCAGGGCCCCACTGACGCTCGCTTCATGATCAACAAGCTCAAGGTCAGCAACGTCGTGACCATGGACTTCCAGGAGCCGTACTCCGTGGGGTTGTCCAGCGCGGTCGACACGGTCCTCAAGAAGGCCGGCGTCAGCGTGACCCATCTCTCGGCGCCGAACACGACGACCGACTACTCGGCCTACGTGACGAAGGTTCCGAACAACGCCGACGTCGTTTTCTTCCCGACGCAGAAGCCGGGTGACGCTCAGACGTTCGCTCAGCAGCTGCTCGAGCAGGGCAAGAAGGCGAAGGTGTTCGGCGGTGACGGTTCAAACGATCCGTCACAGTTCAAGGTGCCGGGCTCCTATGTCTCGAACTTCGCGGCTCCGATCAACCTGTTCCCCTACAACAAGCCGATCATCGCAGGCTGGCTGAAGGCGAACCCCGGGAAATCGGTCGGCTCGTTCGGGCCGCCGACCTACGGCGCAGTCCAGATCATCCTTCAGGCGATCAAGATGACGTGTGCTGCCCATCACGGGGTCATTCAGCGGCGTGATGTGTTCCGGCACATGAAGCAGGTGAAGATCAAGAACTTCATCCTCGGTGGTAACTTCGCCTTCTCGACGAAGACGAACGACCCGTTGAACGCGAAGTTCTACATCTTCCAGATCCAGTCGAATGGCTCGTACAAGCTCGTTCAGTAGCCGGTAAATCGATCGGCAGCAAGGTCCGGGGGCGGCCTGAAACGGGTCGCCCCCGGCCTTGCCTGAGAGACACGTGGACACCTTCATCCAGCTCACCGTCGACGCTCTCACCCTGGGCAGCGTGTATGCGCTGATCGCTCTTGGCTACACGCTCGTCTACGGAGTCTTGAAGCTCTTGAACTTCGCTCACGGCGATGTGTTCATGGTCGGGACGTTCATCGGCTTCGGTGTGCTGAATCTGTTGGGTGGGCCCGAGCACCCGAATGTGCCGGTCTGGCTCCTCCTCACTCTCACGACGCTGGCCGCGATGACGGGTTGCGCTGCCCTTGGTGTGACGATCGAGCGGTTCGCCTATCGACCTCTGCGAGATGCGCCGAGGATCGCGCCCCTGATCAGCGCGCTTGGCGTCTCGTTTTTCCTCGCGAACTCGATGCAGTTGCTCTTCGGAGCGCAGCCGAGGAACTACAACGTCTTTGCACTCGACAACGGCGCGCTCTACTTGAAGGGCTTCGACATCGGCAACGTACGGGTGCCGCTCCTGCGAATCATCACGATCAGCTCGGCATTCGTGTTGATGATCATTCTGTGGTTCCTCGTCAACCGGACGCGGACCGGGAAGGCGATGCGCGCCACGTCGTTCGATCGCGAAGCTGCGGCGATGATGGGCGTGGACATCGACAGGGTGATCGTCTTCACATTCGTGCTCGGATCTGCCCTGGCCGGCGCCGCCGGGGTCCTGTTCGCGCTTCGAGTTCCCACCACGGTCTCGATTGGATTCGTTTCGGGCCTGAAGGGCTTCACCGCCGCCGTGATCGGCGGCATCGGCTCGATTCCCGGCGCGATGGTGGGCGGGCTGATGCTCGGGTTCGCGGAGTCGTTCACCGCGGGCTACATCTCGACCAAGTGGTCGGATCTGATCGTCTTCTCGATCCTGATTGCATTCATGCTCTTCCGTCCGCAGGGGCTACTCGGCCGGGCGGACATCCGGAAGGTATGAGCATTGAGTGACTCGACACCCCATTCCTCGCAGACCCCGGCCTCCGGACCGGCTGTCGGTCAGGACGAGTGGGTTGCACGTCACGGCGAGCGTCGGATCGGCCGTGGCGGGCCTCTGGGGACGATCGAGCGTCGCCTCCGCAGCGTGCCGTGGTGGGTATGGCTGGCTCTGTTCCTGTGCGCGTTCTCTTTGTTCCCATTGTTCGAGCAGAGCGGTTACGTGCGGCTGGTCGCCTTCGACACGGTGCTGTACATGCTGCTCGCGCTCGGCCTGAACGTTGTCGTCGGCTGGGGTGGCTTGCTCGATCTCGGATTCGTGGCGTTCTACGGGATCGGCGCGTACACGTACGCGTTCCTCGATTCGAACCAGTTCGGCATCCATCTGCCGACGATCGTCTCCGTGCCTCTCGTCGTCGTCATCGGTGCTCTGATCGGGCTGATGCTCGGGCTGCCCTCTCGCAGGCTCAGCGGTGATTACCTTGCGATCGTCACGTTGTTCTTCCTCCAGCTCTTCCAGACGCTGGCTACGAACGGCGACAACGTCAGCGGTCACAACATCACCGGTGGGCCGTTCGGGATCCTCAACGTCGACCCGTTCAGCTTTTTCGGCCACAAGCTCGCAGTCGAGCACCAGGGTGTTTTCGCGGTGTCGTATCTCTATGTCGCGCTTGCCTTCTTCGCGGTTGTGTTCGTCGCGCTTCGGTTCATCAACGAATCCCGGACCGGCCGCGCCTGGCGGTCGCTTCGCGAGGATCCGCTTGCTGCCGAGGCGATGGGCATGCCGGTCAACAGGCTCAAGCTCGTGAGCTTCGCGTCCGGCGCCGCAGTGGCCGCGCTCACCGGCACGCTCTTCGCCGCGCTAACGGCAAGCGTCTTTCCCCTCGCGTTCTATTTCGTCCTGCTGATCACCGTCTACACGATGGTCATTCTCGGTGGCTCCGGCAGCCAGGCGGGTGTGGTGCTCGGTGCGATCATCGTCGGGCCGCTGCTCGAGGGGTTACGTGACCCGAATAAGTCGCGCGTCATCTTCTTCGTTGCTCTCATCGGCGGCTTGATCTTCGCCGCGCGCAAGTCGCGCTCCGTTGCCGCGGCAGCTCTCGGGCTCGTCGTCTTTGGATTCGTGGTCCACGCGATCGCCGGGCAGATGCACTCATCCTGGGTCGCAGGCGAGCACGGAGGCGGCCTGGCCGGCTTCTTGGCCAATTGGGTCGTTGCGCCTGCGCACCTCGCGCGCTGGGTCGCGCCCGTCTCGTACGTCGGCGTGATCGCGGCTGTGCTCGTCGTCACGCAGCTCAAGGGAACGCTTCGCCTGATCGCACTCGTGCCAACGCTCTACCTGGCCGCTTTCGTGTGGGAGAACGTCATGCTGGCGAAGCCGGAGCCGGCGCGATACATCGTGCTCGGCCTGATCCTGATCGCGTTGATGATTCTCCGGCCGAATGGCCTCCTCGGCGAACGCCGCGTGGAGATCGTTTAATGCCGTTGCTCGAGTTGCAGGATGTTTCGCTCTCGTTCGGCGGCCTCAAGGTCGTCGACGGCCTCGACATGCAGATCGAGGAAGGCACGATCGTCTCGGTGATCGGGCCGAACGGTGCCGGCAAGACGACGCTCTTCAACCTCATCACCGGCATCTACGACCCCGACGAGGGCGACATCAGGCTCGACGGCCGGAGCATCACGGGCCTGCAGCCTCACCAGATCACGGCTCGCGGCATCTCGCGCACGTTCCAGACGCTTCGCCTCTTCTTGAACATGTCGGTCAAGGAGAACGTGACTGCGGCTGCATACAGCCACACCCATGCCGGCATCTTTCGTTCGATGTTGCGGACGCCGGGCATGCGGCGCGAAGAGCGCGAGATCGAGCAGCTCGCCCACGACCGGCTTGCGTTCTTCGGCGAGCGGCTGATGGGCTATCGCTGGGACCAGCCCGCTTACTCGCTCTCGTACGCGAACCGCCGCCGCCTCGAGATCGCGCGAGCGACCGCGACCAACCCGCGCATCCTGCTGCTCGACGAGCCCGCGGCGGGGATGAACCCGAAGGAGACGCACGAGATTACCGAGCTGATCGGCAAGCTCCGCGACGAGGGCGGATACACGATTCTCGTGATCGAGCACGACATGCATGTCGTCGAAGGAATCTCCGACCGGGTCATCGCGCTCGACCATGGTGTCAAGATCGCCGAGGGCACGTACGACTCCGTCGCGACGAACGACAAGGTGATCGAGGCGTACCTCGGTCTCGGGACGGCGGAGCGCAAATGAGCCTGCTCGAGCTCGACGCCGTCGACACGTACTACGGGCAGATCCATATCCTGCAGGGCCTCTCGATCAAGATCGAGCCCGGCGAGCTCGTGTGCCTGCTCGGCGGTAATGCGTCCGGCAAGTCGACCACGCTGAAGACGATCCTCGGCATCGTCCGGCCGCGCAACGGCACGGTGCGGATCGACGGGGAGGACGTGACCAAGCGCCCGACGAGCTATCGCATCGGCCGTGGCCTCGCGATCGTTCCGGAGAACCGCCGGTTGTTCGCGCCGATGACGGTGCTCGAGAACCTCGAGATGGGCGCGTACCTGCGTGGCGGCGGCTCGCGGGAGGACTTCGACCGCGTCTACGAGCTGTTCCCGCGCGTCTACGAGCGCCGCTCGCAGCTTGCCGGCACGCTCTCGGTCGGCGAGCAGCAGATGGTCGCGATGGGTCGCGCGTTGATGTCGCGGCCGAAGCTGCTGTTGATGGATGAGCCGTCGATGGGGCTCGCGCCGATCCTCGTCGAGCGCAACTTCGAGATCATCAAGCAGGTGCACGAGTCGGGGGTCGCCATCCTCGTCGTCGAGCAGAACGCGAATGTCTCGCTGTCGATCGCCGACCGCGGCTACGTGCTCTCGACCGGCCGCCTCGTGCTCGAAGGCAAGGCAGCTGAGCTACGCGAGAACGACGAGCTGCGCAGGGCGTATCTTGGTCGCTAGTTGCCGCTCGCGCTTTCCGATCTTCGAGCGGCTCACCTACCTCAACTCGTGCTCCCAGGGTGCGCTCTCCGACTCGGTCCGCGCCGCCTATAGCGACTACCTGACCGGCTGGGACGAGCGTGGCGCGCCGTGGGAGTACTGGGTGGAGCGCGCCGAGACCGCGCGCGCGACCTTTGCGCGCTTCGTCGGCGGGGAGCCGGACGACGTCGCCGTCACCACGTCGTTGTCGGCCGGCGTGAGCCCGTTCGCGAGCGCGATCGACTTCAAGGCGCGGCCGAAGGTTGTGATCAGCGACTTCGAGTTTCCGACCATCGGGCAGATCTGGCACGCCCAGGAGTTGCGCGGCGCCGAGGTGGTGCACGTGCACGCGGACGGTGCGGAGATCCCTGTCGAGCGGTTCGACGAGGCGATTGACGAGCGAACCGCGGTCGTCTCGATCGCGGCCGTCTGTTACCGCAACGGCTCTCGGCTCGCCGTCGAGGAGATCGCGAAGATTGCTCGGGAGCGCGGCGCATTGGTCGTGCTCGATGCGTACCAGGCGATCGGCACCTACCCGCTCAATGTACGCGAGCTCGGCGTCGACGTGCTGGCGGCCGGCGTGCTCAAGTACCTGCTCGGGTCCGCGGGACTCGGCTTCATGTGGACGCGGCCCGGCCTCAGCGAGCGGCTGCTACCCACGCAGACCGGTTGGTTCGCCGACCAGAACATCTTCGAGATGGACATCAACGACTACTCGCCGTCGCCGACGGCTCGACGCTTCCAGTCTGGAACGCCGCCGGTGCCGTCGATCTACGCCGGCATCGCCGGCCTCGAGCTGATGGAGGAGATCGGAGTCGCCGCGACGCGCGCCCATGTGACGGAGCTGAATGAGCGCCTGATCGGCGGCGTCGATGATCTGGGAGGCACGGTGGTCACGCCGCGCGACCCGGACAAGCGCGGTGCGCTCGTCTGTATCCGCTCGATGGATGCCCCGCAACTCGTTGCTGCTCTTGAAACGGACGGCATCGTCACCTCGGAGCGAGACGGCAACCTGCGCGTCTCCGCACACTCGTACAACACCGCCGAAGACATCGACTCGGTGCTCGCTGCGCTGGCCCGCCACCGTAGGCTGCTGGCCTGAACGGCGGTTCCGACTTGCGCTCGAGGCGCCTGACATTTTATAAGACGCACTAAGGATGCTTCTTCGTGAGGTCGGATATGCGCGGCCGGGATCGCTTGGAGAGGCGATCGAGTTGCTCGCGGCCGATGAGGGGGCCCGCGCCCTCGCAGGGGGTCAGACGCTGATCAACGTGATGAAGGCGCGCGCCGGCTCGCCCGACGCGCTGATCGATCTTGGTGGCATCGAGGAGTTGAAAGGGATCGAGCTCGGAACCGACGGGACGCTCGAGATCGGGGCCATGGCGACCTACACGCAGCTGGTCGAGTCGAGCGAGGCTCGTGCGCGCCCGATCATCGGCGAGGTCTGCGCGCAGATCGCCGACGTGCAGGTCCGAAACCGCGGCACGATCGGCGGGAATCTCTGCACGAGCGACCCGACGAACCATTTGCCACCGCTGATGGCGGCGCTCGGCGCGCAGATGACGATCGCCGGCGCGAGCGGCGAGCGCACGGTGCCTGCGGCAGAGTTCTTCCTCGGTGTCTACGTGACAGCCGTCGGACCAGGCGAGGTGCTGACGAAGATCACGGTCCCCGCCGGCCGCGGCGACGGATTCGCCGCCGTCACGCTCGGCGTCGACGGCAGCTGCATTGCTTGCGCTGCCGCATCGGTGAACGGCGGCGTCACGATCGCGCTCGGCTGCGTCGACGCAGTGCCGGTGCTGCTGCACCCAGCCTCGGCGGACGCGGAGGCCGTGCGCGAGGCGGTGCTTGGCGCGCAGCTCGACCCGCCTTCGGACGTGCACGCTTCGAGTGAGTACCGCACGCACCTCGCCGGGGTGCTGGCAGTCCGCGCCGTCAACCAAGCCGGGAGCTGAGATGAGCACGGTTACTTCGTCCAGTGCGATCAAGGTCACGATCAACGGCACGACCTACGAGCGTGAGGTCGAGGCGCGCAAGCTCCTCATCCACTTCATCCGCGACGACCTCGACTTGACCGGCAGTCACGTCGGCTGCGATACCGGTAACTGCGGCGCCTGTTCGGTGATCGTCGACGGTTCGCTGGTGAAGAGCTGCATGCTGCTCGCGGTCCAGGTCGACGGCTCAACCGTCGAGACGGTCGAGGGGCTCGCCGAGGGCGAGGAGCTGAACAAGCTGCAGCAGGCGTTCAAGGACAACCACGCCTTGCAATGCGGGTACTGCACGCCGGGGATGCTGATGAGCGCGACCGCGCTTCTTCGATCGAACCCACACCCGTCCGAAGACGAGATCAAGAAAGGCCTGCAGGGGAACATCTGCCGCTGCACCGGCTACTGGAACATCTTCGAGGCCGTGAAGGCCGCGTCGGAATGAGCACCACGACGACCGCGCCCGCGCCGACCGAGGTCGAGGCGCCGGCAGAGACCTGGAAGGGCCAGAGCGTCCCGCGCAAGGAAGATCGCAGGCTCGTCCAGGGGCAAGGGGTCTTCGTCGACGACATCAAGCGGCACGGCATGGGCTTCGTCCACTTCGTACGCTCCCCGTACGCGCACGCGCACATCACCTCGATCGACGTCTCGAAGGCCGAGGAGATGGCGGGCGTCTACGGGACGCTCACCGGCGAGGAAGTAGCTGCGCTCACCGATCCGTTCTTCCAGATCTCCTCGGTGCCGGGCGCGAACCTGAAGGACTACGCGCTCGCCGTCGGCAAGGTGCGCTATGTCGGCGAGGCGATCGTCGCCGTGGTCGCCGAAACACGCGAGGGCGCACGCGACGCATCCGAGCTCGTGGAGATCGAGTACGAACCGCTGCCTGCGATCAGCGATGCGCGCCGCGCCCAGGACGACGGCGTCCCGCCGATCCACGACGACGCCGGCGGCAACCTGATGTGGCACGGGACGTACGAGTGGGGCGATCTCGACGCTGCGTTCGCCGAGGCCGACAAGATCGTGAAGATCGACGAGTTGCACTTCCATCGCTTCAACTCGACGCCGCTCGAATGCGACGGCGCGCTCGTCGAATACAACAAGGGCATCGGGCAGTGGACAATCCACACGAACAACCAGTTCCCGGGCTTTGCCGCGATCATGATGGGGCCGGCGATGCGAACGGGGCTCGACAAGCTCCGCTTCGTGACGCAGGACATCGGCGGCGGTTTCGGCAACAAGATCACGTCGCATCCACAGCTCGTCGCGTGCTGCCTTCTCGCCCGCAAGCTCGGCCGGCCGGTTCAGTGGACCGAATGGCGCACCGACTTCCACATGTCGATGTCCCACGGCAACGAACGCTGGTTCCGAGAGACGGAGGTGGCCGTCAAGAGCGACGGGACGCTGCTCGGGTTCCGGACGAACGCGCTCGACGATGCAGGCGCGTGGCTGCGGTACGAGCCGCTCGGGGGCGTCATCTGGGCGCAGGTCACACCGGGGCTGTACAAGTGGCGCAACATCCGCGTCGACTTCACGCAAGTCGCGACGAACAAGGCGCCAGTGTCGCCGAACCGCGGCTACTCGCGCATGCAGCACCTCTGGTTCACCGAGCGCGTGATCGACATCGTCGCGCACGAACTGGAGCTCGATCCGGTCGAAGTGCGCAAGCGCAACTACATCAAGACCGAGGACATGCCCTACGAGACACCGAACGGCTGTGTCTACGACTCGGGCGACTACTCGCGGATGCTGGATCTCGCGTTGGAGCTGGTCGATTATCCGAACGTCGCGCAGCGACGGTCAGAGGCGGATTCACGCGGGAAACTGCTCGGCGTAGGAATCGGCTCAACCCTGGATTCGGGGACCAACAACTTTGGCCAGTCGCGGATGATCAACCCCGAGCTCCAGTTCTCGGGCAACAACGAGGTCGCGACGGTCAAGCTCGACATCTTTGGCGAGATCGTGGTCACCCTCGGCACAACGCCACAGGGCCAAGGCCATGAGACGACGGCCGCGCAGGTCGTCGCCGACATCCTCCAGTGCTCCGTCGACGACGTCCACGTGCGCGCCGGCCACGACTCGTACTGGAACTCGCACGCCGGCTTCTCCGGCACCTATGCGTCGCAGTTCGCAGTCACGGGCCTCAGCGCGGTCAAGGGCGCGACGGACCTGCTCGCCGCCGAGATCAAGAAGCTCGCCGGTGCTGTCTTCGGCGGCGTGCCAGAGGAGGCGCTCGAGCTCGCCGACGGCGGCGTTCGGATCAAGGACAACCCCGACGCGTTCCTGCCCTTCATGGCCTGCGGTGCGATCATCAACGCGAACAACGCGGGCCTGCCGGAGGATCTCGGCGTCACGCTCAACTGCCGCTACGTCTACCGGCCGCCGTTCCAGGTGCCGGATATCGAGCATAAGTTCGGCAACCTCACGCTCACGTACGCCACGCAGATCCACGTCGCCGTGATCGAGATCGATCCGGAGACGGGCGCCTACGACATCGTCGACTACGCCGCCGTCGACGACTGCGGCAGGCGCATCAACCCGCAGATCGTCGAGGGACAGGTGATGGGCGCGACCGCGCACGCCCTCGGCGCCGCGACTCATGAGCAGTTCGCGTATGACGAGGACGGGAACCTGCTGACGCCGAACTTCTACGACTACCACGTCCCCCACGCGCTCGACATGCCGCCGCTCAAGACCGGTGCGATCGAAAGCCCGTCGCCGTTCACGCCGCTCGGCACAAAGGGCATGGGCGAAGGCGGCGGCGCAGGCATCCACGCGATCTGTGCTGCCGTGCAAGACGCGTTGCGTGGCCACGGTGACGCGATCGTCGCGGACAGCTGCAATCCCTACCACCGGGTCTGGGAGCTGCTCGAGAAGCCGGGCGAGGCGGGTGGCCGCGTGTCGGTGGCGGACGCATGAACGTCTCCGGCGAGCGCACCTTCGCGGCACCGCGGCAGGCCGTGTGGGGAGTGTTGAACGATCCGGCCGCAATGGCGAAGACCATGCCAGGGGTCGAGAGCTTCGACGTACACGACGAGCAGCGCTGGACCGCCAACGTGAAGATCCCGCTCGGGCTCGGCGGGTTGAAGATGAAGATCGACATGGACAAGACCGCCGAGCGCGAGCCCGAGTACGCAGAGCTCGACATCAAGGGCAAGGGTGTCGGCGCGATGCTCTCGATGAAGACGTCCTTCGAGCTCGCCGAAGTCGACGGCGGCACCGCGATGAAGTGGGCGGCCGACGTGAAGCTCGCAGGCCCGGTCGGTTCGATGGGGCAGCGTGTGCTGCAGCCGATCGTCAACCAGCAGGTGGAGCATGTGCTTTCCGCACTCGACCGCCAGGTGCAGGACGCGGTCGCGGGCGGAGCTGCTTGATGGCGGTTCCCTTCCGCATCGGCGTCATGCAGCTCACGATGGAGCCGCTCGACGAGATGCTTGCGTCGGCACGCGCCATGGACGAGGCGGGCCTGGACACGATCTGGCTGGCCGAGGCGTACCCGTGGTGGCGCAAGCACGGGATGGAGGCGCGCTCGTCAACCGTCGTCTCGGCGCTGATGGCGCGTGAGACACGGCGACTGACGATCGGCTGGGGGATCATCGCCGCGTCGACGCGCCATCCGGTGCAGGTCGCGATGGACGCGCGCGTCGTGCAGGAGGCCGCAGGCCCGGGCCGTTTCATCGTCGGCTTCGGGACCTCGAAGATCTTCCTCAACAACACGAAGATGCAGACCAAGAAGACGCTCGGGCCGATGCGCGACGCGGTGGAGATCGTGCGCGGCGTGCTCGGCGGCGAGCGTTTCGAATATGACGGCGACACGTGGAGCGCCGACATTCCGGCGCTGCAGGCTGAGGCGCACACGCCGCGCGACGTGCCGCCGGTCTATGTCGCCGCGACGGCGCCGAAGATGCAGGCGCTCGCCGGCGAGATCGCCGACGGCTGCCTGACGCCGTCGATCACGACTCCGGCGTTCGTGCGCTACACCCGAGGCAATGTGAACGCAGACATCGACATCGGCTGCACGGTCGTCGCCTCGATCCACGCGACCGATCGCGACCTCGGCCGCGACGGCGCACGCGAGATCGCCGGCATGTACCTGGCGAACAAGGTGCAGAACATCCAGGGCTCGGCCGACACGTTGCTCGATCTCGCTGGATTGGAGCAGGACGAGATCCGCCCGGTCGCGGAGGCGATGGAGCGGGGCGGACGGCTGGCGGCGAAGGAGCTCGTGACCGACGCGATCCTCGACAAGTGCAAGCCGATCGCCGGCACGCCCGAGGACTGCATCGCGGCGATCGAGGAGTACAAGGATGCGGGCTGCACACACGTGATGCTCGAGCTGTGGGGCGAGAACCGACACGAGCAGATTCGCCTGTTCGGCGAACGCGTTCTACCGCACGTCCGGGGCTGACCATGGCCCACCGCCTGTGGACGAAGCGTTACGGTCCCGTGTCGGTGGCTGCCACCCACGAGAACCGCGGCGCGACCAGGCCTTTGTCGACGATCTGTCACAGGCTCGTGTGTGTGGCTGCCGCCCACGGACGAGACGCCGGAGGGCCGTGATGAGGATCAACAAGAACCGGCTCGTTGAGACCGCGAGCGCGCTGGTCGACGTGCACAGCTTCACGGGCGACGAGCAGCGGCTGGCCGAGCTGATGGTGCGCCTCTACGAGCAGCTGGGCCTGCAGGTGCAATGGCAGCAGGTCGAGGACGGGCGCGCGAATGCGCTCGGCACCTGGCGCGGCACGGGCGGCGGCAAGACGCTGATGTTCAACGGGCACCTGGACACGTCGTACTCCGGCCGTGAGCCGTGGTTGAAGGACGTGCCCGGCTTTCAGCCGAGCGCCTTCGTCAAGAACGGGCGGCTCTACGGGCTCGGCATCTCGAAC
>DATBBH010000001.1:0-6315 GCA_036271075.1 Gaiellaceae bacterium | reverse complement strand
AAACACGCTCGCCGTCGACGAGCTGCGTGACGACTGTGACGGCGACGCACTCCTGCTCCGAGTCACTCCGGCCGGCCCGACCTGCCATACCGGCTCGGTGTCGTGCTTTGCGCCGGCGCTCTGGCGGACGATCAGCGAACGGGCGACGGAACGGCCGCCTGGCTCCTATACGTCAGCGTTGCTAGAGGCCGGCGTCGGCGCGGTCGCGCGCAAGGTCGGCGAGGAGGCGGTCGAGCTGACGGTCGCCGCACTCGACGAGAGCGACGAGCGCGTCGTCGAAGAGGCCGCCGACCTCGTCTACCACCTGTACGTCCTGCTCGCGGCGCGCGGGCTCGACATCGCCGCGGTCGAGGACGAGCTGCGCGCGAGAAGCTGAATCTGATTCGGCGGAGCCGAACCAGATTCACGAGTTTCGACCTGACGCGCCCGCCGTGTAGCTCGCGAACCTGGTTCCTGACCAGGTTCGTGTCTGAAGCGGTGGGACACCGCCGCCTTCCGCGCATGTAAACGAGGGTCGGAAAGCTGGAGACTTGAACCTGGTTAGAAACCAGGTTCAGACGCGGCGGGCGCCGACGTAGCGGCCGCCGAACTCCGAGAGCGGCGAGATGCTGACGACGGTGCCGGTGTGTGGCGCGTGCACGACCTGGTCGTTGCCGATGTAGATCCCGACGTGGCTGAGCCCGTCGAAGAAGACGAGGTCGCCGGGTTGGAGCTGGTCACGACCAACGGGCGACCCATAGCCGTACTGCCCCGCCGCGAAATGCGGCAATTGCACACCAAGCTGCGCGTAGACGTACATGACGAGGCCCGAGCAGTCGAACCCCGTGTCGGGTGACGCGCCGCCCCACTGGTATGGAATCCCGAGGTACTGGAGCGCGATCGACGCGGCCTCCGGATGACCGCCGCTGAGCGGTGGCGGCGTGGAGGTCGTGGCCGGAGCAATCGCTAAGGGAGCCGTCGTGGTTGCGGCGGGCGCGGTCGAGGTCGTCGGTGCAGCTGCCTGATGCACCGCCTGCGCTGCGGCGGCCGCCCGGGCCCGCTGTGCCGCCTGCTGCTTGAGCAGCGCCGCTTCACGAGCAAGCCGTGCCCGCGCCGCGGCGGCGGCCGCAGCCTGCTGCGCGGCCTCGCGGGCCTGGATCTGAGCGATCTGCGACTGGATCGACGAGAGCAGCCGGCGCCGTTGCGCGAGCATGGCGCCGATGCTCGCGCGCTCGCCGTTGAGCTGCGCCACGGTCGCGCGCCGCGCCCGCTCGGTCGTCTGCAGCTGCTCCTTCGCAGCCGCGAGCCTGTTCCTCGCGCGCACCGCGGCGGCAGCGACGCGCTGCGCCGACGTCGCAACGTCGCGGGTGTACTGAACCGCGTTGATCACGTCGGAGAGCTGCGAGCTGCCGGCCAGCAGCTGGATCAGATCCGGGTTCTCGCCTTCGTAGATCGTGATCAGCAGGCGCGCCGCATGCCGCTGTGCGATCCGGCTCTGCTTCTGCGCGAACGAGAGTTGGGCACGGTTCGCGGCCAGCTGTTTCTCCGTGGTCGCGAGCTGGATCTTGGCTCCGTCCCAGGCGTCGACCACCGCGCCGAACCGTGTGTCGAGAGCGTTCACCTGGGCCAGCACCTGTGTGGCCTGGGCGTGCTTGGCCTGCAGTGCTGCGGACGGTGGGGCGGACGAGCCCGCAGCAGCGTGGGCGAGGCCGACGAGGGCGAGCGCAGCCAGGGCGGTGATCCGAGTCCGCATTCGCCTGCCTTCGTTGCGGCCTCGCCGGCTCCTGTCTCGGCCGCTCAGCAATGCGAGGCGACCGGGCCACCTGCACGCGAGATCGCAACATGCTCGCTTGCTGCGAGCGTGGCCAGCCGCGCGCGATACGTGACCATGTCGGCGTGCTGCCAGTCGGCGTGCGTCTGGCAGCGCCAGGGCGCATATCGCTCGCGGTGAAACGGGCTGGTCAGGCTCTCGGCATGGCCGATCACATTCGGGAGCGAGATGCCGTAGCGATGCATCAGCCAGAGCGTCAGTCGCAGCGACGCGCGCATCTGGCGGGCGTTCGCAAGGATCGAGGCGTCACTCGTCCCAACGTGCTCGATGCCGATCGCCGTCCAGTTCAGGCCGACGGTGTGACGGCACATCGTCGTGAGCGGAACCAGCTGGTAGATCGTGCCGTCGCGGTCGATCACAAAATGCGCACACGTGCCGGGCCGCTCGTGCAGCTCCGGGTCGGGCGCATCCGACGCAAAGGTGTTCCATGCCGACGAGAACGAGTCGGACGCGGTGTAGTGCTCGACGATCACGCGTGGCCGCACGAGCCGCCAGGTGCTCAGGCCGTAGTGGCGCTCGGCGTATCGTGCCGTCTCTGCGCGCCGCGCCGCGCTGAACGGGATCGGCTTGCTGACGATCGGCGGCCGTGCCGGTGCCGCGGCCGCGACGAGCACTGCGGCGAGGAGGATCCGCACGCGCTGACGGTAGCGCGGCGGATCCTCCCCGGTTGGCTAGATGTGGGTGCCGCCGGCCGGCCTGAACGAGCCGAAGCCGTGGCGGCTGCCGAAACCAGCGTGCGACGGGCGAACACCGTTGACGAAGTTCGTGAAGCGGTCCTTCAGCGTCGCGGTGATCTGGTCGGCCTGGGCCTGGGTGAGCCTGCCCGCGGTCACTGCGGCTGCGAGCTCGGTCTGCTCGTGCGCGACGAGCGCGTCGATCAGGCCCGCTGTCGATTTGCCGCTTGTCGCGTCGGCGACCTGGGCGAGCGTCTTGCCCGACTGGAGCGCCGTCTGCAGGTCGCTCTGGCTGAGGCCGAGGTACGTCGCGGCCGCTGCGAAGTCGTCACCGCCGCTGCGGGGACCCCCGTGGCCGTCGTGCGGCGGCCACGTGCCGTTGACGAGGTTGGTGAACCGGTCCTTCAGCGTCGCGGTGATCTGGTTGGCCTGGGCCTGCGTGAGCCTGCCCGCGGTCACTGCGGCTGCGAGCTCGGTCTGCTCGTGCGCGACGAGCGCGTCGATCAGGCCCGCCGCCGACTTGCCGCTGGTTGCGTCGGCGACCTGGGCGAGCGTCTTGCCCGACTGGAGCGCCGTCTGCAGGTCGCTCTGGCTGAGGCCGAGGTAGGTGGCGGCCGCAGCGAAATCGTCGTTTGGTCCACGCCCGGGGCCACCCAGGCCGTGGGCGGTGGTCCGGCCGGTGCTCACGTAGGAGCCGATCGAGAGCCCGCCCGCGGCGGACGCCTTCGAGCCGTGGTGCTTCCCGGCTGCGAAGGCGCCGCCCACGGCGACGAGCGCGACCGCGGTCACCGCCAGCGCGCTGATTTTGGTGTTCCTGGATGCGTTCATGCCTCCAGCCTCGTCGCCGTTCCTAAGAAACTCTTGTGAGTTCCCTACGAATGTGGGATCGCGCGGTAGAGCGAGCCGGCGAGCACGATCGCGACCGCGAGTGGAAGAACCCACCAGGTTTCCAGGGCCGCGGTCACGCCAAGCGCCACTGCAACGCCGGCTGCGGCCAGCCAGTCGTCACCGACGATGAAGTTCCACCAGAACCTGCCGAAGGACGCGACGGCGTTCATGCGATGGCCACCCGCGCGCGCCGGGCCCGCAGCAGCGCGACCAGCGTCGCCGACCAGAGGATGACGAACGCGAGCACGCCGAGGATTGCTGCGTCGCCACCAGGCCAGTCCGCGCCGGCCCCTTCGGCCGACCAGAAGATCCCGAACGTCGTCAGCATGATCCCCACCGCGAACTTCATCGTGTTCTCGGGAACGCGGGCCAGCGGGGCTCGCGCGAGCACACCGACGAGCGCGACGAGCACGACCGCCGCGACGGCGCCCGCGGCCGCCAGCGGGATCGAGCCCTGCGTGCTCCCGAAGGTGAGGACGATGAAGGCGACCTCGAGGCCCTCGAGCAACACGCCCTTGAACGAGAGCGTGAAGCCGTACCAGTCGAGCCCGGCGCGCTCGTCGCGCGGAGCGGTCTCCGCGTCGCGGAGCTCCTGGGCGAAGATCGCGTCCTCGTCGTGCAACGCCTTGAAGCCGCTCGCCCGCAGGATCGCTTTCCGCAACCACTGCAGGCCGAAAACCAGCAGGAGCGCCCCGACGACGAGCCGCAACGCGTTCAGGGGTATGAGCGTCAGTGCCGGCCCGAGCACCGCCACAATGACGGCCAGTGTCAGCGTCGCCGCCGCGACACCTGTCAGCGCCGAGCGCCAACCTCGCGTGAGACCTGCGGCGAGCACGATCGTCAGTGCTTCGACCATCTCCACGGCGCTCGCGAGGAACGAGGACAGGACGAGGAGGACGGCGCTCACGCCGACGTTCTACCGGGAATGCGGCGGTAGGCGTGTGGTCTACGTCATCGGGACACTGGCTCGCAGCGAGCTCCCGATGCGGTTCAGGATCTCGGTGAGGCTGGCACCTGTCGCCGTAATGCCGTGGTTCGTCAGGCCGATCACCGCGTGCGCGGGGTCCGGCTCCGCCGCGAGGGCTTGTGCGACGCTGATCGCGAGCTCTTCGGTCCCGCACGGGAAGTTGAACTCGGTTGTCGGGATCCCGTCGAGCCATGCGTGGACGTGGAGGATCGCCCCGATGTCTGGATGCGCCTGATAGATCATCCAGTGCTCGATCGCATCGACGGAGACGCGACGCGGCTCGGAGTCGGGTGGAACGCTGAGGACGATCACACCGCGGTCGGCGTCGTAGTCACTGACGAGGAGAATGTCGCGGCCGGGCTCCTCGAGCCTCGACTTGTCGACTCCGGACGCGCTCATCCAGAACCGGCGTTCGTCCTTGCGAGCCGAGAGGTTGCCGTAGGACAGGCCGCCGATGCCATAGAGGCGCTTGACGTGGCGCAGGTCGCGCTCGTCGAGCAGGTCGTCGATCGGAAACGGCGCCGGAAGGAGACCGAGCTCATCGATCCGTGCGCCCGTGAGCTGGATCTCCGCCGTGTGCGCGTCGCCGTCCCAAAGCTCGGGTTCGAGGTCCCGGCGGAAGTCGTTCTCAATCACGAGGCGCGCGGTCGCGAGGGGCAGCAACCGGTCGAGCACCGCCGAAGCGAGTGATGTCCCGGTTGCGCGATATGTCCCGCGCTCCATCGTCGTGAACCAGACCGCATCGCCGATGTGCGCGAGGACGATGTTCGCGAGTGATCGCACGAGCAGTGGATAGCTCGTCTCGATGATCTTTGCGTCGTCGACGGGGCCGTCGTAGAGCGTCGCCGCGTAGGTGCCGCGCGCGTGCCGCCGGAACGGCCGCGGCTGCTCCGTGTCCACGAGGTTGAAGATCAGCTTCGCGTCATCGGCGTTCTCGACCGGCGTCCAGCCGAGATCGCGCAATCCCGCATCGAGCTGGTCGCACAGCGCAGAGAGCGAGGGTGAGAGAACTCCTGCGACCACGAACGCGAAGGTCATCGCTGCAGGCTCTCGCAGCACGAGCTGCCACGCATCCGAAGGAACTACCTAACGGGTTCTGGGCAGGAAGCGGCCAAACGGATCGCGCTCGAGCGTCGTTCGCCGGCCGGGCTGGCCGCCGCACGGGCGAACGCGGTAGCCGTGCTCCTCGTACATGCGCGAGGCGCTGCCGTACATCCGGCGAATCGTCGCGTGGCTCGGCAGCTCGGCCACACCTGCTCTGAGCTCCCGCACGGTCGGCGTGCGGAGGTGCCGCCGGTGGTAGCGGTCGAGGGCATAGGCGACCAACTCCTTGCTCCAGCGGCTGCCGGCGTTCGACCAGGTGATCCCCGAAGACGTCACTTCAAAAAAGAGAGTAACGGCTCGCGCTTGCGGCCGTCCGGTCAATGCTTTACTCTTTGAAGCGATGAGCGCGCCGGCCTCCTTTACGAAGATCGTGGTCAAGTCGCGCCCGAAACAGCGCTAGCCGGCTCCGCAACCCCCTCGCCCCGCCGGACTAGCCAACAGTCAGGCGGGGAGTGGAGCCGGTGAGAAAGCAGGGCCTCTACGACCCGGCCTTCGAGCACGACGCCTGCGGCGTCGCGTTCGTGGCGCGCCTCGACGGTACGCGCAGCCACATGGCGATCTCCCAGGCGCTGCGCGCGCTCGAGAACCTCGAGCATCGCGGCGCCGCCGGTGCCGACGCCGCGACCGGGGACGGCGCTGGGATCCTGGTCCAGCTTCCCGATGCGTTCCTGCGCACCGCGGTCGACTTCGAGCTGCCGCCCTCGGGCCGCTACGGCGTCGCCGTCTGCTTCCTGCCGCAGGAGGTGGCGCGTCGCCACGAGCTCGAAGCGCTGCTGGAGCGCACCGTCGCCGCCGAGGGACAGGTCGTGCTCGGCTGGCGCGACATCCCCGTCGACCGCAGCCACGCGGGGGCGCATGCCAGCCTCTTCGCG